>JANPKP010000201.1:0-9765 GCA_031426095.1 Gemmataceae bacterium
CCCGCCCCGCCGACTGGCGCGGCCCCGCCGCCCCGGCCGCCCCGCCCCCGGCCGCCGGCCCCGCCTGGCGGACCCCGCCGGCCGCCGCCCCGTACCGCACCCGCTGGCTCAAGGTCGGCGGCGTCGCGGCGCTGCTCGTCGCCGTCCTCGCGGCCGTCAGCTACGCCGCGCTCTGGCTGCGGCCCCCGGCCCCGGCGTACCTCGTTGTCGTTGAAGCGGGTTACGAGACGAACCTCGCCGTGCCGCCGAACGGCACCGGGAAGGCCGCCGGCCGCGACCTCGCCGCGATGGCGAAGCCCGGTAGTGGCAGCCTCCTTTCGCGCGGCGGGCGGCTGCGTGGGCCTGCGGAGCCGGTCCGCCTCACCCGCGGGGCGGTCACCGACTTCCTCCCCGACCTCGACGCGATGAAGGAAAAGACGGTGGTGGTCGTCCTCGCCCTCCACGGCGGCCGCGACCGCGACGGGGCGTTCCTCTTCCCGGACGACGCCACCCCCGACCCGGCCCAACGGCTCCGCCTGCCCGCCGTCCTCGACCGCCTCAAGAAACTCCCGGCCGAGAAGCACAAGCTCCTCGTATTGGACGCCACCCAGCCGGCCGCGTACCCCGACCTCGGCATCCTTCACAACGACTTCGCCGACGCGCTCGACCGCCTCGAACCCGACATCGCCGCCATTCCGAACCTCGTCGTGGTGTCGAGCAGCGGCACGGACGAGCGCTCGTGGGCCTCCCCCGAGTGGGGTCGCTCGGCGTTCGGCCACTACCTCGCACTCGGGATGGCCGGCCCGGCCGACGCCGACCGCGACCGCCGGCTCACCGCGTGGGAGTTGTTCGAGTACGTCCGCCCCCGCGTCCACGACTGGGCCCGCGACCACCGGGCCGCCCTGCAAACGCCGGTGCTGCTCCCGCGTGGGCCTGAAGGCGAGAAGCGGGCGCGGGCCATCCACGTCGATACCGTGGACCCCAAGACGGAAGTGCCGACGCCGACGCCGACGCCGTTCGACCCGCCGCCGGAGTTGGAGCGGGCGTGGGACGAGTACCGCACCCTCGCCGCGTCCACGCCGTCGCCTCTGACGGCCACCCCGCACCTGTGGCGGGAGTACGAGGCGTGGGTGCTGCGGTACGAACACCTCCTTTTGGCCGACACCCCCGAGGCGGCCGGCGAGGTGCGGGCGAAGGCGGCCGATACCAAGCGCCGCATCGAGGCCGCCCGCCGGCTGGACGTTTCCCCGCAATCGCTCGCCCTCCCGTTCGCGGTCGGCGGCGTGCCCGGCTCGCGCGACATCCCGCCGGCCATCACCGACGGCATCGCCCGCCTCGCGTCCGCCCCGGCCGCCGACCGCGCCAAACTGTGGGCCGAAGCCCGCGGCTCCGTCCCCGACCGCGACCCGGAAGCCGTGCGTCTCCTCTGGTGTTCGGCCCTCGTGAAGTGGGTGGCGGTCGATCCCGCGTCCCGCCTCGCCGCCGGCTCGACACTGGTGCCGCTCGTCGCCGAGTGGTCGACGGTGCGGCCTTCGGAGCTTCACCTCCTGGCGATGTTCGCGGCACACGCCCCGCGATTCTCGAAGGCCGACCCTGCGGGGCCGCTGCTGGGGTCGCTGCTGAACCTGCGGACGCAAGCCGAAGCGGTTGCGGTGGGCTTGCCGCCGGACGGGGAGGCTTATGCGGGTTACGTGCTGCCGTGGGTACGGGCCACGCTTAGGAAGGCAGATGAAGAGCGCCGCGCCGCCGAAGACTTGGCGTTCGCCTCCGACGAGGCCCACTGGACAGAGTCGGCCAGACACGGGGGGAGGGCCCGTATTTGGTACCAAATGGCCGAGCAGGAGGCGAGGTTGGTGCGGGGGGCCGTCGGAAGTTATCACCACGGGGCAGCCCGGCTGCCCACACTCGCGGACTGGCTCACCTACTTCCCCGCTAGCGAAGGTCCGGTCGCCCGGCACACCCGCGAAGAGGCGTCGTTGGCCGCCCGGGAGACGTGGAGAGTGATCCACGCTTCGGGGTCATTCATCAACTCGACCCCGGGTGTTGGGGTAAACTCGCTTGGCGGCGTCCAGGACATGTCACTGGTTCTCGGCACGTACTTCCACGACTTGGACAACCGCCTCTCGAAGGCGACCGACACACAGATCGCAACCCGCCCCGAGTTCGACGCCAGGCGGGAGACGCGGGCCGACCTCGTCCACTGGTGGGACGCGGCCGACGCCCTTCTCGCGGTTCCGCCCGCGACGGGAACGCCTCCCGCCAAGCGCGTGCGGCTCGGTGTGGAAGCCCGGCGTGTGTCGCGGCAGCTCCTCGTCACCGGCGTGACGCAGCCGGAAGCGCTGCCGGAAGTGTCGGCCGCCGCCACCCGCGAACAGGCGTTCCAGACCGCCCGCTGGCGGGGCTTGCTCGAACTCTCCCGCGTCGGCGCGGACGCATTCCCGGAACCACAGGGCTTCACGCAGGCCGAGTTCCGCCTGAACAACTTCGCCCTTCAGGCCGACGGCCGGGCCACCCTCGCGGACGTGGGGGCGATGCTCGGCAAGGTACTCGGCACCATCCCCCCCGCCGGGGCCGATGCCGACCTCAACACCCTCCGGCTCGCCGACCGCCGCGTCCGCCTCGCCCCCGCCGGCGTCACGGTCGCGCTGAAAACCAGCCCGGCCGACCTCCTCCGCCGGCGGGACGCGGAAGCGGTGCTGCTCGCCCAGGCGGAGCGCACCGACGCCGACCACTGGTACGGCGGGCCGACTCCTTACTACCGTGTCGCCGTCGATCACCTACTCGCCGACGCCAAGCGTGTCCGTGGCCGCGACCTCGGCCCCGTGGGGGCGGCGTGGGCGACGCGGCAGGCGGCCGCCGACCCGTTCCCCTTGCGGCCCGTGACCGCCGACAAGCAGTGGCTCACCGACCAGCCGGACCTGACCGTCGCGTTCCCCATCGAACGGGACGCGAAGGGGACGCCCCGGCCCGGGTTCGCCGTGTTCTGGGCCGACGACCCGTTCCCCGCAGCCCCGCTCCCCGGCGAGAAGCCGCCCGCCCCGCCGGCCCGCGAGGTGCGAGACACGGCGGCCGGGACGCCGGCCGCGGTGGTGCAGACCGTCCGCCCGCCGGCCGGGGCGAGGCCGACCGTGCCCACCGCCGTCGCGGCCGCGTCGAAGCTCATGGGCTTCTTCCGCGGCCGGCTCATCGCCGCCGACTCGCCGGTGACCTACTACCCGGTCGCCGACCGCGTGGCGTCCCGCGTCCCGCCGCCGCCGGCCGCCACCCTCGCCGTCCGGGCCGACCCGCTGTTGCAGGCGAAGTACGGCACCGCGACCGGGTCCGTGGCGTTCGTCCTCGACTGCTCGGGCAGCATGGGGCCGCCGCCCGGCGGCAACGGCGCACCCGGCCACTACCCGGCGGCCGTGGACGTGCTCGCCAAACTCCTCCGCCAGCTCCCGGCCGGCACGAACGTGAGCGTCTGGTCGTTCGGCCAGCGTGGCGGCGACTCGGCCCTGCCCGAGGACTCGATCACGGAGCAACTCCCGCCGACGCGGTGGGAGCGGAACAACGCCGCCGCGGCGGACAACCTCGAAGGCACGCTCCGCGGGCTGGGGCCGTGGAACGAGTCGTCGGTGATGCGTGCGTTGCTCCGTGCCCGCGACGGGTTGCGGGACGCCCCGGGGCCGTTCAAGGCGGTGGTGCTGATCTCCGACTGCGTGGACAACCGCTTCGCCGAAGACGCGGCGTTAAATCCCCGCAAGCAGGCGATCAAGGACGCCCTCCGCACCGAGTTCGGCGGCGGCGACGTTCGGCTCGGCGTGGTCGCCTTCAAGGTCACGGACAAAACAGAAGTCGCGTCGCAGGCCCAGTTCGAGGCGGTCACGAAGTTCAGTCCCGCCGGCGTCTTCGTCCCCCCGGAGAGGGCGGCCGACGTCCTCGGCTGGCTCCGCTCCGGGCTCAACCCCCGCATCCGCTACCGCGTGGTGCCGGTGGCCACGAGGGGCAACGCCCCCGCGTCCATCGACCTCTCGGCCGGCGACGACTCGGCGGACAACTGGTACCCCGGCCGCCTCCCGCCGGGCACATACGAACTGCGGGTGCTGGCCGACCGCGAGTACCGCCGGGAACTCGCCCTCGAAGCCGGCGACCGCCTCCTGATGCAGCTCCGCGAGGACCGCGGGGCGCTGACTACCGACCGCGTCTGGTACGCCGCCGAGGCCCCGGCGCTGGCCCGCAGCCGGGCCGACGACGACGCAAACGGCCGGCTGTCGCTGCTGCAAAATCAGTCGCTCGACAAGAACGCCGTCCGCATGTTGGCGGCCGTCGAGGGCCGGCCGACGGACGTGCCCCTTCTCACAGCGGATCGCGTCGGCGACGTCTGGTTCGCCCTCACGCCGACGGTGCCGAAGCCGCCGCCGCTCGCCCTGCGGTACGCCGCCGAGCCCGGCTACCCGGCCCCGGCGTGGACGCTCGACGTGGCCGGCTGGCCGGCGCTCCCGGGCGGGAAGGCGCTCGCCACGCCGACGCTCGAAGCGTGGTGGCACCCGGCCGGGCCGTTCCCCGCCGCCGCGTCGTGGTCGCTCCCGGGCGGCCACCCGCTGACCCTACCGCCTACCCCCGTCGCGGTGGGCGACGACGCCGTGACGGTCGATGCGATCCGCCTCGAAGACCAGCCGGTGGCGGTGGCCGCCGGCCGCATCGAAGTAAAGAAGTGCCTCGTCGTCCGCCTCACGCACCCGGCCGGGACGCCGTTCTGGGCACGCCCGCTGGGGCTGTCGCCGGGCGGGTCCGAGGCGCGGTTTTACACCGGGGCGAACAAGTCCACGTCCGTCTTCTGGTGGGCCGATGCCCCGCCGTCGGCGGCCACCATCGAGGGGCAGTTGACCGGCCTGGAACTGGTGTCGGCGGCCGACGCGCTCCGCAAGGCGGCCGACGCCGGGCACTATCTGAAGATCGACCAGGCCCCCGCCCCGGCCGCCGGGGCGGCCCGCCCGCAGCCCCCGGCAGCCGGCCGCTGACAGGAACCACGAGGGTGCCAGTGATGGCCGACGACACGACCCCGACCGTGTGGCGGACCCACAAGGACGACTCGCCGAGCGGCCCCCGCCGGCGGCGTCTGCTCGGCGTACTCCTGTCGGTTATCGCCGTCGGCGGTGTGGCCGTCGGCGTCCTCCTTTGGCTGTCGCCGCCGCGGGCGGCGGCGTGGCTGCCGCTCGGCATCACGACCGAACCGGGGGCCGGCGGGGTGCCCGGCGTGGTCCCGTGGTCCGAGCAGGACCGCAAGGCCCTGGCCGACGGCGGGTGGCTCGGCAAGCCGCTCGACGCGGTGGCCCCGAACCCGAGCCGCGACGCGATCCGCCTTCGGTTGAAAGCCCTCGCCGGCCGTCCGGTCGGGACGCCGGTGGTGCTGACCCTCGGCGGCCCCGCCGGCGTCGATTCGGCCGGCCGGGCGTACCTCCTCGCCGCCGACCCGCTCGGCGACCACCCCCGCAACCGCGTCGCGCTGGCCGAAGCGTTGGAACTCTTCCGCGACTGCCCCGCCACGCACAAACTGCTTATTCTAGACCTCCACCCGCTCGGCCGGCCGGGGCTGGGGGCGACCCCGCCGGAAGCGGTCTCGGCCGCCGCCGTCCGCGAGTTGGAACGGGTGGCCGACGCCAACCGCCTCTGCCTCCTGTCGTGCGACGCCGGGGAAGTGCCGCTCGCCTCGCCGGGGCTGGGCCGCACCGCCTTCGGGCACTACCTGGAACTCGGCCTCCGCGGCGCGGCCGACGGCTGGAACCCGAGCGCCGACCGCGACCGCCGCGTGGGCGTCGCCGAACTCGCGGCCTACGTCCGTGCCCGCGTCGGCCGGTGGAGTGAAACGAACGCCGTCGCCGGCCAGACGCCCCGCCTGTTCGGCACCGCCGCCGACTTCACCCTTCGCCCCGTCTCGTCCGACGACCTACCGGACGCCATCCCGGCCACGATCGACCACGCCCTCGCCGCCTACCCCGACTGGCTCAAGGCCGCGTGGGAGGAGCGCGACAAGTTGCTCGCCGGCCCGAGGGTGGCACGCACCGCGAAAGCCGTGCGGAGGAGGACGGACGCCCTCCTGACGGCCGAGCGAAACTGGGCCGACGGCCGCCCCGACGCCGACGTGCAGCGCGACCTCGCACGCGCCTTCAAGGACGACGACCGGCTCGACGCCACCGCCGCGGCCGGCACCCCGCCCGACCCGGCCCCTTCGCTCGCCGCCGCGGCTCTCAAGCTAATACTGGCCGACGCCACGCTGGCGACCGAGTTGAAGACGGCCGTACTTAAAGCCGAAGCCCGGCCGCCCGAACCGGCCCCGGCGACGCCAGCCCCCGTGGTCGTTGCCGCCCCGGTCGCGTGGCCCGAGTTGGAGCCGTTGAAGGCCAAGCCGCACGCCCCCCTCGCGTTCGCCGCGTTCGCCCTGCTCGCGGACGACCCCGCCCCGTCGCCGGCCCGGCTGAGGCAACTCGACCGCCTCCTCGCCGCACAGGAGGTGACGCCGCGGTTCGCCGAAACGCTTCTTCTACGGCGGCTCGCGGCCCTGCCCGCCGACGCCGTGCCGCCGGCCCGCGTCGCCCAGGCCCTCCGCACGGCCCGCGACTTCGAGGACGCGGCCGTGGTGCCCGAGGTTGCGGCGTGGGCCGGGCCGGCGCTCGACGAGGCGTACCGCCGCTGGGCCGACGCCCAGGCCGCGTTCCTCTCGCCCGGGTACGTTTCAAGCGAGGAGACCGGCCGCCGGCTCGCCGACGCCGCGAGTGCGGCCCGCCAGTTGAAAGGGTTCGCCGACGCCGTCCGCGAGGCCGACGCCGCACGCGCCGACGCCCTCCGCCACCTCGGGGCCACCTTCCCCGCGTACGACGCCGGGCTGATCGCACTCCCCGCCGTTCGCCCGTTCGCCGACGCCACCCGGGCGCTAGTGGACTCGCTCCGGCCGCCGGCCGAGCCGTTCACGCTCGACACTCTGGGCGCGATCGTGGAAGTCTGGCGGCGACGTGCGGCGGAAGCGCGGGAAGCCCTGGCCCTGTTCACCCGCCCGTTCCGCGCCCCGGCGTTGGCCCTGCTCCGCGAACGGGCGGCCGCCTCCGACGCCAGCCCCGCCGTGGCCCGGGAAGTGGACGCCGTTCTCGCCACCGGGTTGCCGCCGGCCACCGACCGGGCCGCCCTGTGGAACGCCGCCCTCGCGTTGTCGGCCCGCCTCTCGGACGGTGTCATTCGCAAGGACACTTTGGACGACATCGCCGTCGCCGAAGGGCGGACGCGGCCCGCCTACACCGACCCCCGCCAGCCGGCCTCGACCTCGCCCCAGTCCTCCGACGGCCCCGCCCGCCAGGCCGCGTGGTCGGCCCTGCTCCTGCGGGCGAGTGGCGCGGCGGACGATCGCTTGCCGTCGCTCGAAGACGCCGACGCGGGCCCCGCCGCCCGCCTCGACCGCGTCCGCGAGGCGTGGTTCGAAGCCGTGCCCGCCCGCCCGTCGGAGGCCGCCGATTGGGTCATGCCCTCCGGCCCCGTTCCGGTCGATGTGACGGCCGTGAGCAAGCCGGTGACCGCCCCGAATCCCCTCCGAGCCGTGTGGGCGTGGCACGCCCGCCGCTACGACTACGAGGGCCGCGACCCGCTCGACCCGTTGCCCAACGGACCCGGACCCGCGTTCACCGCGGCGGCCGCCCGCGCCTGCCGGCAGGCGGCCAACGGGTCGGCCGACGAGCCGTTCGTGGACATCACCCCGCCGCCGGGCGTGGCCCTTCCCGCCGAGGGGAACGCCGTCACGATCGAGGTGGGCCTGCGGCTCGTCGGCGGGGCGGCCGAACCGCTCACGCTCCGAACCTTCACCGCGTCGCCCCGCTGGCTCCAGGCCACCGCCCCCGCCACGCTCGACGTGACGCCCGGCCGGGAGCAGCGGGCCGCCGTCCGCCTCGACGTGGACACGACCCGGCCACCCGACCCCGACGCCCGCGGCACCCTCCTCGAAGCCACGGCCGGCGGGCGGACGTTCCACCGCCGCGTCCCCGTCGGCCTCGACGCCGTCGTGAACAAGCTCGGGCTGCTCGTGGCGACCGACCCGAAGGCCCCGCCCCGGCCGGCCAGCGACCTCCGGTTGCGCCCGCTCGCCGCCGGCCGGCCGCACTACTTCTCGCTCGCCAACCCCGGCCCGAAGCCGCGGACGGTGATCGTCCGCCTCCCCGGCTTCCGCGTCGAAACGCCAGCGGTCGTCGTCCCCTCGGCCGGGGCGGCGGCCCTCGCCTTCCCGCCCCCAGCACCGGCGGTGCCGACTTCAGTGCCGGCCGACGGCACCCCTCTGGCCCCCGCGTCGGACTTCCGCGACCTCGCCGGGCCGCTCGAATTCGAGGTGTTGGAGGGCGAGGGGCGGAAGGTGGTGCAGCGGTTCGCCGTCCCCGTCGAGGTCGCCGACCCGGCCCGCTACCTGGCCGTCACCGACGTGGTGTTCCGCCCCGCCGCCGGCGGCCGGCCGAACGCCCTGAGCGTCCGCGTGGTGCCCGATGTCCCGCTCGCCGACCCGGCCTGCCCGGTCGAAATGGGTTTCCCCGCCGACCGCAACCGCGGCCTCCTCCCCGTCCGCGACGGCAAGCTCAAGGCCGACCTCCCGCCCGGCGGTACGCCGCTCACGCTCTACGCCCAGAACCTCGCCGCCGCCGGCGTCGCCGCCCAGCCCGTCCTCGTCACCCTCATGGCCGACGGCGTCGAGCGGGCCTTTACTTTCGCCGGCACCCTGCCGACCGACGGCGAAACCGTCCGCCTCGCCCCGGTCACGGCCCCGCTCGTCCGCCTCCGGGCCGCCGAGTTCGCCACCGGCACCGAGCCGCTCCCGGTCCGCGTCGAGGTGGACAACGCCCCCGAGGGGGCCACCCTGGACGTGCGGCTCGGGGAGAACAAGGACGACCGCTTCGTCGTCGATTCCGAGCGCGTGTTGCCGACGGCCAAGCGCGAGGGGGCGGCCGCGAGCCTTAAGTCGCCCGACGGCGCGGTCGTCCTCCAGGGCACGCTCGGCGACTGGGACGTGAAGCTGCCGGTCGATTTCCTCGTCGGCGTCCGCGACCTCGAAGCCCGCCTCAAGGACGCGGCCGGGACCGTGGTGGCCGAGGCCCGGGTGCGGGTCGTGTTCGACAACGCCCCCCCGGCGAACGTCCAGTTCCTCGCCCTCGCCCCGAAGGCCCGCAAGGACCAGCCGCTGGCCGTGCGGGCGACGTGCGACCCCACCATCTCGGGGCTCAAGTCGGTCCGCTTCTTCCTCGGCCGGCCGGTCAAGAACGCCCCGCCGTCGGGGGCCACGCCGGTGCCGGGGCAGTTGGCCGACGAGCGGGCGAACGTCTGGGCCGGGGCCATCCCCGTGCCGCCCGCCGCCGGCCCGGTGACGGTCACGGCCGAGTTCACCACGAAGGCCGGCAACAAGGGCTTCGAGTCGCAGGACGTGGAGTTGGTCGACCCCGCCGACTTCAACAAGCCGGAGCCGGGCTCGATCGCCGGGAAGGCGACGGACAACTCGCTGGCGGTGGGCGGGCTGACGGTGATCCTGCTCGACGACAAAGGGGCCGAGAAGGCCCGGGCGTTGACGAAGCCGGACGGCTCGTACTCGTTCCCGGACCTGGTGCCGGGCAAGTACCGCCTCTACGCCGAGCGTGAAACGACCAACCGCAAGGCGGACGAGACGGTCGATCTGAAGGCCGGCGAGGCGAAGAAGCTAGACTTGGTGCTTTTGCTGTAATCTGTCGAGCGGCCGGCGTCAGCCGGCTGATGTCACGAACAACGATTCCGTATCGCGTCACATCAGCC
>JANPKP010000202.1:0-7042 GCA_031426095.1 Gemmataceae bacterium
CGCTCGGCCGCCTGCACGGCCACCGGCTGCGGGGCCGCCGCCGGCTCGTCGGCCGTGACGGACGCCAGGGCCGCCGCCTCCGGCGAGTCTGCAACAGAGTTGAGCGGCTGGCTCAGCTTCGACCCGTCCCGGTAGATGGCGTTCGCCTTCGTCCCGAGCTGCCAGGACAGCCAGTAGGCGGACTTGATGTCCTCCACCGTAGCGTCGTTCGGCATGTTGATCGTTTTACTGATGGCCCCACTGATGAACGGCTGGGCCACGGACATCATGCGGATGTGCGACTCGGCACTCAGGAACCGCCGGCCGAGCTTGCCGCACTTGTTGGCGCAGTCGAACACCGGCAGGTGTTCGGCCTTCAGGTGTGGGGCGCCCTCGACGGTCATGGTGCCGCAGACGAAGGTGTTCGCCTCCTCCACCTGCTGGCGGGTGAACCCGAGGTGGGCGAGCAGGTCGAGGAAGCCAGCACCTTCGTGTGCGGCACCATGACCATCGAGGGGGCCCCGCACCTGAAGGCCGAGCACCTGCCGGTGTTCGACTGCGCCAACAAGTGCGGCAAGCTCGGCAAGCGGTTCCTGAGCGCCGAGTCGCACATCCGCATGATGGCGGCCGCCCAGCCGTTCATCAGCGGGGCCATCTCGAAGACGATCAACATGCCCAACGACGCCACCGTCGAGGACATGAAGAAGGCGTACTGGCTCTCCTGGCAGCTCATGACCAAGGCGAACGCCCTCTACCGCGACGGGTCGAAGCTGAGCCAGCCGCTCAACTCGGTGGCCGACTCGGCCGAGGCGGCCGCCCTGGCGGCCGTGAGCGAGGAGCCGGACGCGGCCCCGGCCGTCAAGCCGGAGGCCCTGAAGGCGGCCGAGAAGATCACCGAGAAGGTCATCATCCGGTACATCGCCCGCCGCCGCCGGCTACCCGACCGGCGGGCCGGGTACACGCAGAAGTCGCGGATCGGCAACCACAAGATGTACATCCGCACCGGCGAGTACGAGGACGGCACCCTCGGCGAAATCTTCATCGACATGCACAAGGAGGGGGCCGCCTTCCGGAGCATGACGAACTGCTTCGCCATCGCCGTGAGCCTAGGCTTGCAGCACGGGGTGCCGCTGGAGGAGTACCTCGACGCCTTCCTGTTCACCCGCTTCGAGCCGAACGGGGTGGTGCAGGGGAACCCGTACATCAAGATGTCCACGTCGATCATCGACTACATCTTCCGCGAGCTGGCCGTCACCTACCTCGGCCGCCACGACCTCGCCCACGTCATCCCCGACGACCTGCGGGGCGACGCCCTCCACGACGACGAGGACGAGCCGGATTTCGAGTCGGAGGAAATCCTCTCCGAGCGGACGGTGGACGCCAAGGAGGCCCCCGTCTCCCCGCCGCCGGCGTCGCTCGCCCACCCCCGGTCGGCCCACCTGAAGCCGGGCAACGGCGGAGGCGAGGCGAAGTCGAACGGCGGCGGGAACGGCCACGGGAAGGCGAACGGCAACGGCCACGGGCCGACCCCGGCGGTCGCCGTGATGCCGTCGGTCAACCGCTCGACCGCCCCGGTATCCACGAAGGAGGAGAAGATTCGCATCGCCAAGCAGAAGGGGTACGAGGGCGACCCGTGCTCGAACTGCGGCCAGCTCACGCTCGTCCGCAGCGGGGCGTGCGCGAAGTGCGACACCTGCGGCGAGACGAGCGGGTGTAGCTAAGGTCGTGGGGGCGAATTGAAACGCACGAACGGCGGGCCGAGTGGCCCGCCGTTCGGTGTTTTTGTGGCTGCTGATCCGTTATCACTTCGCAGACGCCGCCCGGTTCCGCTTGCGGGTGGCGGCGGCCTTCTTCGCGGACGCGGAGCGCTCGGCCGCCGTCCGCGAGGCTGCCGCGGCTCCGCCCTTCTTGCCGCCCTTCTCGCCGCCCTTCTCGCTCGACCCGTCGGTGTCCGGCTTGCCGCGGCCGCTGCCGGACTTGTTGCCGCCGCCCGACTGCTTGTTCACCGTTGCCCACGCCCGCCGGGCCGCCTCGTCCTCGGGCACGCCCCGCTTCTCGTAGGCTTCCTCGATGTGCTCGGCCTTCCGATGCTGCTTGTCGGTGTACGCCGACTTGTCGCCGCGTGGCATGATCGGTCCCCCGGGGGAGAAGTGCGCGGGGGCCGGATGCACCCGCGCCGGCGGGTCAGGCAAAGCGAATGCCACTACTTCGCGGTCTTGCCGCCGGCCGACCGTTTGCCGGCGGGGGTGCCGCCGACGGCCCCGCCCGTCGGCCCCGAGTAGGCCTGGTCGTCGGGGTCCGTCTCCAGGTCCTCGTCGAAGGTGCCGTTCGCCATCGCCTCGTCGAGCATCCCCTCGTCCGGCTCGCCGTCGCCGATGTTGGTCCCGGCCAGCCCGCCGACGGCGGAACCGCCGCCCGGGTCGCCGGCCGCGTGCCGGTCGACGGCCGGCACCCCGCGGGTGCGGTCGATCGATAGGGAGGGTTCCTCGCCGTCGCCGGTCCGCCCCGCGCCGCCGCGGTCGGCGTGCGGGTTGATCGAATACTGCGTCTGCCCCGGCGGGCGGCCGGTGTTGAGGTTCACGTCCGGGCCGTCCTGGAGTTTGCCCGCGCAGGCGGTGCAATGGCGGGTGTACGGGAGGGTGTCGAGCCGCTCGCCGACGACCGCCACGCCGCACGCCTCGCACTTGCCGAAGGTGCCGGCGTCGATCCGGTCGAGGGCGGCCATCGACTCGTCGCGGATGTACTCCTCGTTCTCCAGCAGGGTGGCGCTCAACTCCTGCGTGTACGCCTCGGTCCCGAGGTCGCCGAGGTGCATCGGGGCGCTCGACAGGTTCCCGTCGGCCCCGCCGCCGATGGCCGCCCGGGCTTGCTCCTCCAGCCCGGCGGCCGTGCCCCTGACCCGCTCGGCCAGCGCCCGCAGTTGGGCCCGATACTTCTCAACTCGCGTCTTCGTCATGGCGAACTCCGTGGAGGTTGCGTCCGTGGTGTGGCGACAGCGCGCCATTATCACGCAGTTCGCGTGCCGGGGTCGAGCAGATTCGGGCGTATCGGGCCGCTACCGACCTTGTGAGAGGGAAGTGCCGAACATAGTGTTCATGTGTTCAATTTGCCCCGATAGCCACCACGAGACTGCCACATCCGATGACCACCCCCGAAACGATCCCCGACCCCACGACTCGGCTGCGAGACGCGGCCGAGTTGCGGGCGTTCGGGAAGTCGTGGGCGGCCGTCGCGACCGCTCTCGGGGAGGACGTGGACGAGTTAAAGGCGCTGGCCCGCGGCCACCGCAAGCTCTACCGCCGTCTACTGGCCCGCGAGCGGCGGGATCTGGTCGAGGACGCCTTCGCGGAGGCCGTGTTCTCGCTCCGGAAGCTCCTGCGGGACGGGGACGAGAAGGAGGTGACGCGGGCGGCCGAGGCGCTCGTCCGGCTGTGGGGGAACCTGTTGCGGCACCGCCCCAACTTCCGCAGTCCGGCCGGCGAGCCGGACGACTGGGCCCCGCCGGGCGGGTGGCCGTCGGGGCCGCCGGACGTGCGGGAAATCAGCGTCGAGGACCGGAACGAGATGCGGCGGCTGGCGATCGAAGTGTTGCGCGAGGACGACGAGCGGCGGCGGGGCGAGGGGGACGCCGGCGGCAGCCCGGCAGGACCGAAGAAGCCGACCGGCGGCGGGGGCGGATCGGCCTCGTCACCCCGCGTCGGACTTGTCGATACCGGCCTCGTCGTAGAAGGGGCTGCGGGGGTCGTCGGGGTCGACGGACGCCCCGACCACGCCGGCCCGGCGCTGGGCGACCGCGAACACGGCCGGGAGGACGAACAGGGTGGCGAACGTCGAGGCGATCAGGCCGCCGACCACCGCCCGGCCGAGCGGTGCCGTCTGGTCGCCGCCGGCCCCGGCCCCGATCGCCATCGGGATCATTCCGGCGACCATCGCGCAGCTCGTCATCAGGATCGGCCGCAGGCGGGCCCGCCCCCCCTCGACGGCCGCCTTCACCGCGTCGCCGTCCACGAGCCGCCCGCGCTCGGCGAACGTGACGAGCAGGATGGCGTTGGCGACCGACACGCCGAGGGCCATGATCGCCCCCATGAACGACTGGATGTTGAGCGTGGTGCCGGTGGCGAAGAGCATCAGTCCGACGCCGCACAGGGTGGCCGGGAGGGCGGCGACCGCCACGAGCGAGAGCCGCAGCGACTGGAAATAGGCGGTGAGCAGCATGACGATGGCCAGCACGGCGACCAACAGCCCGCGGGCGAGGCTCCCCTGCACCTGTCCGAAGGTGTCGAGCTGGCCGCGGACGTCCACCGTGAGGCCGCGGGGCCGCTCGCCGGCGTCGGCAATGGCCTTTTCCACCTCGCGGCGGACGGTGCCGAGGTCGGTGGTGGCGAGGTTGGCGGTGAGGCTGACCGTCCGCCGCATGTTGTACCGCTGGACCTCGGCGGCCGTGGTCGTCTCGCGGATACTTGCCACGTCGCGGAGCAGGACGGTGCCGCTGGCCTCGTCGCCGCCCGACGGGGCGGCGAGCATCGCCGTCATCCCGGGGCCGGCGGTGAGGCCGTCTCCGGGCCCGCCGTGGCGGGTGGGGCCGCTCCGCACGGGCATGAGGCCGATGTCGCCGGCCGCGTTGAGGGCGGGCGGCGGCACCTGGATTTGAACGATGTACGCCTGCCCGGCGGTGGGGTCGCGCCAGTAGATGGGGGTCATGTACCGGCTCGACGCGGTGGCCGGGATGAGGGCGGCCCCGACCCCCTTGGCGGTCAGCCCCATCGTCCCGGCCTTCACCCGGTCGATGTTAATGTCCACCGCCGGGTAGTCCTGGGCGGGGCTCAGTTGCAGGTCGCGGAGCAGGGGGACGGCGGCGAGCTTCTCCTTCAACTTGCGGGCGAAGGCGAGGTTGTTGGCCATGTTCGGGCTGCTCACCTGGACCTCGACGGGGGAGGGCGAGCCGAAGCTCATGACCTCGCTCACGAGGTCGCCCGGCTCGAACGACAGCTCAAATCCGGCGAGGCGGGCGGCGAAGTCGGCGGGCGGAACGCCGTCCTCCTTCCAGCGGCCCGTGAACCAGTTCCGGAGGCCGGCGGTCAACCGCTCCCGCAGCCGGCCCTTCGCGTCTTCGAGTCGGCCGGCCCCGGGGGCGAGCGCGACCTTAAGGATGACCTCGCCGGGCGTGCTGGTCCACTGGTACGACGCCTGGACGGGGTAGTTGGTCGGGATCATGCCGACGTAGCCGACGGTGGTCGCCACGTTCCCGGCCCCGACCTCCTCGCGGATCAGCCGGGTGGCTTCCTGGGCCATCTCCTCGGCCCGCTCGACGCGGGTGCCGGTCGGGGCCTTCATCCGCAGCACGAACTGCCCCTTGTCGGTCGGCGGGAACACCGCCGTGCCGAGCTGCGAGTAGAGGGCGACGCCCAGCCCCCCGGCGGCCGCGAGGTACGCGACCACGGCGACCCGGCGGTGGCGGACGAGGGTTGCCACGGCCCGCTCGTACCGGCCCAACAGGCGGTCGAAGAAGCTCCCCGTCGCGGCGGCGTGGTCGTCGGTGATCGGCTTCAACAGCCAGACGGAGAGGACCGGGACGAAGGTGGACGAGAGGAAGTACGAGGCGATCATGGCGAAGCCGACGGCCAGCGACAGCGGCACGAACAGCTCGCGGGCCGCCCCCTCCATGAAGAACGACGGCACGAACACAGCCAGGATGCAGAGCATCGCCAGCAGCCGGGGCACGGCCGTCTCCTGGTTCCCGCGGCGGACGGCCCGGGCGAGCGAGGGGTGGCGGAGCATCTGGGTGTGGATGTTCTCGACCTCGACGGTCGCCTCGTCCACGAGGATGCCGACGGCGAGCGCGAGGCCGCCGAGCGTCATCAAATTAATGGTCTGCCCGCTCACCCAGAGGGCGAACACGGCGGCCAGGAGGGCGAGCGGGATGTTCAGCACGACGACGACGACGGAGCGGGCGTCGCGCAGGAACACGAGCACCATGAGGCCGGTGAGCAGCGCCCCGATCAGCCCCTCGACGGCGACGCCCCAGATGGCCTCCGTGACAATCGGCGACTGGTCGAAGGCGAACTCGATGCCCACGTCTTCCGGCACCGCGGCCCGCATGGCGGGGAGGGCTTTCTTCAGCTCGGAAACGACGGCCGTGGTACTCGCGTCGGCCCGCTTGGTGACGAGCATGTAGACGGACCGCTTGCCGTCCACGAGGACGTACCCGGCGGTGATGTCGGCGGCGTCGGCGACCGTGGCCACGTCCCGCAGGAGGACGGGCACTCCGCCGAGCTTCACGGGGATCTTGCCGAGTTCCTCGACGGGATTGGCCCCGACCATGACGTTCGTGGTCACGAGGTACTTGCGGTCGCCGACGAGGACGTTGCCGGACGGCGTGACCGAGTTCCCGTCCGCCACGGCCTGCGTCACCTGGTCGAGCGTGAGGTTCTGGGCCGTCACCTTGGCCGGGTCGACACTGACCACGATCGCCCGCTGGTTGCCGCCGAACGCCGGCGGGCTGGACATGCCCGGGACGCTGGCGAACATCGGCCGGACCTTCAGCGTGGCGAGGTCCTGGATGTCCTTGATGCTCTTGGTCTCGCTCGACAGGACGAGGTAGCCGACGGCGGCCGTGCCGGTGTCGACGCGGGTGACGAACGGCGGGACGGTGTTCGGCGGCATCATGAACCGGGCCCGGTTGACGGCCGCGACCGTCTCGGCCATCGCCTGGGCCATGTCGGTCCCGGGGTGGAAGTGGAGCTTCATCAGGGCCATGCCCTGGGCGTTCCGCGACTCGACGTGGTGGATGCCGCTGACGTACAGGAAGTGGAACTCGTAGTAGCTGGTGAGCAGCCCCTCGGTCTGGTCCGGGGTCATCCCGCCGTAGGGCTGGCAGACGTAAATGACCGGCTGGTTGAGGCTCGGGAAGATGTCCACCTTCATCCGGGTCATGGCCAGGGCGCTGCCGACGACGACGGCGACGACGCCGACCATGACCGTGACCGGGTGCCGCATGGCGAAGACGATGGGGTTCATGCCCATAGTGTAATGGGGCCGGCGGTCGGGCGGAAAGCGTTTGACC
>JANPKP010000203.1:0-6226 GCA_031426095.1 Gemmataceae bacterium
GCCGTTCAAGCTGTTCGCCGGCGGGCCGATCGCGAGCGGCAGGCAGTGGGTGAGCTGGGTCCACCACGCCGACATGACGGGGCTGTTGCTGTTCGCCCTCGACACGCCGGCGCTGGCCGGCCCGTTCAACGCCACGGCCCCTCACCCGGTCCGCAACCTGGAATTCGCCCGCACCCTCGGCCGCGTCCTGGGCCGGCCGTACTGGCTGCCGACGCCGAAGGTGCTCCTGCGGGTGGCGATCGGTAAGATGGCCGACGTGGTGGCGACCGGCCAGCGGGTGGTGCCGCGGGCGGCCGCCGGGCTGGGGTACGCGTTCCGCTTCCCCGAGCTGCGGCGGGCGCTGGCGGACGTGCTGGGCCGGCCGGAATAATCGGCGGCGGCCCAACCGCCGCCGCCCCCGCGTCGTCTGGATGGTGTCCCCCATCACCCGAGAGGCTCCGATGCTTCGTATATCCGCCCTGCTCGCCGCCGCCGTGGCCGTCCTCGCGCCGGCGTCGGCCCCCGCCCTCATGGTCGCGTTCTCGCCCCCGGGCCAGCGGGCGCTCACGGCCGACGCGGTCGTGGTCGGCACCGTCACGGCCATCGAGGAGAAGCCGGTCGAGGCCAAGATGCCCGGCGGCGGGGCGGCCGTTCAGTACTCCGTGGCGGTGGTGAAGATCGACACCGGGCTGATCGGGGTCGCCGGGGTGACGCACCTGAAGGTCGGGTTCGTCCCGGCCCCGGTGGCCGATGCGGCCCCGCCGGCCGTGCTCCCGGGCGGGCCGGGCGGCAAGCCCCGGCTCATCCGCCCCATCCCCCGCCGCGGCAACCCGGTGCCGGACCTGAAGGCCGGGCAGTCGATGGTCTTCTTCCTGAACAAGCACCCGACGGCCGGGTTCTACCTGATGCCGCCGATGAGCCCGCCGGTTCCGGCCGAGGGGGACGCGGCCAAGGCCGAGATCGCGAACCTGAAGAAGGTCGCGGCGGTGGTCGCCGACCCGGCCAAGGCGCTCAAGGCCGAGGCCCCGGCCGACCGCTACTTCGCGGCGTCCACGCTCGTGATGAAGTACCGGGCGTACCCGGCGTTCGGCGGCGAGGTCGAGCAGAAGCCGATTTCGGCCGACGAGAGCAAGCTGATCCTCAAGGGGCTGGCCGAGGGCGACTGGTCGAAGACCGACGGCGACGGGATGAGCGGCGGGATGGCGGCCGTGAGCCAGCTCGGGCTGACCCCGAAGGACGGGTGGAAGTTCCCGCAGGTGAAGCCGGGGCAGGACTTGCCGAAGGCGTACCAGGCGGCGTTCGCCAAGTGGGTGGACGGCCCGGGCAAGGACTATCAGATCAAGCAGACCGTCGTGAAGGCGAAGAAGTGAGACCGCCGCCCGTGCCCACCCGTTGCACCGGGTGGGCTTTTTCGCACGCCCCCTCCCCCCAGGTGAATCCATGACCCGGTTCCTGTTCCTCGCGGCCGCCGGGCTGGCGCTGACGGCGTCCCCCGCGGCGGCCAAGCGGATCGCCCTCCCGCCGCCGGCGAACCGGGCCGCGACCGCCGACGTGGTCGTGGTCGGCACCGTCACGGCCGTCGAGAAGGAGACGGTGGACGCCAAGCCGTACCCCGTGGCCGACAAGCCGCAGGCGTACACGGTGGCGGTGATCAAAGTGCAGGACGGGCTGATCGGGGCGGCCGGGCTGACGCACGTGAAGGTCGGGTTCGTGGCCCTCGGGGCACCCGCCCCGGGCCGGGGGCCGGGCCGCGGCGGGTGGGGCGTGGCCCCTCTGGCCGAGGGGCAGAGCGGCCTGTTCTTCCTCACCAAGCACCCGACGGCCGGGTTCTACACGGTCGGCCCGATGGCCCCGCCGGTGGACGCGGCCGACCCCGACTACAAGGCCCAGGTGGCGGCCGCGAAGGCGGTGGCGGCGGCCGTCGCCGACCCGATGAAGGCGCTGACGGCCGAGAAGGCCGGCGACCGGGCGGCGGCGGCCGCGGCCCTCGTCGCCCGCTACCGCCACGGCCCCCAGGACGCGGAGGCCGTCGAGGTGCCGGTGGGGGCCGAGGAGAGCAAGCTGCTCCTCGCCGGGCTCGCGGGGGTCGACTGGGCCGCGTTCGACGGGCCGGGGGTCCAGCCGGCCCAGGCGTTCTACCAGATCGGGTTGGGTGACGCCGACGGCTGGAAGCAGCCGGCCGTTGCCAAGCCGGGCGAGAATTACAACGTCGCGCTGCGGGCGGCGTTCGCCAAGTGGGTCGGGGGGCCGGGCAAGGATTACCGGGTCAAGAAGCGGGTGGCCAAGTCCGAGTAAGGCGGCCGTCCGAACGCGACCCCTCCGAGCCCCGGGACCCCCGTCCCGGGGCTTTCGCGTCGGCGGCCCCTTGACGCGGCCGCCGGGGGCGGGAGAATCACGGGTAAGGAACCATCTCGGCGGCCGCGTCGTCCAAGAGCCGGACTCGCCGTCCGTTCGCCCCGCATCGCCGGAACCGCCCGTCACCACCGGAGCCGCTCCCATGCACCGCCAGTCCCCGTGGGTGGCCTGCTTCTTCGTCCTCGGCCTGACCCTGTCGCTGACCGCCGTCCAGGCCCAGCCGAAGGTCGATCCGAAGGCCAAGATGACCCCCGCCGAGAAGGCCAAGGCCGACAAGGCCGCCGCCGACAAGGCCGCGATGGACAAGGCCAAGGGGGCCGACCCCGACAAGGCGGCGAAGGACAAGGCGAAGGCCGACCGGGCCAAGGCCCTGGCCGAGAAGGCCGCGCGGGACAAGGCGGCGCTGGACAAGGCCGACCGGGAGAAGGCCGAGAAGGACAAGGCCGACAAGGCCGCGATCGAAAAGGCCCGGGCCGCCGAGGGGAAGGCCGAGGTCGAGTCGGCGACGCCGGTCGAGGAGACGGTCGGGCCGCCGTCCCCCTTGCGCCTGGCCGAGGGGCTCCGGGCCGAGGGGTTGAGTGACCTCGCGATCGAGTACCTCAACGCCCTCGACCCGAAGGCGCTCACCCCGGTCGATCAGGCGGCCCTGCCGTTCGAGCGGGCCAAGTCGAAGCTCAGCCTGGCGGCCGACGAAACCGAGGAGGGGACGAAGGCGGCCCTCTTCGCCGAGGCCGGGCAGGAGCTGCAGAAGTTCCTCAACGAGCAGAAGTCCCACCCGAAGCGGGTCCAGGCGGCCCTCGCCCTGGCCAAGCTCACCTCCCTCCAGGCCAAGGCGCTCGCCCAGAAGGCCCGGCGGGTCGAGGACAAGAACGAGGCCAAGAAGAAGGAGCTGCGGCGGGCGGAGGCGGCGAAGGTCCGCCCGGAATTCGACAAGGCGACCAAGTTGTTCGCCGAAGCGGCCAAGGACCTCGCCTCCCAGGAGGGGTCGGCCGACGCGGGCCAGAAGCGGGTCCTGGCCCGGGAGCGGATGCAGGCCGAACTCGACGGCGGGAAGAACCAGTACGAGCGGGCCCGGACGTACTTGACGAACGAGGAGGGGGGCACCCCGACCGACATCAAGGACCGGGCCGTCGCCTACGCGGCGGCCCGCAAGGCGTTCGAGGCCCTGGCCGCCGGCCCCCTCACCAGCCCGTTCGTGTGGGAGGCCAAGGCCTGGATGGCCGAGTGCGACCAGCAGCAGGACAAGGGGGACGTCGCCAAGGCGGCGTTCGACGAGATCAACAAGACGCCCCTCGTGGCGGCCGACGCCGGGCGGCAGGTGGTCCAGTACTTCGAGATCGTCCGCGGGTTCAGCGGGGACGACGCGGCCGCCATCGCCGCCACCCAGAAGAAAGGCAAGGCGTGGCTCGACAAGTACGACCGGCGGCGGCCGACCGCGGAGGCGATGCACGTCAAGTTCCTGGTCGGCGTCGCCCTCCAGGTCGAGGTCCGGGGGCTGATGGGCAACCGGGCCCCGAAGGTGCCCGAGGGGCAAAAGCCCAAGTGGCTCGAGCCGAACGCCACCGAGCGGGCCAAGCTGGCCGAGGCCGACCGCCTGTTCAAGCAGCTGGCCGAGACGGAGAACGACTACGCCGTCCGCGCCGTCAAGCGGCACCACGAGATCGTCCGGCTCCTCGTCGGGGACGCGGAGCGGGAACCCCGCGAGTACGCCAAGTTCGAGGAGGCCCACATGGCCGCCCTCGTCCAGCAGGCCAAGCTGGCCGACGCCGAGGACGGCGACGCGGCCGCCGTCAAGAAGGCCCGGACGCGGCTCCTCGACCTCCTGGAGCGGGCCCGCGAGCTGGCCACCGCCAAGGACCCGGCAGCCGACGTGGCCGACGACCTCCTCCGGCTCACGTACTTCTACCTGTCGTTCGACCAGCCGTACCACGCGGCCGTCCTCGGCGAGCACCTGGCCCGGAACGGCCGCGGGGCGACCAAGCCGGCGGCGGCCGGCCTGTACGCCGTGAACGGGTACCTGGCGGCCGCCCAGAAGGGGGACGGGGCGGCCCAGAAGGCCGACAAGGGGCGGGCCTTCGACCTGGCCCTGTTCCTCGTCCACGACGCCGCGTTCGAGGCCGCCGCCGCCGCCCTCGGGCTCCGCTACCCGGAGGCCAAGGCGGCCCGGGCCGACAACCCGAGCGGCAAGAAGCTGGAGACCGACCCGGCGACCGACGAGGTCCGCGTCCGCCTCGGCTACCTGCTCTACACCGAGGGCAAGCCGCTCGACGCCTTCGCCGTCCTCTCCCAGGTCCGCTCGAGCTACCCGAGGCTGCTCGACGCCCGCCTCCTCGAAGGGGTGGTGGCGTTCCAGTTGCTGGCCGCCAACGACTCCCCGGTGAAGACGGACAAGGCCAAGCGGGCGGCCGTCTACGCCAAGGCCCTGGCCGACCTCGACAAGGTGCCCCCGGCCGCCGACTCGGCCGAGGCCGCCGCGGCCCGCGACTACGTCCGCCTGCGGGCCCGGGTGGCGCTGCTGAACCTCCTCAAGGCGAAGGTGGACGGGCCCGAGGGCAAGCCGGAGGCGGCCGCCGCGGCCTACGCCAAGGCCGAGCAGGTGGCCGACGAGGCCCTGGACAAGCTGCCGGCGTACAAGGCCCTGGACGCCGACAACCAGCGGCTCGAACTCGAATTCCTCCTCAAGGACGCCCGGGCCCGGGCCGTCTACCTCCAGGCCCGCACCCTGTTCGCCGACAAGAAGTACGGCCCGCTCTTTGACAAGATCGGGCCGATGCTCGACGAGATGGCGAAGGACGGGCCGGCCGCCCTGATGAAGGCCAAGCAGAAGGACGACGACGGGAAGGTGGTCGAGACGGTCCTGGAGGGGTCGCTGGCGAAGTCGGCCGGGTCCTACGACGCCAACCGCCGCGACCTGATCGTGCTCGGGCTCAAGGGCCGCATCCGCGAGGGGAACATCGACGCGGCCGGCAAACTGCTCGACCTCCTGGAGACGTTCGGGGGCAACGCCGACACCACCATCGCCACCCTCCAGCAGCTCGCCATCGAACTCCGCGGGCAGATCGTCGACCTCCGCAAGGAGGGGCAGAAGGAGGAGGCCGACAAGGTGACCGAGGGGTTCACCGAACTCCTGGCCAAGCTCAGCGCCCGGCCGAACCTCAAGGCGTCGGTCCGGATGTTCGTCGGGTCGTCGCTGGTGGCCGTCGAGCAGTACGAGAAGGCGGCCGAGGAGCTGGCCAAGATCCCGGCCGCCCCGGCCGAGGACCTGGCGGCCCCGTTCGCCGGCCTGTCGGACGAGAAGAAGGACGCCGTCCGGGCCCACCGGTCGGCCACCCTGTCCCGCCTCCGGGCCCTGCGGCTGGGGAAGAAATTCGCCGACGCCGACAAGCTGGCGGCCGAGGTCATGGGCACGGCCGCCAAGCCGGGGTGGGCGGCCAACAGCCTCGACTACATGAAGGAGACGTACCTCCTGGCCGAGGACAAGGGGGCGGCGACGGCCAAGGTGGCCGACTGGTCGGTGGCCCTCCAGGGGTGGCAGAAGCTGGCCGGCGGGCAGGCCGCCCGCCTCCGCAAGCTCCTGGACGAGCAGGTCCTCCTCCAGCGGGAGCAGGCCCAGGTCAAGAAGGCCGCGGCCGACCCGGCCGTCCCCGCGCCGAAGCCGGACGACCTGCCCGAGGCGAAGCTCGCCCGGCTGGCCAGCCTCAACGGCGAGATCGAGCGGGGCCGGGCCGTGTACCACGACTTCTACTTCGAGACGATCCGGTGCGTTATCAAGGCGAACGCCAGCCTGTTCGCCGGCCCGGCGAACGCCACCAAGCTCCAGGGCAAGTACGAGGCCCGCTCAGGCTGTAGGTGTTCACCACCACCTGGGCGGTGCCCTGGACCGGCGGCTCGT
>JANPKP010000204.1:0-6222 GCA_031426095.1 Gemmataceae bacterium
CGTTCAATCCGCTCGATTCGTAAGTCATTTGCTGCCGTCCCGCGACACGGGGCACCGTGGGCGTTGTAGATCGTGCCCGCCGGCGACCCCAAACTTACAGACGGCGGCGTGCGGCCGGCTGCTCAACCACGGGAACCGGGCTGTCTCTCGCCCGATTGCGTTTGCGGCCGGGCGAAAATGAACGCGGCCCGGGCTGGGTGCCCGGGCCGCGTTCCACATTTCACCTTCGATCAACCTACCGGTTACGGCTTCGGCTTGTCCTCGGGCTTCGTTCGCGTCTCGTCCGGGTAGCGAGGCGGGTGCGGCGGCGGGACGCCGGCGGCGTCGGCCGCCAGCCCGTTCACCTCGCCGGCCCCGCGGTGGCGGGTGCCGCCTTCGAGGATCGCCTCGGGGTCGTCCTTGCTGGCGTTCCGGACGCCGGCCCCGGTCTGCCGGCCGCCCCCGTGGGCCGCCCCGCCGGCCCCCGAGTTGAGGGCGTTCGTCCCGCCCGGGCCGGGGCCGCCCGGCAGGGTCGTCGGCGACCCCCCGCCCTCGGTCCCGCCGCGGAGCCCGCTCCCGTCGTCCTTCGCGTCGTCGGCCATCGCTCTTCCTCCGTCGACACCCGGAGGACGAACGAGCAACGGCCGTGCCGGGCCGGCTAGCGGATCAACCCGCCGCCCAGGCCGTCGGCCCCGGGGAGGGTCTCCTCCCACTCGCGGCGGACCTCTCGCAGGCCGATGGCGCACAGTTCGAACTGCTCGCTGAGCCGCCGCAGGACCGGCACCTCGTCGCGGCACGAGTCGTCCTCGAACGTACTCGCGAGGAGGTAGCCCCGCTTCCCCTGCACGGTGTAGTCGACGACGTGGTCGCGGCGGCGGCGGGGGCCGTTGAGCGTCTCGGGGTAGAGGCCGGTCCAGAAGAGGGCGAAGTCGCCGATGTGGCGGAAGAACTCGCGGCGGGTGCGGCCGCCGGGCGGCAGGGTGTCGGCCTCGGCCACCATGCCGGCGAGTTCGGTGAGCGGTCGACCGTGGCCGCCGGGCAGGCGGTAGACGGCGTCGCAGTGGACGAAGCGGGAGAGGAGTGCGGAGAGGTAGTCGATGAGGGGCGGGTCGGCCACGCCGAGGCGGGAGTAGAAGGCGTGCTCGGCCAGCCCGGCGAACATCCGCCGCAGCGGATGACCCTCGGGTGGGTCCCACATGGTCGGTCTCCTCGCGTCACGTCCTTTTGAAACGAGCCGGGCGATGGCCCGTCCCATTCTTAGCCGCTGTCTCTAGAAAAGCAAGCGGACATCGGCAAGGGTTCGTGACGGAGTTTCCCGAAAAATTCTCGACGGGCCGGTTCTCCCGCTCACGGCCGGCGCGGCGGGGCGGCCCCGGCCCCCGGGATGAGCGGCGGCAGCGACAGGACGACCGGCGGGATGGCCGGGGCCGACGGGGTGGGCAGCACGGGCGACGGGGCTGGCGTGTCCGCCTCGTCCGGGGCGACGATCGGCAACTCGCGGGTGACGCTGACCCGCGGCGGCCGCAGCGGCTCGGGCGGCGAGGCGTGGACGGCGGGGGCGACGACGGCCGGCGGGGCGTCGAGCCGCACCCCGCCGCGGCTCGCGGGGATGACCCACGACGACGACACGACCGGCGTCGGCGGGGCGGCGACCGCCCCGGGCGCGGGGGCCGCCGGCTTCACGGGCGGGAGCGTGAGCACACGGAGCGGGGGCGGCGGGGCGGCGGCTTCGGGCAGGAACTTCGGCCGTCCCGCGTCCGTCGGCGGGGTGGGGGCGAGCGGGGCCGGGATCGCGGCCCCGGGGGCCGGCGGCGGCTTCACGGGCACCACCGGCGGGGGGGGCGTGGGCACCGGCGTGACGGGGGCCACCGGCACCACGGGCTTCGCGGAGGTTGACGGCGGCCAAAACGGCGTCGAAGGCACGACCGAAGCGGGGGCCGGCACCGGCGTGACGGGAGTCACGGGCGTCGCCGGAACCGCGGGCAACGGTCGCGGGGTCGCGGCCGGCGGCACGGTCGTCGTCGAAGTCGTGGCGGCCGCGACTTCGACGGCGGGCACCGCCCCGGCGAGGCAGTGGGCCGGGTGGCCGAGCGCGCGGTAGAGGCGGAACTGGGCGCGGTTGTAGTCGGCCACGGCGGCCGCGTAGTCGGCGTTCGCCTGCCCGAGGGCCTGCACCGCGGCCACCGCTTCCTGCGGGCGGACGACGAGGGTCAGCACGTCCCCGACCCGCCGCGTCTGGCTCAGCCCTTCGAGGTTCTTGGCCACCAGTTCGACCGCCTCCTTGAGCGCCGGCTCGGCCTCCCGCATCCGGTCGGCCGCCCCCCGAATCTGGGCGAACGCGGCCGCCACCTCGGCCGCGATGCGGTCCTGGGTGCGGAACAGGTCGAGCGTCGCCCCGTCCCGCTCGGCCTTCCGCTCGGCGACCCGGGCCTTGTTCCCGAGGCCTAGTGACTGGAACTCCCAGAGGAGCTGGGCGTCGATGTCGAACCGCTGGTCGAAGTCGGCCAGCCGCCCGTTGGGGCCGCCGCCGAACACCCCGTACCCCAGCGACCCGCTCGGGTTCGTGGACGCGCTCCGGATGGCCAGGCTCGGCACCAGGGGGCGAATCTTCTCCTGCTTGAGCCGCGTGAGCGTGGCCTGCACCACCGCCTGCTGGCCGGCCAACTCGGGCCGGGTGGCGAGGGCGACGGGGATCAGGTCGTCGAGCGTGTACGCCGGGTCGATCAGCGGCACGGCCAGGTCCGGCGGCTCGACCGGCTCGAACACGGCGGCCGGGTCGAGGCGGAGGATGCGGGCCAGTTCGGCGCTCGCCACCCGCCAGCGCTCGCGGGCCGACGCGACGGCCTGCCGCCGGCGGGCGAGTTCGACCCGCGCCCGGCCCTCCTCCAGCGGGGGAGCTAAACCCCGGGCGAGGGCGGTGGCCCGGCGGCTCAGTTCCTCCGCCTGCCGCTCGGCGAGCAGTGCCCCGCCCAGTTCCCCACGCGCTTGCTGGACGCCGAAGTAGGCGTCGGCCACGGCGAACGCGGTGTCGTTCACGGCGGCCTGCTGCACGGCCCGGCGGGCGTTCAGGTCCTGGCGGGCGGCGAGCGGCAGGTACAGGGCGTCGCTGAAGGAGAAGACGACGTTCGGCCCCAGCCCGGCCATGAAGGTGTTGCGGTCCTGCTTGACGATCTGCCCGGCAAAGTTCTGCTGCGGGCCGGTGTGGGCGAAGTAGTCGGCCCCGAACACGACGTTCGGCAGCCACAGGACGCGGGCCCGGTCGTAGGCGGCGGCGGCGGCCGCGACCCGAGCGCCGGCGATCTGCACGTCGAGCGGGCGGGCGTTCGCCAGATGCAGGGCGGTGGCGAGGTTGATCGGGAACGGCCGGTCGGTCGCCTCCGGGGCCGGCAAGGTGGCGGGAGACGCGACGGGCGGGGCTGATGCGGCCGCCGGGCGGACCGGGATCGGCAGGTCGGCCGGCGGGATCGCGTCCGCCTTCTGCGGCCACGGCCCGTCGGGCAGCGGGAGCGGGACCGCCGCCTTCCCCTGCCCGGCGAGCTTGGCGGGCGACGCCGGCGGCAGCCACGTCGGCCCGGCGCTCGGAGCGGGCCGCGGGTCGGCGGCCGGCGCGGCCGTCGCCACAGCGGCGACCCCGACGGCGTACGCGAACCAGCGGACGGACCGCACCCCCCGCATTCCGGCCTCCCCCGGTTCGGCGACACTTCGACTTGAACGATTTCGGCCGCGTATACCCGCCGCCGGCGGGCCGTGCAAGGCGAGCCGCTTGACCCCCGCCCTTACAATGGCCCACCTCGAACGCGGAAGGAGCGGCCGTGAGCCGATTCTGGCAACACTTCATCACCGACGGCGGGACCAACGCCCCCACCCCGCCTCCCGGCCCCGCCGGCGAACCGGACGACGGCGACGCCCTCGACGCCTTCTCGTCCGTCGTCGTGCGGGTGGCCGAGCAGTTGCGGCCGGCGGTGGTCAACCTCCGCGTCGGCACCGGGATGCGGGGCGGCTCCGGGTCGGGCGTGCTGTTCACCCCGGACGGCTTCCTGCTCACGAATCACCATGTGGTGCAGGGGCACGAGAAGGTCCGCGTGCGGCTCGGCGACGGGACCGAACTCCGCGGCCGGGTGGTCGGCAACGACCCGTGGACCGACCTCGCGGTGGTCCAGGCCGACAAGGCCGACGCCCTCCCGTTCGCCCCGCTGGGCGACTCCGCGAAGCTCAAGGTGGGCCAGCTCGCGGTCGCCATCGGCAGCCCGCTCGGGTTCGACTCGACGGTCACGGCCGGCGTCGTGTCGGCCCTCGGGCGGACGCTCCGGAGCGTCAGCGGGCACCTCGTGGACAACGTGATCCAGACCGACGCGGCCCTCAACCCGGGCAACAGCGGCGGCCCGCTCGTGGACGGCCGCGGGCGGGTGGTGGGTATTAACACGGCCGTCATCCAGCCGGCCCAGGGCATCTGCTTCGCAATCCCGATCAACACGGCCCGCACGATCCTGCCGCAACTGCTCGCCCACGGCCGCGTCGTCCGCGGCTACCTCGGCCTCCACGGCCGGCAGGTGCCGGTCGCCCCGGACCTCGCCCACAAGTTCGGGCTGTCGCAAAAAACTGGCGTCGAGGTGCTGATGCTCGAAGAGGACGGCCCGGCCCAGCTCGGCGGGCTGTGGATCGAGGACGTGGTCGTCGGCTTCGGCGGCCAGCCGGTGACGGCCGTGGACGACCTCCACCGGATGCTCACGCAACTCCCCGTCGGCACCCCCGCCCAAGTGGTGGTGCTGCGAGAAGGCCGGAAGCTCGAACGCACCGTCGCCCCGGGGCCGTACCCGGAGCCGGTGCGGGGGTAGCGTTCCCGCTTTTGACCGCTTTAAAACGATGCGTTTCGCCCGATCCCGTGACGCGGCAAGCACTTGCCCGTTCCCGCCCCCACCCCCTCCGGTAAAGCGGGAGCGTTCGCCGATTATCCCCGCCTCGGCCGCTCCGGGCTTGCGTCCGTTGACAATCCGTCACCGGTCCGATTAAGCTCGTCAGCCGATCCGGCATCGCGGGTGACTCGTGCCACGGAGGGCGGGGGATGGTCACGTCGACGGACGTGCGGCGGGCGTACCGGCTGTTGCTCGGCCGCGACCCCGAGAGCGACGCGGTGGTCGCCGGCCACACCCGGGCGTCGCGGCTCGGCGACCTGATGCGGAACCTCGCCCTGTCGTCGGAGTTCGCCGGCCGCTGGGCCGCCGGTGCCTCCGCGGGACGGCAGCCCGGGTCGGCCGAGGAGGTGTTCGGCCACTTCCCGCCGTACACCGGGCCGGGCACCCGCGGGTTCGTGACCGACTTCCTCGGCGTGAAGACCCGCACCCGCTTCATTCAGAGGTTAGAACGGCTGGACGGCACGGTCGAGCCGCCGCCGGTCGTGGGCAACTTCCACGCGAACGCCGTCGAATGGGCCGCCGTCCTGCGGGCGGTCCTCGACGCGGACGGCCGACTCGCCGTCATGGAATTGGGGGCCGGGTGGGCACCGTGGCTGGTGACGGCCGCGGCCGCCGCCCGCCGCCGGGGGATCGCCGACGTGCGGCTGACGGCCGTCGAGGCGTCGGCCGGGCACCTGGAGTTCGCCCGCCAGCACTTCCGCGACAACGGCCTCGACCCCGACCGCCACACCTTCGTCCACGGGGCCGTCGCCGCCGCCGACGGCCCGGTGGCGTTCCCGGACGTGCCCGACCCGGCCGCCGACTACGGCGCGTCCACCGCCCGCACGCCCTTCGACGCCCGCCCGCCCGGGGCCGCCGCGCGCACCGTCCCGGGCTACTCGCTCGCCACCCTGCTCGCGCCGGAACCCGCCGTGGACTTGCTCCACGTCGACGTGCAGGGGGCGGAAGCGGCCGTCGTCGCGGCCGGCCGGGACGCCCTCAAGGCGAAGGTGCGGTGGCTCGTCGTCGGCACCCACGGCCGCGGCATCGAGGAGGAGCTGTTCGAGGAGTTGGCCCCGCGCGGGTGGCTGCTGGAGGCCGACGAGGCGTGCCGCTACGGCCCGGCCCCCGGCGGCCTCATCCTCACCACCGACGGCTGCCAGGTGTGGCGGAACCCGGATTTGTGAGCGTGGGGAAATCGGCGGCCGTCACCCGTAGGGTGCGTCAAGCCGCTTCGGGCGCGGACGCACCACCAACCCGCGTCACACCACCCGAGTTGTGAAAGCGATCGTGAACCGTGGGGCGGTGGTGGCTTGTTGTGCGTCCGCGCCGGGGCGGCGCGACACCCCCG
>JANPKP010000205.1:0-10394 GCA_031426095.1 Gemmataceae bacterium
GGTGGTCGCCCGCGGTCGTCTCCCGGACGAAGCCGAGGTGGACGAGCATCCGTTCGGCGGTGCCGTACGTCTGCGGCGCGTTAGTCGACATGGCGAATGACCCCGGCGGCCTGGGAAAGGACTCGGGCCTTCCGTTCCCGGGCATGTGCCATCAAAGCCGCATCGACCCGGTTCTCGACCGGCACCCGCACGCGGACCGTCTTGGCCCCCGGCTTCGGGCGGCGGGCCGGGTCGGCCTCGAAGTAGTGCTGCACGTAGAGCCAGCACGCGACCCGCGCGACCGCGTCGAACAGGACGAGGAAGACCGGGAACGGCTCCCGCGTCCAGAGGGCGTGATCCTTCACGTCGAGGTCGAACGCCAGCCCGCCCGGCGTCGCCCCAATCCCGATTGTGTCACCCGCCTTGAGCTGAAGCAAGACCCGACCGGGCTCGACGTACCCGTCCGGGTCGTAAGTCGTGACGACGAGATCGTACCCGTAGTCGCTGCGGACCGGTTCGGCCGTGAACCCGGCGTCGACCACGACCGCCTCCACGTGGACGCGGCTCATGTCGGCGACGACGTGTTCGCGGGTCCGCCGCTTGCGGGGCGGCGGGTCGGGCGTCTTCCGGCTCACGTCGCGGCCGCCTCGGCGGCGGTGATCCGCTCTTGCAGCTCCGGGCTCACCTTCGCCGTCCCTTTGCACTTCGGGTACTTGGTGCAGCCCAGGAAGTACCGCCCGCCGAACCGCGACTTCTGGAGCCTCATGGGCCCGCCGCACTCGGGGCACGTCTCCTTGATCTCGACCGCCGGGGCCGTCGGCTTGGCGGACTTGGAGCCGTCCCCCTTCGCCGCCTTGTCGGGCATCGGCGGGAGGATGTCCTTGAGCTTCTCCCGCAGCTCGGCGTTGATCGACTTGGCGTTGCGGCACTTCGGGTAGCCGGTGCAGGAGAGGAACGGCCCCCGCCAGCTCGTGCGGATCACCATCGGGTTGCCGCACTTCTCGCACGCGATCCCGGTGTCCGGCGGCTTGACGATGTTCCCCTTGTCGTCCGCGTCGGCGATGTACTTGCACTTCGCGTCCGGGCACTGGACGTAAGGCTTGTTCACCTTCGAGAACTTCAGCAGGAGCTTCGTCTTCTCGCACTTCGGGCACTCGTTCTGCGTCGGCAACGCCGTGACGACGGGCTTGCCGTCGGCCCCGAGGTTCATCGTGGTCGGGCACTTCGGGGCGTCCTCGCAGGTGAAGAACGTGCCGAAGCGGCCCTCCTTCCGGACCATGTGCTTGCCGCACGCCGGGCACGGGATGTCCGTGACCGTCGGCTGCGGGCGGGCGTCCTCGCCCTCGCCCGGCTTGATGTACTTGCACGCCGGGTCGTCCTTGAACCCGCTGCACCCCTCGAACTGCTTGCCCGTCTTCTGGCTGAACAGGACCAGCATCGGCCGCCCGCAGTTCGGGCACTTCTCGCCGGTCTCGATGCCCCGCAGCGCCTGCATGCCCGTGCCGGCCGCCTCCAGGGCCTTCGAGAACGGCCCCCAGAACTCGTCGAGCACCTCGCGGTAGTGGCACTTGCCCGTCTCGATCTCGTCCAGCTCCTCCTCGAAGTGGCTGGTGAACTTCACGTCCATGATGCCGGGGAAGTGCTTGACCAGCAGGTCGGTGACGACCTTGCCCACCTCGGTCACGTAGAACTTGCGGTTCTCCTGGCGGACGTACCCGCGGTCCTGGATCGTCTCGATGATGCTCGCGTAGGTGCTCGGCCGGCCGATGCCCTCCTTCTCCAACGCGCGGACCAGCGACCCCTCGTTGTACCGCGGCGGCGGCTGGGTGAAGTGCTGCGTCTCGAACGTGTCGAGCCGGTCGAGCGGCTGGCGGTCGGCCAGCGGCGGCAGCTCCGTGTCCTCCTGCTTGCCGGTGGACGCCATCACCCGGCGGTAGCCGTCGAAGCGGAGGATCCGCCCGGTGGTTCGGAACAGCCCGCGGCCGGCCGTCACTTCCACGCTCGTGACGGCCCACACGGCCGGGGCCATCTGGCTGGCCACGAAGCGGTTGTAGATGAGCGTGTAGAGCTTCAACTGGTCGCCGCCGAGGCCGGCCTGCTCGGCCCGCCGGGGCGTCATCCCCACGTCCGTCGGGCGGACCGCCTCGTGGGCCTCCTGGGCCGACTTGCCCGAGGCGTAGAAGTTCGGCTTGGCCGGCAGGTACGGCCCGCCGAACGCCTGCTCGATGTGCCCGCGGACGGCCGCGATCGCGTCGTTCGACACCCGCGTGCTGTCGGTCCGCATGTACGTGATGAGCGCGACCTGCCCCTGCCCCGACAGCTCGACGCCCTCGTACAGCTTCTGGGCCGTTTGCATCGTCCGGCTGGCGCTGAACCGGAGGCGGTTGATCGCCTGCTGTTGCAGCGTGGACGTGGTGAACGGCGGGGACGGCCGCTCCTGCCGGTCCTTCTGCTCGATCTTGGTGACGACGAACGGCACGCCCTGCAGCGCCGCCACCACCGCGTCGGCCTGGGCCTCGGACGTGATCTTCGCCTCGGCGTCGTCCCAGCGGGCGAGTTCGGCCAGGAAGGTGCCGGCCGGCGGGGCCGGGATGCCGGCCTTCTCCGGGGCGGCGGCGTCCGGCGCGGCGCTCTCTGTCGCTCCCTCGGCCGCCGGCTCGCGCTCCGGGGCCGCCTCGGCTTCGGCTTCGTCCACGCCCTTCTTCTTGGCGAAGATCTTCGACTTGGCCGGGTTCGGCGTGTACGCCACCTTCGGCGACTGCGGGGCGAGCAGGGCCGCGACCTTCCAGAACTCCTCCGTCTTGAACGCCTCGATCTCCCGCTCGCGGTCCACGATCAGCTTGACGGCCACCGACTGCACCCGGCCGGCGCTCAGGCCCCGCGTCACCTTCTCGCCGAGCAGGCTCGACAGCGGGAAGCCGACGACGCGGTCCATCGCCCGCCGCGCCTCTTGCGCCTGGACGCGGTCCATGTTGATGTGGTCGACCTCGCGGAGCGCCTGCTGCACCGCGTTCTTGGTGATCTCGTTGAAGCGGATGCGGCCCGTCCGCTCGGGGTCGAGCTGCAGCTCGTCGGCGATGTGCCAGGCGATGGCCTCGCCCTCGCGGTCGGGGTCGCTCGCCAGCAGCACGCGGTTCGCTTTGGAGGCGGCCTGCCCGAGTTCGTCGAGGATCTCCTGCTGGGTGCGGCGGCCCTTCCGCTTCTTGGCCTTGCCGCCGGCGTCGACCGCGTACCGGAGCTTCCACCCGTCGCCGACCTTGATGCCGGAAATCTCCTCGCCCGGCTGCTTGCGGCCGGTGGCCAGGTCGCGGACGTGGCCGTAGCTGGCCAGCACCTTGTACTGGGACCCGAGGTACTTGTTGATCGTCTTGGCCTTGGCCGGCGACTCGACGATCACGAGGTCGTAGAGGCCCTTGCCCGGGGCGGCCATGCCGCCGTCGGTCCCGGCCCGGGCGCGGCGGGCGGCCGCCGGCTCGACGCCGGTGGCGGCCTTCTTCGCCCGCGGCGTGCGGGGCTTCTTCGGGGCGGCCGCCTTGTCGGTCTTGGGGGCGGCCGCGGGCTTCTTGCGGGGGGTGGGCACGGGGGGGTGAACTCCCTGTTGTTCGAGGCGTTAGAATCACTACAATCGGCGGTCCAGGGTCGTTTTTGCCCCACCACCAGTAGTACAGTCTAAAGCGGACTGTCAAGGTGCCGGGCCGCCGCGACCCGCGATGCCGCCGCCGCAAGTCGAGGAGCGACAATGGCCTTCAGCCCGTTCAACATTTTCCGCCGCAACCAGCGGGTCCTCTTCGCCATCATCACCGTGTTCATCATGTTCACGTTCGTCCTCTCGAGCGGGATGGGCGGCGGGGCCGACTTCTTCGACGTCTTCCCGACCTGGCTCCGCAGCCGCTCGGAGAAGGGGACCGTCCTCTGCTCGATCGACGGCGCGGCCGTCACCGAGGGCACCCTTAACGACCCCCGCACGGGCCTGCGGCCGAAGCGGATGCTGGCCAACGAGTTCATGTCCCGGGCCGCCCAGCAGTCCCTCGACAACGCCATCCGCTCCCTCGCCGACCAGGCCACCCGGGCGAGCGACAAGGAGAAGCAGGAGCTCTTCGCCGGCATCGCCACCTCCCCCCAGCTCGTCCGCGACGCCCTCGCCAAGGGCCAGGCCGGCCCCCGCGAGGTGTTCCGCTACTACCAGGACCGCCAGCAGAAGGCGTCGGCCGTCCTGGCCGCCCCGAACGTCAAGCCGGACGACGCCGACGCCGCCCGCACCGCCCTGTTCGTCCTCGACACCGACGCCCGCCTGCTCAACCAGATCCTGAACCGGACCACGGGGCTGTACTTCGAGAACCAACCGAACAAGACCGACCGCGACGGGATCGAGTTCGAGCTGTGGGCGAAGAAGGCCGACCGCCTCGGGATCAAGTTCACCGAGAAGGACGTGAAGCGGATGGTGCTGGCCGAGTTCGCGGTCAACGGGCTGAGCCAGTTCAAGGACGACGTCGGCATCCGCCGGGCCCTCGCCGCCGAGTACAAGGGGTTCAACGAGCCCCGCCTGTACGACGCCCTCGCGGCCGAGTTCAAGGTCCGGGCCGCCCAGACGACCGTCCTGGGGGTCACCGCCCGGCGGCCGAACGCCACCCTCACGGCCCCGCCCGTCTACCCGACGCCGTTCGACCAGCTCGCGTACTTCCGCGAGCAGTGCAGCCCGACGAGCTACGCGGCCCTGAGCGTGCCGGTCGCCAACTTCGTCGACAAGGTGCCGGCCGGCCCGGCCGACCAGGGCGAGCTGGTGCGGCTCTTCGACAAGCACAAGAAGGACGAGCCGAACCCGGCCCTGGAGCGGCCCGGGTTCAAGGAGCCGCGGAAGGTCTCGGTGGCGTGGATCGGGGCCACGGGCAACGAGCCGTTCTACGCCGCCGCCGCCCGCGAGTGGGTGAAGGCCAGCGACCTCCAGGCCCGCCTCGGCGGCCTCATGAGCTTCCCGGTGACGACCGTCGGACCGGCGTGGGTCGTCAACGCCAAGCTGGCGACCGAAACCGACCTCCCGTTCACCTCCAGCTACGAGGGGGTGCGGCAGAAGTTCGATTCCGAGCGGACGTTCCAGTACGGCGGCAACTCGGCCCTCTTCGAGCCGCTCGACAGCAGCGTGGTGCGGCGCGGGAACCTGGCGGCGGCGGCCGGCGGGGCGGCCGGGAGCCTCCTCAACTTCGGGTCGCCGCACAACGCCCACTTCACCCTCGAACAGGCGGCGAAGGCCTACGAGCGGCGGGACCGCATCAAGGTCGGCCTGCCGGTCGTACTCGGCATGGTCCCCAACCCGGGCCTGTTCGCCACCGGGCTGGCCGGCGTCGCCGCCTCCCGGGCGTCGCTCCCGCAGGTGCCGCCGGTGGAGGTCTACCGGGCCGAGCTGGACAAGAAGCTGATCGAGGACAAGGCCCGCGACTTCCTGACCAGGCACGACCTGACGGCCTTCCAGCGGGAGGTCGCCAAGCGGGCGGCCGAGGACAAGACGCCCGACAAGGCGGCGGTGAAGGCGTACATCAAGGACTTCGTGGCCGCCCGCGGGCTGCAGTCCGGGGCCACGACCGAGCCGCGGGACGAGTTCAACGTCGGCGACGACCCGGGGGTGGCCCCCCTCAAGGCGACCGCCGGGGCGGCCGTCCACGGCCTCATGCCGGTCCAGTTCGGCAAGCGGTTCTTCTACGACGCCTTCCTCGACAAGCACCCCGAGATGATGGGCCGGGTGCCGTTCGACCAGCTGATGAGCGCCCCCGACGAGCCGGCCACCGGCACCTACCAGCCGAAGCCGTACACCAGCTCGCGGTTCGACCCGGGGCTGACCCCCGGCGAGACCCGGTTCGTGTTCTGGCGGACGGAGGAGGTGGCCCCGAAGGAGCTGTCTTACAACGACAAGGCCAAGCCCCGGGTGCTGGCCGCCTGGAAGCGGGCCAAGGCCCGCGAGCTGGCCAAGGCCGAGGCCGACCGGCTGGCCGCCGAGTTCAAGCCCGGGGGGGCGACCAACGCCGTGCAGATCGACCAGCGGCTCCGCGAACTCGCCCTCAAGCTCCGCGGGCAGGCCCCGGACGACGCCGGCCGCGACCGTGTCAAGCAGTTCGACATCGCCGACGTGGCCCCCCTCGTGAGTGGCCGCAACCCGGTCGACGCCAGTCGGCCGACCATGCTCAAGGCGTTCGCCTTGAAGGCCGACACGAACATCCCCTACCCGACCCCGGAGATGGAGAAGGCGCTCCTGGCCGAGCGGACCAAGCCGGTGAACACGGCCGTGGTGCTGGCCGACGGCCCGCGGGAGACGTACTACTTGGCGGTCGTGACCGGGCGGGACGAGAAGACGCCCGACGAGTTCGCCCGGGAGGTCTACCTGGCCCCCCTGCGGAACCCGGCGGGCGAGCCGAACGAGTTGAAGTTCCGCATCCTCGGCGGGGCGGCCGAGGAGGCGGCGACCCGGGCCCGGGAGGCGGCCCTGGCCCTGATCAAGGCCGAGTTGCGGTACGAGAAGGAGGCGACCGACAAGCTCGACGACAAGAACCGGTCGTCGGACTTCGAGTGACGGCGGCGGACGCGGGGTATTTCGCGGCCCCAACGGGGCCACCATCAATCGCCAGGGGTGTGAACCCCTGGAACCACCTATGCCGGAAGGCGAGAACCCCGAAGGAGTGGCAGTTACCCGCGTGGGCTGACTGCCGCCCCTTCGGGGTTCGACCCATCGGGGGTTGTCCACGGGCCAGGGGTTCACACCCCCGGCTATTGACGGTCACCCCTTCGGGGTTACAAGACAGACGGCGGCCCGTGGAAAACCCCCTTTCGCCGCCGGCGGGGGTTGCTATTATGGTCAACTGACACTTGGCCTTCCCTCTCCCGCCAAGACCATCGGCCGACCACGTAGTCGGCCGCCGGACTGTCACGTCCCCGGCGGGAGAGATTGATGCGCACGCTCGCACCCACGCGCGGAGGCCCCACCCTGTTCCGCGACTACACCATCACCGGGTACGACGAGATGTTCGCCGCCGACGGGGCGAGCAAGTCCGCCACCGGGAACCGCGTCCGCCCGCACTACGCCCCCCTGTACGACCGCCTCGCCGCCCTCCCGCCGGCCGAGATCGAGCGCCGCAGCTCGCTCGCCGACTCGCTCATGAAGCAGCAGGGCATCACCTTCACCGTCTACGGCCGGGGGAGCAGCACCGAGCGGATCATGCCGTTCTGCCCGATCCCCCGGCTCATCCCGGCCGACGAGTGGGAGCGGATCGACCGCGGCCTCCAGCAGCGGGTGCGGGCCCTCATCCTGTTCGTCCACGACGTGTACCACGACCGCCACGTCCTCAAGGACGGAATCGTGCCGGCCGACCTCGTGTTCGGGGCCAGCGGGTACCGGCGGGAGATGAACGGCATCCAGGTGCCGAACAACATCTACCTGCACATCTCGGGTATCGACCTGATCCGCGACGCGAAGGGCGAGTACCTGATCCTCGAGGACAACTGCCGCACCCCGTCGGGCGTCAGCTACGTGCTGAAGAACCGCGAGGTGATGAAGCAGGCCTTCCCGTTCCTGTTCGAGGACTACTCCGTCCGCCCGGTGGACGACTACGCGGCCAACCTCCTGGCCGTGCTGCGGCACGCGGCCCCGGCCGGGGTGGTGAACCCGACGTGCGTCGTCCTCACCCCCGGGGTGTACAACTCGGCGTACTACGAGCACACCTTCCACGCCCGCCAGATGGGCATCCAGCTCGTCGAGGGCCGCGACCTGGTGATGGACAGCGGCGGCGTCTACATGCGGACGACCCGCGGGCTGGAGCGGGTGGACGTGATCTACCGCCGACTCGACGACGACTTCCTCGACCCGCTCACGTTCCGCCGCGACAGCCGCCTCGGCGTTGCCGGCCTGATGGCCGCCTGCCGCAGCGGCCGCGTCGGGCTGGTGAACGCCGTCGGCACCGGCGTGGTGGACGACAAGGGCATCTACCCGTTCATCCCCGACGTCATCAAGTACTACCTCCGCGAAGACCCGATCCTCCAGAACGTCGAGACGTTCCGCCCGCTGGTGCCGGCCCACAAGTCGCACATCCTGGCGAACCTCGACAAGCTGGTTGTGAAGGCGGTGAACGAGTCGGGCGGGTACGGCATGCTGATCGGCCCGGCGAGCACGGCCGAGCAGCGGGAGGAGTTCCGGGCCAAGATCGAGGAGAACCCCCGCGGGTACATCGCCCAGCCGACGATCTCCCTGAGCCAGTCGCCGACGATCGTGGGCGACGGCGAGCGGATCGAGGGCCGGCACGTCGACCTCCGGCCGTTCGTCCTCTACGGCGAGGAGCTCAAGGTGCTGCCCGGCGGCCTGACCCGGGTGGCCCTGCCGAAGGGGAGCCTGGTGGTGAACAGCTCCCAGGGCGGCGGCAGCAAGGACACCTGGGTGCTGCGGGCACCCGGCGCGTCCCAGAAGCAGGGGCCGAACGGCCAGTCGCAGACGATGAACGGCATGACGCAATCGCAGGCCGTGTGACGCGGCGGCGACTTACGTCGATTCGGGCGATTCCACCGCGGATGGCGAGCGTGTCCGTAACTCGTTTTTCCCGACACCCGCGGTAAAGCCCGAAGCCTCGACCAGAATTGCGATTGCAACGAAGATTGGGGTCGATTTTACCGCATGTTTGCGGGGCGGTTATCGCAACCGCTTTAGGGACAAGGTGTTGTGCCAAAATGCACTCCCCCGGGCTGGTAAAAAGCGGTAACGCTTCGATGCCGGCAGAACGTCGCCGATTGACGCAAGTGGCCCACCCGACGGACCCCGAACCCATGCTCAGCCGCGTCGCCGAGAACCTGTACTGGATCGCCCGCTACGCCGAGCGGGCCGAGGGGCTCGCCCGCCTGCTGGAGGACGCCTACTCGCTCGAACTCGAAGCCGGGTCGCTCGCCGCCGACCCGCGGCCGCTCGACAACGTGCTGCTCATGCTCGACGCCAAGGCGATGTACGCCGAGACGGCCCCGACCCTCGCCGGCGGCGGGCACGCGGCCAACGACGACCGCGACGCGCTGCTCCACTTCATGACCTTCCACCGGCCCAACGGGGTGTCGATCCGCAGCCTCGTGGCCCAGGCCCGGGAGAACGCCCGGGGCACCCAGGAGGCGCTCTCGGGCGAGGCCTGGAGCCAGCTCAACAAGCTCCACCTGTACCTGAGCAGCGAGCGGGCCGACCGCCGGTTCGCGGCCAGCCCGGCCCGCTTCCTCGACCGCGTCCGCCGCGAGTGCATGCTCTTCACCGCCATGATCCGCACGACCATGCCGCGGACGGAGCCGTTCCACTTCCTCCAGGTCGGCCGCTACCTGGAGCGGGTGGACATGCTCAGCCGCATCCTCAACGTCCACTGCCACGCGGTCAGCGCCGAGACGGTCGCCAACGGGTTCGCTACCACCCACTGGGTGAGCCTCCTCCGGGGCACGGCCGCCTACGAGTCGTACCTGAAGCAGTCCCGCGAGCACGTCGACCCCGTGAGCGCCGTCCAGTACCTGCTCCTGGAGGCCGACTTCCCCCGGTCGATGCGGTTCGCCATCGACCAGTGTCTGGCGTCGCTGCGGGTGATCGCCCGGACCGGGGCCGGGCACGGGGCGGCGGCCGAGCGGCACCTCGGGCGGCTCGAGTCCGACCTCCGCTACATGGACGTGGACGAACTCTTCGGCAAGGGCATCGGCCCGTTCCTCGTCGGCGTCCAGGAGACGTGTGCCGCGGTGGGGAAGGACATCCACCACGCCTACTTCCGGACTTAGCGGGCAATCCCACCGGCCGGGGGCCGCGCGGGGAAGCGATCACGCCCCCGGCACCAATGCCGCGGTCGCGGCCCGGAGCCACGCGGTCTCGTCGGGGCGGAACCCGCCCACGATCCACCCCGGTCCGAACGCCTTCCGAAGGTTGAGCCTGTCGGCGTCCATCCAGGCGACCGACCAGCGGACGCCCGCACCCCGCGGGACGCCGGCCGCCCGCAGGCAGTAGGTCGTGCCCAGCCCGCACCCGACGATCACCCCGGTCGCCCTGTGGACCAACAAGCGGACGCCCCGGGCGGTCGTGAGGCCGACCCCGTCGACCTCGGCCGCGAGCCCGGCCAAGTGGTCCCGCACGTCCGGGTGCAGCCCGCCCCCGCCGCCGGCCTCGATGAAGCGGAGGACTCCGGCGTTGTCCGGGTGATCGGCCGCGACGTTGGCACGTTTCATCGCACGCCTCCGCCGAACGAGTGGCGACATCGTCGGGTCAGGGGGCCGCTTTGGCAACGGCCGCGAATCCGGCCCCGGTTTTGTTTTTTTACCACCTGACGACCCCACCACCCAGCCACCCCCCCCCCCCACAACAAGTTTACAATAAAAACACCCAACCCCCCCCACCCCCCCCCGGGAGTTAAAAGTGGGAGGGGGTGTGGGGGGGG
>JANPKP010000206.1:0-10357 GCA_031426095.1 Gemmataceae bacterium
CGGCGAGCCGGAGTTCCGCGATCTCCAGGTCCCGCGACAGCACGTCGTCGTCCATGACGACGAGTGCCTGGCCCTTCCTTACGGCGTCCCCCTCGCGGACGAGAACCTCCTCGCACCGGCCCAGGTCTTGGGAGACGACCGACGAGATCGGGAGGGACACGACCGAGTATTCGAGGTCGAGGCGGAAGAAGTGGAAGTATAGGACGGTGACCATGACCGCCCCGAGGGCGAGGCCGGCCGCCCAGTACAGGAGCGACCCCCAGACTCGGCGGAGGAACTGCCGCCTAGGGTCGGGCGGGGGCGACTCTAGCGCGGTCGGCAGCGTGGACACGGGGGTGACGGTCGCGAGCGGCTTCGCCGCAGTGAGGGCTTTCGCGGTCGTCGTCGCTAGCACATCCATCTCGGCCGTGGCTTTGAGGTCGGGGCCTTCGTGGCGGTGGGATTCGATCGAATCGAGGCCGTTGAGGGCCCGCAGGAGCGACTCACGTTCACCGTTGACGGCTGTGCCGAGCACGGCTCGCCCGAGGACTTCCTTCTCGCGGGTCGAGATGCCGACGAAGCGGACTGCCACAGTCTTCCCGTCGCGGGCCACCCACACGACTTCGGACTTGGTGGTGAAGGTCGAGCCGAGCCCGAGGAGGTCGATCGTGAGTTCGGCCGGTAACTTGTCCCCGGGCTTGACCGGGTCGCCGGCGAACCCCTCCACGCACAGCCCACCGAGGCCCCAGTCGCGGACGCTGCAATCGAGCCCGCGGAGGCGGACGCCGATCGGGGCCCGCGAGCGGACATGCCGACGTTGGTCCGGGGCCACGTGCTTGATGCTCGCCATGATGTCAGTCTCTCCGAATGTACGTGCGGGCATCGTGAATGAACCGCAAACGCGGTCGATGTTCCATGGGGAGTATGGATGCTTTGGAGAATCTAAACGGTATCTGTAGACCGAATAGCGGTAATCGACTCGGTCCCCGCCGTGTCGAGTCACGCACCGGCCGCCGTTATTTCACAATGCCTTCACCGACCGCCGGACGTGGCGGGGGATCGGGCGGGAATGTCATCCGTAACATTCGACGCACTACAAGCGACGTTGGGTAATACGCGCCTGGGCGTGGGGGAGGTGGGAGAAGGCGTGTGCTGTTATGCGACGTTGCCTCTCGTTTCGAATGCCATGCTAACTACTAAATGGGTCGAGTCAAGCGGATTATGCCACTTGTAACGGCCTTTTTTGGGGATTAAATCGCTTATAAGGCCTGGCCAGAAGTGAGGTTAGACGCGAGAGCATGAATTTGAGCAGCGGAGTGCTCCCTTATTGCGTGTTTAAGTCTGCCTGGGTAAGCCAATCCGACACGGTGGCAGTCGATTTCGGCATCGATCCCGTTCCGGGGCACAGGCTTGGGGGTTCCCGATGTCTTCATCAAAATGTGATATTTGCGATTCGCAATCGCGTATCACTGGGGGATTAGTTCGGCTCATGGCTCGCTGCGGACATCGCTAGCGGGACCGGGGCCGACCTCCGGCTTAAATCGGCCTACTGTAGCAAGCCTGGCCGCGCTGTAGCAAGCCTGGCCGCGTCTTTCATCCGTTCTGCCTGAGTTGGGCCTCAGGTGTTAGAAACAATTGACTTGCGCCCGGTAGTTGCTGGTAAGGTTGGCAACCGATGTTGTCACGGCTTTGGACGTTTCGCAGGTGGCGGCCACGAAGGGTCGAGCGACCGTCGCACCCACAGGCGAGTCGGCCGATGCTCTGTGCTGCCGAGCTACTGCCGGCGGCCCTAATCCGTCTGCTGGCGGACGGGGATCGGGATGGGGGTTGTCGCGAACGGGTGCTGTAGGGGCAATTGGGTGGGTGGTACTTCCCGCACTGGTCCGCGTCGAAGGGCGCGCCTAGCATGGGAGTTGTCGCGGCCCCCGACGGAGGACTGAATGCCCGCACTCCTCGGTCGCTACCGCCGGACACGCGGCCAGACCGAGTGGCTTTGCGCGCCCTTGGAGGTCGAAGACTTCCAACTCCAGTCGATGCCCGACTGCAGCCCGCCAAAGTGGCACCTGGCCCACACGGCGTGGTTCTTCGAGACGTTCGTCCTCTGTCCTTTCGCTCCCGGCTACAAGCCGCATAACCCGGCGTTCGGTTACCTATTCAACTCATACTACGATGCCGTCGGCGACCGCTGGCCGCGGGCCTCAAGGGGCTTGTTGTCGCGACCGACCGTGGCCGATGTGATCGCTTACCGACGGGCCATCGACCGAAGGATTGAAGACCTCCTGGAGACGGCCGACGAGCCGCCCCGGGCCGCCATCGCCCCGCTGATCGAGTTGGGGCTCAACCACGAGGAACAGCACCAGGAACTGCTGCTCACGGACCTCAAACACGCGTTCGGGCTCAACCCCCTACGGCCGGCATACGCCCCATGGCCCGAGGCCGCCGCAACGATGTCACCTTTACCCCTCCGTTGGGACTCGCATCCGGCCGGCCTCCATTCCGTCGGCCACACCGGCGACGGTTTCGCGTTCGACAATGAGGGACCACGCCATCGGGTTTATGTGAACGCCTACGACATCGCCTCCCGCCCCGTTACGGCCGGCGAATTCGCCGCGTTCGTGGACGCCGGCGGTTACGACAGTCCCGAGTTCTGGCTCTCCGACGGGTGGGCGACCCGAGTCGCGAAAAGGTGGACCGCCCCACTTTATTGGGAGCGGGCGGGCGGCGGATGGTCTGCGTTCACCCTGGCCGGTATTCGGCCGCTCGACCCGGCCGAACCGGTCTGCCACGTCAGCTTCTATGAGGCCGACGCCTACGCCCGCTGGGCCGGGGCGCGTTTGCCGACGGAAGCCGAGTGGGAATCCGCGGCCGGCGGCCGCGACATGACGGGCCACTTTCTGGAAGACGGCCGCTATCATCCGGCCGCCGACGAGGGCAACGGCCAGTGGTTCGGCGACGTGTGGGAGTGGACGGCGAGCCCTTACGTCGGGTACCCCGGATTCAAACCGGCGGCCGGTGCGGTGGGCGAGTACAACGGCAAGTTCATGTGCAACCAGGTGGTCCTCCGCGGCGGGTCGTGCGTCACCCCGGCGGAGCACGTCCGCCCGTCGTACCGGAACTTCTTCCCACCGGACGCCCGCTGGCAGTTCTCCGGCCTCCGCCTGGCGAGGGACGCATGACCCCCGACCCCGCCGGCCGCTTCCGGGCCGACCTCCTCGAAGGGCTCGCCCGGCCTCAGAAGCGCATCCCTTCGAAGTACTTCTACGACGCCGTCGGCTCCGAACTGTTCGACCGAATCACGGCTCTGGACGAGTACTACCCGACGCGGACGGAGGCGGGCATCCTCCGCCGACACGCGGGTGAAATGGCCGCCCGCCTCGGCCCCCGCTGCCTACTCATCGAGCCGGGGGCGGGCAGTCTGGTGAAGGTCCGATACCTGCTCGACCGCCTGGCCGATCCCGCCGGGTACGTGCCCGTCGATGTGTCGGCCGACCACCTCGCGAAGGCCGCCGCCGGTCTACAAACCCGCTACCCGAGGCTGGCAGTGCTGCCGGTGTGCGGCGACTTCGCCCGACCCTTCCCACTGCCGACGCCGCCCCGAAGCGAGTTCCGTCGGGCGGCCTTCTTCCCCGGCTCGACGCTCGGCAACTTCGGCCCCACGGAGGCGGATACCCTGCTCCGCACATTCGCACGCCTCGTCGGCCCCGGTGGGGGGCTGTTGCTCGGCCTCGACCTCCAGAAAGACCCGGCGGTGGTCGAGGCGGCGTACAACGACGCCCGCGGGGTGACGGCCGCGTTCAACCTGAACGTGCTGGCCAGGGCCAACCGCGACCTCGGGGCAGACTTCGACCTCGCCGCCTTCCGCCACCGGGCCTTCTACGACGTGCCACACGGCCGCATCGAAATGCACCTCGAAAGCCTCGCCGACCAGACCGCGAACGTCGGCGGTACCGTGATCCGCCTCCGGGCGGGCGAGACGATCCACACCGAGGACTCGTACAAGTACGACCTCGACGCCTTCGCCCGCAGGGCCGCCGCCTGCGGGTTGCGTGCAGAAGCGACGTGGACGGACGAGCGGCAGTATTTCGGGGTGCTCTACCTGACGGCGACGGGCAACGACCGCGTTTAGCGGTGCGACCAACGGTCGCCCACCGACGACACACTTCAACGGAGAACGTATCATGCCGAAGGCGACGTGGAACGGGGCGGTGCTGGCCGAATCGACCGACACGGTGGTGGTGGAGGGCAACCACTACTTCCCGGCGGACTCACTCCGCAAGGAGTACTTCAAGCCGACCACGACGAATACGGTGTGCGGTTGGAAGGGGACGGCCAGCTATTACACGGTGAGCGTGGACGGCAATGACAACCCGGACGCCGCGTGGTACTACCCGTCCCCGAAGGACGCGGCCAAACAGATCGCCGGCCGGGTGGCCTTCTGGAAGGGCGTGAAGGTCGAAGGCTGACACTAAAAACCGTGGCCGAGCCATGTTCTACCTCCACGCGGTCGCCAAGACGTACGCCGGCCGCGTCGCCCTCGGCCCCGTGACGCTCGACGTGCCGGCCGGGCGGACGACCGTCCTCATCGGCCCCAGCGGGTGCGGCAAGTCTACGCTCCTGCGGCTCCTTATCGGGCTCGTGACGCCGGACGCCGGGGGCGTCACGTTCGACGGGGAGGCCGTCACCCCGCCCGCCGCCCGCGGGGTGCGACGGCGGGTCGGGTACGTCATCCAGGACGGCGGCCTCTTCCCGCACATGACGGCCCGCGGGAACGTCACGCTCATGGCCCGCCACCTCGGTTGGGACCGCGGCCGGACCGCCAACCGGGTGGACGAGCTGGCTGTCCTCACCCGCTTCCCGGCTGACGGCCTCGACCGCTACCCCCACCAACTTTCCGGCGGCCAGCGGCAGCGCGTCGGCCTCATGCGGGCGCTCCTCCTCGACCCGGCCGCCCTGCTCCTCGACGAACCCCTTGGGGCACTCGACCCGCTCGTCCGGGCCGACCTCCAGGGGGAACTCCGCGACATCTTCCGGGCGCTCGGCAAAACGGTGGTGATGGTCACCCACGACCTGGGCGAAGCCGCCTACTTCGCCGACCGCATCGTGCTGCTCAAGGACGGCGTGGTAGTACAAGACGGCACCCCCGCCGACCTGTGGCACCGCCCGGCCGACCCGTTCGTGACACGCTTCGTCCAGGCCCAACGCGGGCCGGAAGTGCCGGAGGTGACGGCGTGAAGCGGTTCATTCTGATCGCTGTGGCACTCCTCCCCGGCTGCTCCGCCCCCGACTCACGCCCCGTTGTCGTCGGCTCGAAGAAGTTCACCGAATCGGTCATCCTCGGCGAGGTGGCCGCCCAACTCGCCCGCCGGGCGGGGGCCGACGCCCGCCGCGATGACATCGGCGGAACCCCCGCCCTCTGGCTGGCGCTCACGCAAGGCGATGTGGACGTTTACCCCGAGTACACCGGCACCATCACCCGGGAAATCCTTCAGGCCGAACCGCCCGACCTCGTCGCCGCCCTCGCCGCGAAAGGCGTCCGCATGAGCCGGCCGCTCGGTTTCCGCAACAACTACGCCCTCGGGATGCGGAAGGACGTGGCCGCCGCGAAGGGCATCCACAGTATCTCCGACCTCGCGCGCCACCCGGACTTGCGGTTCGGCTTCCTCGCCGAATTCATCGACCGGCCGGACGGCTGGGCGGGGCTCAAGCCCTTCTACCGGCTCCCACACCCGACCCCGCCGCCGTTCGACCACTCGCTCGCCTACCAGGCGCTCACCGAGAAGTCGATCGACGTAACGGAGTTGTACACCACCGACGCCGAGATCGTCATGCACGACGTGATGGTGCTGGACGACGACAAGCAATTCTTCCCCCCTTACGAGTGCGTCTGGCTCTATCGGGCCGACTTGGAGGAGCGGCATCCGGAAGTCGTGGCCGAACTGAGTAAGCTTGAAGGGCGGATTTCCGAGGCCGAGATGCTGCGGATGAATACGCGGGTGAAGCGCAAAGTGGCCAGCGAGCCGCGGACGGCGGCCGACTTCCTCGACACCACCCTCGGCGCCGGGGGGCCGGCGGTGGTCGATGACGGGTTCGCCCGCCGGGTGCTACGGACTACGCTGGAACACCTCACGCTCGTGGTCCCGTCCCTGCTCGCGGCGGTGCTCGTCGGGGTGCCGCTCGGGGTGTTCGCCGCCCGCCGGCCGCGGCTCGGGGGGGCCGTGCTGGCGATCACCGGGATCATCCAGACGATCCCCTCGCTGGCCCTGCTCCTCTTCATGATCCCGCTCATGAAGTTCCTGCTCGACAAGGGTACCGGGGCGGCCCCCGCCGTCGCCGCCCTGTTCCTCTACAGCCTCCTGCCGGTGGTGCGAAACACTTACGCCGGGCTCAAGGGCATCCCCGGATCGCTGCGGGAGTCGGCCGCGGCCCTGGGGCTACCGCCGTTCGCCATCCTGTGGCGGGTGGAGTTGCCGCTGGCCGCACGCACCATCCTGGCCGGGGTGAAGACGGCGGCCGTCATTAACGTCGGCACGGCCACGCTCGGCGGGTTCATCGGGGCCGGCGGGTACGGCCAACCCATCCTCCGCGGGATCGACAAGTTCGACGTGCCGCTCATGCTCGAAGGGGCAATACCGGCCGCACTTTTGGCCCTCGCGGTGCAGGGAATCTTCGAGTTGGTGGAGCGTGCCGTAACGCCGCCGGGATGAGATTATGAGAGAACGTTACCGCATTTTACTAGCGCGGGTCGCTCTGATTCGCCCGATCCGTCGCGCCGCGTGAGACTTCGGGAAACCGCTCCCAGGAGATGCGGTAACGCGGGAGCGGTAACGGATTCTGGCCAGACTCCCAGCTCCGACCTTGACATGACCGGCGGCGGCGGCGGCAAAGACGCCGCGCCGCGGCTACGCGGGGGGCTGCTGGACCGTGACCACGCCCTGCCCGTGCGTCCCGTTCGCGGGCGGCGGGTTTGTCGGCCCCCCCGGACTTGCTTCTGGCCCCGCGACAGGGGTCGGGTGTGTCTCCCCCGCCGGGGGGAGGGGCGGGCCGTTCCGCAGTTCGATGAGCCACTGCACGGTGACGTAGAAGACCGGCACGAAGAAGACGGACAGCACCGTCGACGTGATCATTCCCCCGAAGACCGCCGTGCCGAGGGCCTGGCGGCTGGCGGCCCCGGCCCCGGTGGCGAACACCAGCGGCACCACGCCCAGGATGAACGCGAAGCTCGTCATCACGATCGGCCGGAACCGCATCCGGGCGGCCTCGACCGCGGACTCGCGGACCGACCGGCCGGCGAGCCGCAATTCGCGGGCGAACTCCACGATGAGGATGGCGTTCTTGCTCGCCAGGGCGATGATCAGCACCATGCCGATCTGGGTGTAGACGTTGTTGTCCATCGGCGGGATGCCGCGGGCGGGGAACGAGAAGGACAGGAGCGTCTTCACGTTCACCGCCCCGATCACCCCGAGCAGCCCGAGCGGCACCACGAGGATGACGGCGAACGGCAGGAGCCAGCTCTCGTACTGGGCGGCCAGCACGAGGTACACGAACACCACGGCCAGCCCGAACACGATCATGGACTCCGACAGGGTGAACTTGAACCAGCCGAACACGTCGACCGGCGTGCCGCGGGTCCGCTGCTCCTGGTAGGCGATGTCCGTCCACTCGGCCCCCATCGACTCGGGCAACTCCTGCCTGGCGATCGCGTCCATCGCCTTGAGGGCGTCGCCCGAACTCACGTTCTGGAGGGCCACCCCGCTGACCGCGGCCGCCGGGTACAGGTTGTACCGGATCACGGACAGCGGCCCGACACGCGTCTCGACCGTCAACAAGGTGCCGAGCGGCACCCGCCCGCCGTCCTTGTTCCGCACCTCCAGCCGGCGGAGGAGCTCGGGGTCGCCGCGAAACTTGGCGTCGGCCTGGACCCGCACCTGATACGTCCGGCCGAACTGGTTGAAGTCGTTGACGTAGATCGAGCCGAGGTTGGCCTGAATGGTGGCGAACACGTCGTTGAGGAGGACGCCCATTTGTTCGGCCTTCACCCGGTCGATGTTCAGGTACACCTGCGGCACACCGGCCCGGAACGTGCTCTGGAACTTGACCGGGTCGAACACGTCCGACTGCTTCCGGGCGGCGTCCATGATGGCCCCCGCCCGCTCCTGGAGGGCGGCCAACCCGACCCCCTCCTTGTCCTCGATCTGCAACTTGAACCCGCCGGCGAACCCGAGGCCCTGGATCGACGGCGGGACGATCACGATGATGAACGCCTCCTGGAGCCCGAGGAACTCGGTCTGGAGGTCTTTCACCAGCGCCGCCTGTTGGGCCTCCCGGGTCGTCCGCTCGGACCAGTCGGTCCAGGCGGCGAACGCGGTGGCCGCGTTCGGGGCGTTCGTGTTGTCGAGCAGCGACAGCCCGCCGAGAATAAACCAGTTCTCGACCGCCCGCTTCTCCTTGTACCGGCGGAACACCTTGTTCATCCGCTCCGTCACCTCCCGGGTGCGGTCGAGCGAGGCCGCGTCCGGGAGTTGCACCGCGATCACGACGTACCCCTGGTCCTCTTCCGGGAGGAACCCGGTCGGGGTCCGCAGGTAGAGCCACCCGGCGAACCCGGCGAGGGCCAGGAAGGCGGCCAGCATCAGGGGCCATCCCAGAAGCAGGACGCGGACGACCCGGGCGTAAACCCGCTCGACCGGGCGATACACGGCGTCGAAGATGCGGGTGAACAGGTTCCGCCCGGTGTGCGGCCTCAGGTACGCGGCGCACTGGGCCGGCTTGAGCGTCAGGGCGTTCACCGCGCTGAGGAGGGCGGTGGCCGCGATCGTGAGGGCGAACTGGCGGTACAGTTCGCCGGTGATCCCGGGCAAGATGGCCGTCGGCACGAAGACGGCCATCAGCACGAGCGTGATGGCGATGATCGGCCCCGTCACCTCGCTCATGGCGCGGATCGTCGCCTCGCGGGGGGTCAGCCCGCGCTCGATGTGGTGGCTGGCGTTCTCCACGATCACGATCGCGTCGTCCACCACAATGCCGATGGCGAGGATCAGTCCGAAGAGGGTGAGCAGGTTGACCGAGAAGCCGAGGAACGGCATGAACGCGAACGCCCCGATGATCGTGACCGGCACGGTGGTCGCCGGCACGAGCAGGGCCCGCCAGCTCTGGAGGAAGATGAGGATGACGACGAGCACCAGCCCGCCGGCCTCGGCCAGCGTGCGGTAGACGCTGCTGATGGCGGCCTCGACGAACTTGGTGGTGTCGAACGGGATGGAGTACTCCATCCCCCGCGGGAGGGTCGGCTTGATCTTCTCCATAGCCGCCTTCACGCCGGCGGCTACCTCCAGGGCGTTCGACCCCGGGAGCTGGAAGATGAGGACGTTCGCCGCGTCCATCCCGCTGCGGGAGTTGAACGTGTCGTAGGTCTGGGCCCCGAGTTCGACCCGGCCCACGTCCCGCATGCGGACGATCTGCCCGGCCTCCCCGGACTTCAGAATGATGTCCCGGAACTCGCCCGGGTCGGTGAGCCGGCCGAGGGTGGTGACGGTCATCTGGAACGCCTGCCCGGACGGGTTCGGCGGCTGCCCGACCTGCCCGGCGGCCACCTGCACGTTCTGGCGGGCGAGGGCGGCGACGACCTCCTGGGTGGTGAGCTGGCGGGCGGCCAGTTTGTCCGGGTCGAGCCACACCCGCATGGCGTAGTTGCCGATCCCGCGGACGGTGACCTCGCCGACGCCCTTCACCCGGCTCAGGTCGTCGCGGAGCCGCAGGGTGGCGTAGTTCGACAGGAAGAGGGCGTCGAACGCCCCGGGGACGGGGGCGATTCGGCCGACGTCGGCCAGTTTGGCGGCCGGCCGGAGCGGCAGGTCGCGGAGCTTGTCCGCCCCGACTTGGGCGTCCTGGTCGGCGGTCAAGAAGTCGGCCGCGACCGCGATCCGGTACGCGTTCGGCCCGACCTCCGGCCGCGGCTCGGCTTTCCCGCCGGCCGCGGCGACGGCCGCGAGGGCGTCGGCCGGGGCGAGCTTGAGGGCGGCCAGGGCAGCCGGGTCGAGGGTGAAGTCGTACTTGTCCTTCGGCGACGGGGCGGTGAGCGAGATGGCCAGGATGATGCTCGACGACTGCTTCTTGACCGTCACCCCCTGCCGGCGGACCTCCTCGGGCAACTGCGGCTCGGCCACCGCCAGCCGGTTCTGCACCAGCACCTGGGCGTCGTCGAGGTTGGTCCCGATCTCGAACGTGATGGTGAGCGAGTACGACCCGTCGGCGGAGCTGGTGGAGGACATGTACATCATGTTCTCCACCCCGTTGATCTGCTGCTCGATGGGGGCGGCCACGGTGTCGGCCACCACCTTCGCCTCGGCCCCTGGGAAGTTGGTGGTGACGATGACGGTCG
>JANPKP010000207.1:0-4030 GCA_031426095.1 Gemmataceae bacterium
CTTGAACGGCTTGTTGGGGGCCGGGAAGGTGTACAGGAACTCGGGGTTCGGCAGGAGCCCGGCCTGGATCAGGTCGCCGCGGGAGAGCTGGAGGTCGACGAGCGCTTCCTGGAAAGCCGCGTTGTTCCACAGGGCGACGACGACGGCCTCGTCCTCGTCGAGCGGCCGGCCGACGGAGATGCCCGGCGGGATGATAATCTGCTCGACCGGGGCGACGGGGCCGAGCGGCGGGCCGAACCGGGCCGCCACCTTACCCGCCACGCAGTTGCGGTCGGCGTCGCACGCCGGCTTCTCGGCTTTCGTCGCCGTGTGGCAGCCGGCGAAGAGCAACGCGCCGACGAAACACGCCGCGGCCCGGCTCGGGCGGTCCGCGCTGTCTCGTCGGGGCTTCGGCATCCACGCCTCTCCTGGCGGCCGGCCGGTGGCGCGGCGGCTCGCTGTCGTCATTGTCGGGATACCGGCCGCGACGGGTTCAACGATTCCGCCATGTGAACCCGATCTTATCTCCCGGGCCGGGCGGAATCGGCTCAAGTCTCGTGCCTCCGCGGCCGGGTCGGCTTAGAATCCCCCACGGCCGCGCGTTCGACGCGGCCACCTTTCCCGGGGGCACACCGATGACGCGGCGAATCCTGATGGCGATGGCTCTCACCTTCTCGGCGGCCGCGGCGGCCCCGGCGGCGGACGACGGGTTCGTCCCCCTCTTCGACGGCAAGACGCTCGCCGGCTGGGTGCAGCGGGGCGGGAAGGCCAAGTACCGCGTCGAGAACGGCGAGATCGTCGGCACGTCGGTGCCCAAGACCCCTAACTCCTTCCTCTGCACCGAGAAGGAGTACGGCGACTTCGTACTCGAAGTCGACTTCAAGGTGAATCCGGCCCTCAACTCCGGCGTGCAAATCCGCAGTGAGTTCGTGCCCGAGGGGAAGGACGTCACGTCCGCCGGCAAGAAGGTGAGCGGCGGCAAGGCGGGATCGGGCGGCAAGGTCTTCGGCTACCAGGTCGAGATCGACCCGGCGGCCCGGGCGTGGTCCGGCGGCATCTACGACGAGGGCCGCCGCGGCTGGCTGAACAACCTCGAAAAGAACGAGCCGGCCCGCAAGGCGTTCAAACAGAACGAGTGGAACACCTTCCGCGTCGAGTGCAAGGGCGACTCGATCAAGACGCAGATCAACGGCGTGCCGGCCGCCGACCTCAAGGACGGGGCGACGCCGAAGGGGTTGATCGCGCTGCAAGTCCACGGCGTCGGCGAGAAGACCGACCCCCTGGAGGTGCGGTGGCGGAACGTGAAGATCAAGGAGCTGAAGTAAATCCCGCCCGGCGGCCGGCGAACTCTACACCAACCGGCCGCCGGCGTCACGCACGTCAGCGGACGCTGCCCAACCCGAACGGGAGGTTCGCCGTGCGACGCCACAGCATCAAACCCGGCCGCGGCCCGTCGGCGGTGGGTGCCGTCGTGGGCGTCGCCGTCGCCTTGTTCGGGGTGTTCTGGACGGTGATGGCCTTCTCACTCACGGCCGACGCCCCCGGCCCTGTCTCCTTCGTCTTCCCGCTGTTCGGGATCATCTTCGTGTTGCTCGCGATCGGCGGGGTGATTTACAACCTCCACAACGCCACCCAACCGCATCGCTTCAGCGATTTCGACATCGTCCCCAGCGCGGAAGAACCTGACCCACTGGCCCGAACGAGCCCGACGCCATCGGCGCGGCCGGACGACAAGTTCTGTCGCCGCTGCGGGGCCGGGGTGGATGAGGCCGATCACTTTTGCGGCCGGTGCGGTCAGCCGGCGCGCTCCGACTGATGCCCCTCGGCGCGGAGCGCCCGCAGCAGTGGGCACGTTTCCGAAGTCGGGCGGCCGGCTCGGTAGCCGTCGAGCAGTCGCAACGACTCGCGGGCGAGTTTCCGTCGCACCTCCCGGCGTTCGCCCTTGATGCGGGCGATGCTCATGCGGTCGTAGGCCGTCGTCTGGTGCCGCAGCCACGCGATCACCGCCGCCTCGGCACGCTGTTCGACGGGGATGCGTTGCGTGCGGGCGACGGTGCCGCTGCCCACGGGGGTGGCGTGGGCGGTGACGGCGGTCGCCAGCCTGTCCGCGAGGGCGGCGTGGACGGGGGCGAAGCGGAGGTACGCGACGACGGAGGCGTGGAAGTCCTCGACGTAGGCCGCCTGCACCTTTTCGCGGCGGCCGGCCGCGGCCGCGAGTTTGCGGGCGTAAGCGGGGTCGGACCGCTCTTTTTCGAGGGCCGAACGCTCGGCCGCGATGCTATCGGCGGACGCCCAGACGCCGCGGGAAAAGAGCTTGTGGCCCCTTTTCTCCTGCACCGTCCACGTCGGCCCGGCGGCCTTCACCCGCCGCGTCAGGCCGGCGTCGCCGGGCGGCAGCAGCGCCCACCCGCCGGGCACGTCGAGGACGCGGCCGTCGGCCGTGCGGACCGTGCGGTCGCGGGGGCCGGGGGCGGCGGTCATTGTTTCCACCGTCATGCGTCGATCACCCCGGGTTGGACGTTGCGGCCGGTCGCTGCGTTCAACGGTATCGGACTGTCCCGCCTCGAACGCCATCAAAACCGCCGTTCGTGCCGTCCCGGCAGCCCCTTTCGCATATCATCAGAGGGTGAGCCTCTTCTGTTTCCCGGCGGCACAGAGCCGCGTCTGGGTGTGCGTTTGCCGTCGAGGGGGTCTTCACGCTAAAGGACGCTTCACGATTATGCCCGACAGCCCGATTCCCCCCGAGACCGCCAGCACCCCGACGACCGAACCGCCGACCGAACCGACAAGCGCCCCCGAAACCCCCTCCGCGTTCGCCGCCCTCGGGCTCGACCCCCGCATCGTCACCGCCCTCACCGCCCTGGGGTACGAGGAGCCGACGCCGATCCAGCGGGAGGCGATCCCGCCCCTGCTCGCGGGCAAAGACCTCGTCGGCCTCGCCGCCACCGGTACCGGCAAGACGGCGGCCTTCGCCCTGCCGATGCTCCAACGGCTCGCCAACCTCGACCCCGCCAAGAAGGGGAAGCCGGCCGCCCTCATCCTCGTGCCGACGCGCGAGCTGGCGATGCAGGTTGCGGAAGCCGTCCACAAGTACGGCCGGCCGTTCGGCACCCACGTCCTCCCCGTGTACGGCGGGGCCGCCTTCGGCCAGCAGGCCCGCGCCCTCGACCGCGGGGTGGACGTCGTCGTGGCCACCCCCGGTCGGGCGCTCGACCACCTTCGGCGGGGCAGCATGAAGCTCTCCGGCATCGCCATCGCGGCCCTCGACGAGGCCGACGAGATGCTCGACATGGGCTTCGCCGACGACATCGACGCCCTGCTCGGCGAGACGCCGAAGGAGCGGCAGACGATGCTCTTCTCGGCCACCATGCCGCCGCGGATCGAGGCCATCGCCAAGCGGCACCTCACGAACCCCGTCCACATCCGCGTGGCCCAGGAGAAAATGGTTGCCGGCGAGGCCCCGAAGGTCCGCCAGACGGCGTACATCGTCCCGCGGTCGCACAAGATCGCCGCCCTCGCCCGGGTGCTGGACGTGGAAGACCCGGCCGCCGCCCTGGTGTTCTGCCGCACCCGCAACGAGGTGGACGAGCTGACGGAAACCCTCAGCGCCCGCGGCTACCGCCCGGAGGCGCTGCACGGCGGCATCACGCAGGAGGGCCGCGACCGGGTGATGCGGATGTTCCGGGCCGGCACCGCCGACCTGCTGGTGGCGACCGACGTGGCCGCCCGCGGGCTCGACGTGGAACACCTGACGCACGTCATCAACTTCTGCCTGCCGGGCGAGCCGGAGGCTTACGTCCACCGCATCGGCCGCGTCGGGCGGGCCGGCCGCGAGGGGGTGGCGATCTCGATCATCGAGCCGAAGGAGCACCGGATGCTCCGCACCCTTGAGCGGGTGACCGGCCGGCCGATCACGGTGGCCCGCGTGCCGACGGTGGCCGACCTGAAGGCCCGCCGGCTGGAACTGACACAGAACGCCGTCCGCGAGGCGATCGTCGAGGGCGACCTCGACCACTACCGGGTGATCGTCCAGGCCCTCGGGAACGAGTTC
>JANPKP010000208.1:0-4649 GCA_031426095.1 Gemmataceae bacterium
GACGGGGCGGTCGTGGGCACGGTGCAGGTGGTGCTGGCGATGCCCGACAACCGGCCGCACCGGGCCGACGTGGCGAAGATGCAGGTCCACCGTAAAGCGCGACGCCGCGGCCTCGGGGAGGCCCTCGTGCGGGCCGCCGAGGCCGCGGCGCGGGAGGCGGGCAAGACGCTCCTCGTGCTGGACACCGTGACCGGCAGCGACGCCGAGCGGCTGTACGCCCGCCTCGGCTGGCAACGCTGCGGGGCGATCCCCGGGTACGCCCTCTGGCCGGCCGGCGGGCCGTGCGGCACCACCATCTTCTACCGCGACCTGGCGGAATGAGGCGTTACCGCTTCGCCGCCACCTTCCGCGACTTGGCCGGCGGGGCGGCGTCTTCCTCCCCCTCGCCGGCGGCGGCGGCGGGCAGGACTTCTTCCTGGCAGACGGCAGTCAGCTTCTCATCGGCCGCCTTCTCCTCGTCGAGCGTCGCCTGCAACAGCTCGGCGACCTCGCCGTGCCCGAGGTGCTCGGCCAGGGTGCGGGCCGACCCGTAGGCGGAGATCTCGTAGTGCTCGATCCGCTGCGACGCGATGATGAGGGCCGCGTCGATGATCGGCGGCTCGCCGTCGGCCTCCAGCACCTCCTTGCCCTCCTCGACCAGCCCCTTCATGGCCGCGCACGTCTTGCCCGAGAGCTTGGCCAGGCCGAGGTGTTCGGCGATCTGGGTGAGCCGCTCGACCTGCCCCTTGGTCTCCTCCAGGTGGGCCGTGAACGCCGCCTTGAGCCCGGGCGACGAGGCCGCCTTGGCCATCTTCGGGAGGGCCTTGAGGATCTGGTTCTCGGCGCTGTAGATGTCCTTGAGCTGGTCTTCGAGGAGCTTGTCGAGGGTGGACAGTTTCATGGCGTGTGGCCCCGGGGTCGGTGGAGCCCCGCCAGTGGCGGCGGGGCTCCCCGGGGTTGGAGCAATCGCGGTGCCGGGGGCGACGGGGTGCTGAGTACTGAGATGATGGGGGCTGGGGCGGAATACTCCGCGCGCAGCACGCAGCCCTCAGCGCGGTTAGCAGTCCAGGTCGCCCTCGGTGAAGATCGTGAACCCCTGGTTCACCAGCACGCTCACCGCCGTCTCGTGGTCCTCGACGTGCATGGCCACGGCCGTGTTCCCCATCGGGCCGACGCCGATCATCAGGGGGTAGGCGTAGTGGATGTCGATCTCGGCCCCGAGCAGGGCCTTGCAGATGGTGAGCAGCGGCTGGTCGTTGTCCGGGAGCTTCACCACGAGCAGGTCGCTCTCGGTGAACGGGAGCTTTGCGAGGTTCAGGATCTCGGCCCCCCGCTCGGGGTCGCTGGGCACCAGCCGGATGATGGCGCAGTCGGCCGTCTCGACCACGGTGAGGGAGACGACCTTCACGTCGGTCGTCTCGAACCGCTTGACGAGGTCGAGCAGGGCCCCCATGCGGTTGGCCAGGAAGACGTTGAACTGGCGGACGCTCGGCCAGTCCCGCCCGCGGGCCGTGGCGAACCCGATGCCCTCTCCCTCGTCGTCGCCGAACGTCATCGTCGTTCCTCGGGTCGTTGAGCCGCCTGAGTTTACCGTAAGGCGGGACACGGGACAAGAGACACGGGACACGGGGCGGAAGAAAGCCCCGTACGCATCTCGGCCTGATCCCGTGTCCCGTGTCCCGTGTCCCGCCCTCTCTGCGGGTCGTTCCGATCACGCCGTTCACTCTGGCCCGACCGGGGAGCCGATTCCGCCCGCCCGCGTCGGAACGGCGGCGGGGTTTGGGTATACTGAGGGGCCGATGCCGCCCCCGCTCCGGAGGACCGCCGTGACGCCGGCCCGCCAGGCGACGCCCCGACCCGCCCCCGCCCGACGGGCCGGCCGGGTCGCGCTCGCCCTGCTGCTGGCCGCCGTCGCGTCCGCGTCCGCCCAGCCGCCCGAGCGCGTCGTCCTCACGCCCGCCGAGCACCAGCAGCTCCTCGACCAGATCGAGCGGCTGAAGAAGCAACTCGCCGCCCGCAAGCCCACGCCGCCGAGCCGGTGCAAACTGTCCGCGAAGGTCGAGAAGCGCGGCGAGGCCGCGGTCGCCGTCGTGCGGGCCGTCTACTCGTTCCAGACGACGCAGCCGGGGACGGCCGTGCTGCTGGGCGGGAAGCGGGCCTTCCCCGTGGCCGCCGCCCTCGACGGCACGAAGCTCCCCGTCCTCGACGCCGGCGACGACGGGCTCGCCGCCCTCATCGACGCCGCCGGGGAACACACGCTGACGCTCGACCTCGAAGCCCCGGTCGCGGCCCGCGGGGCGAAGGGCGAGGTCGGGTTCGAGTTCGGCCTGCCGCGGGCGGTCATCACCACCCTCGCCCTCGACCCGCCGGGGGACGTGAAGCGGGTCAACCTCACGACCCGCAAGCCCGACCCGGCCGGCCCGCCGAAGCCGCCGGTGGCGGTGCGGGAGCCGGGGCTGGACGCGAAGGCGTTCGCGGACGGCCGGCCGTTGGGTCCGGTCGAGTCGGTGGAGGTGACGTGGGACCCGCCGGCCGCCGCCCCGCCGGCCGCCGCCGACGCCGTCCGCACGGCCGACTGGGACGTGGCCGCGAGCGTGACCGAGGCGTTCGTGGACACCACCGCCCGCCTGCGGCTCAAGGGGAGCGCGAAGGCCTGGCGGTTCGTCGCCCCGCCGACCGCCGACGTGACCGTGGAACGCGCGACGCCCGCCACGCCCGGCGGCCCCGAGCCGTTGTCCGCCCCGCCCACGCTCACCAAACCTTCGGACCCCGGCAAGCCGACGTGGAAGCTCGACGTGCCGACCGGCGGGAACGTGGCCGAGTGGGTGGTGACGGCCGTCGTCCGCCAGCCCCGGCCGAAGCTCCCGGACGTGCGGCACCGGGGGCCGTTCCCCGTCGGCCCGTTCGCCGCCACCGACGTGTTCCGGCAGGCGGGCACGGTCCGCGTCACGGCCCCGGCGAACACCCGGCTCGCGTTCAAGCACGGCCCCGAGGTGCGGCAGGCGGTCGCGCCCCCCCTTACCGGGGCCGGCCCGGCCGACGAGGACGCGACCGTCGCCTTCTTCAAGCTCGCCACCGGCCCCACCCCCGCGTCCGGCCCGCCCCCCGCCCCGCTGCTGGAAGTGGAGGCCCGCCCGCTGCCGCCCGGGGTGCTGGTGAAGCCGGCGTACAAGCTGCGGCTCACGGAGGCCGGCTGGCGCGTGCGGTGCGAACTCCGCATCACGCCGGTGCGGAGCGAAGTGGACCACGTCACCCTCGACGTGCCGGCCGCGTGGGTGAACCCGGTCGCCCCGCAGACCGACCTCGTGGACGGCGTGCAGACGCAAAAAGGGGACGGCCCCCGGTCGCCCGTCGTGGTCCGCCTCGCGGCCGGGCACAAGGAGCCGTTCGACCTGATCGTGGACGCCACGGTGCCGGTGGCCGACACGGCCCGCGAGGCGGCCGTCCCGCTCCCCCGCTTCCCGCAGGCCCAGGAGCGCGACGCGGCCGTGACCGTGACGGTGCCCGAAGGTTTAGAGGTGCGGGCCACCGCCCACGAGTGGGAGGGCGACCAGCCGGCGACGTGGGGCCAACCCCTGAGCGCCGCCCCCGGCCCCGACGGCAAGCCGCCGAAGCCGGCCACCACGCTGGCCGGGAAGTTCGACCAGCCGGTGGCCCGCATCGACGTGGCGTGGCAGCCGCACCGCCCGGAGTTGACCGTGGAAGTGCGGGCCGACGTGACCGTGCAGGACCGGCAGGTCACGGTGGTGGAGGAAGTCCGGCTCCGCTCGCCCGACGGCTTCGCCCGCCCGGTCCGCTTCAAGGGGCCCGCCGACGCGACCGGGTGGCGCGGCCCGGCCCTCGACTCGCAGGGCGGCCGCGAGTGGCTGTTCGCCCCGAGCGGCCCCGACGCCGCGAAGGAGGCGGCGAGCTTCACCCTCAGTTACGCCCTGCCGCTGCCCCCGCGGGCGGCCGACGACCGCTCGCCCCGCAAGCTCGCCGTCGGGCTCCTGTGGCCGGCCGCCGCCACCCGCACCGACGCCACCGTGCGCGTCTGGTCGGCCACATCAAACGGGGTGCCGCACGCCCTCGCCCCGGCCGCCGACGGCTGGCGGACCCTCCCCCCGGACGCGGGCGGCGACGCCGACACGCTCCCCTCGCTGACGCTCGCCGGGAGCGGGATCGACCTGCCGCTCGTGTTGGAAGTGAAGGACGCGGCCGACGCCGGACTGGCGGCCGTGCAGGTGGAGCGGACGGCCGTCGAGGCGTGGGTCGGCGACGGCGGCGGGGTCAGCTACCGGGCCCGCTTCCTCCTCCGCCGCTGGCTCGCCCCGGCCGTGGACGTGGAGGTGCCCGGCCCGCCCACCGGTCCGCCGCCCACGGTGCTGCTCGACGGCAAGAAGGCGGACGCCACGCCGCTGCCGGCGGACGACGGCCCGCGGCTCTACCGCGTGACGCTCCCCGACCCCCGGCCGGCCCGCCCCCTGGTGCTGGAGGTGCAGGGGAAGCACGCCGGCGGCGGCAGCCCCTGGGGCGACACGGCCCTCGACCCGCCCCGCCTGCGGGCGGTTTCGTCGGGGAGCGCCCCGCGGTGGCACGTGAGCGTCGCCGGCGGCACCGTGCCGCTCCTGTTCGACACGACCGTGGGCGTCGATCAGCGCTGGCGGTGGCGCGGCCTCCTCCCGGAGCCG
>JANPKP010000209.1:0-13728 GCA_031426095.1 Gemmataceae bacterium
GGCCGGCGGGGCCGCCGAAGGCATCGGCCTCCACCAGCCGGGCGCGGTCCCGCTGCTCGGCCGTGAGATTCAAGGCGGCGGCCACCTCGGCGTCGCGGAAGGCGGTCGCGCCGCGGGCCTGGAGGGCGATCTGGCCCAGCCGCGCGAGCTGGGCGGGCGTCAGGACGGCTTCCGCCGCCGCCTTGTTTTCCTTGGCTTGCTGGGCGAAGCGGCGGACCCGCTCGGCGTCGGTGAGCTGGCCGAAGTCGCGGAACGCCTCGCCCCGCCGCTCGTCCGTCCGCCGCGTCAGCGCCCCCACCTGGGACCGCTGCTCGGCCGAGAGCTTGAGGTCGTCGAGGACGTCGGGGGCGTTCAGGAGGAAGAACTGGCGGTCCCCCTGGAGGGTGGCGAGGTCGGCCAGCAGTTCCTGGACCCGCTCGCGGGTGGCGACGAGTTCCGCCCGGGCCGAGGGGTCGTCCTTGCGGGCGTCGATGAACTCCTGGTAGTAGGCCACCGACACCTCGAAGAGCCGCTTGCGGGCGTCCTCGAACTGCGGCCCGGCCATCTCCCGCTCGGCCAGGGCCACCATCTCGTCCACCGACCGGCGGGCCAGCCGGAACCGCTCGTCGGCCTCCTTCGCCCGCTGCTTCTCCCGGGCCAGGGCCGCCTTCGTCTTGGCCTGCTCCTCCCGCAACTGCTTGTTCGCCGCCTTCGTGTTGGCCCGCTCGGTTTCCGCCTCGCGGAGCGCGGCCTGGGCCTTGTCCCGGTCGGCCTGGGCGTTCGACTTGGCCCGGGACACGAGGGCGGTGCTGATCCCGAGCCCGATCACCCCGAGGACGAGGAGCACGACGGCCGCCCCGACCACGCTCGGGTGCCGCCGCATCCACTTGCGGCCGCGGTCCACGGGCGACGGCCGGCGGGCCAGGATCGGCATCTCGTTCAGGTAGCGGCGGAGGTCGGCGGCCATCTCCCCGGCCGAGGCGTAGCGGTCGGCCGGGGCCTTCGCCAGGGCCTTCAGGACGATCGTTTCCAGCTCGGCCGGCACCCCCCGGTCGAGCTGGCGGGGCGGCCGCGGCTCGTCCCTCAGCAGTTGGTTCAGGAGCGTCTGGCGGTCCTGCCCGGGAAAGACCGGCCGGAGCGTGAGCAACTCGTACAGGGTGGCCCCGAGGGAGTAAACGTCGGCCCGGTGGTCGGTCTCGACCCGCTTGCCGGCGGCCTGCTCGGGGCTCATGTAGCGGAGGGTGCCGACCACGTCGCCGGTCTGCGTCAGGCCGGCGTCGGCCGTCACCTGGGCCAGCCCAAAGTCCGTCACCCAGACGTTCCCCCGGGGGTCGAGCAGGAGGTTAGCCGGCTTGATGTCGCGGTGGACGACGCCGGCGTCGTGGGCGTATTCGAGGGCGTCGGCCACCTGGGCGGCGATGCGGGCGGCCGTGCGGTAGGCGTCCTTCCCGCGGCCGGCCCGGGAGGTGGTGGCGAAGCCGCTGGCGTGGTCGGTCGGCCCGGCCCGGAGGTCGACGGTGGCGTCATTCCCGCCGCCGGCCGGCTCCCCGCGGGCCTCGCGGATGACGGCGTCGAGCGGGGTGCCGTCGATGAGCTGCATGGCGTAGAAGTGGGTGCCCCGCTCGCAGCCGACGGCGTACACCGGGACGATGTTCGTGTGGTGGAGCAGGGCGGCCGCGTGGGCTTCCGTCTTGAACCGCTGGAGCTGCTTCCCGTGCAGGGCGGCGGCGAACGGCAGCACCTTCAACGCCACCCGCCGGCCGAGCGAGAGTTGCACCGCCTCGTAGACGACGCCCATGCCGCCGCGGCCGATCTCGCGGACGATGCGGTAGTCGCCCAGCGGCTCGGCCGCCGGCCCGATGGGGGGAGGCGGCTTGAACGCCCGGCCGGCGGCGTGGACCATGTCGATGCCGTCGAAGCATTCGCCCAGGGCGGCCGCGAGGTCCGGGTGGCGGCGGACGATCTTGCGGCGGTCGGGCGTCAGCCCGGCCTCGAGGGCGGCGAGGTACTCCCGGGCGGCGTCGAGGACGCGGGGGTCGTCCTCGGACAGGTCGGCGGGGGGGATAGTGGGTTTCATGGGCGCGACCGTGCGTTGGTAGTATTCCCGCCGTTTAGCGCCACGACCAGCGGTCGCCAGATGCGACCGCTGGTCGCGGCGCGAAACCACGGATGGTGCGGTCTCACTCGTTCGTACCGTCCCCGAACGACCGCCGGAGCTTGGCCAGCCCGCGGAGCCAGAGCTTTTCGACGCTATCGACGGTCTTCCCCATCCGCTCGGCCACCTGGGGGAAGGTGAGCCCTTCGAGGTGGCGGAGGACGATCACCGTCTGGTAGTCGTCCGGCAGGCGGGCCAGGGCGTCGGCCACCCGCACCGTCTGCTCGCCCCGGGCGGCCTGCTGGCTCGGCGAGCTGTGCGGGTCGACCGGGATGAGCCCCAGGCCGACGGTGGACTGGTCGAGGTCGGCGGCGATCCCCTGTTCGAGCCGCACGTCGCGGGCCTGGGTGCCGAAGTACCGGCGGACCTGGTTGGCGAGCGTGCCGGCCAGGATTTCCCGCAGCCAGGCCACGAGCTGGGCCTCGGTCGCACCGCGGAAGCCGGGGAACTGCCGGTGGGCGTCGAGGAACGTCTCCTGGACCACGTCGGAGGCGTCGAGCTTGCCCTGGAGTCGCTTGCCGATTTCGAGCCGGGCGAGCAGCCGCAAGTAATGCCGGTACGAGTCCAGCAGCCGGCCGAGGGTCGGGGCGTCCCCGGCCCGGGCGTCGGCGATTAAGCGCTCGGCGTCCGCCGTCATGCGTGTCCGGCCCCGGAGGCGAAGTCCCGTCACCATACCTGTCACGGGAGTGGGGGGAAAGCCGCCGCGGGAAATAGGCCGGAGTGGGAAGTGTGCGAGACGCGATGGGGGGAGGCGAAAGCCCACCCGTTGCAACGGGTGGGCTTGGGTTGGTTGTTAAACCGCCGACCGACTACCGAGCCGGCCCTTTTCGAGCAGGTACTCCCGCTCCCGCCGGATCTGGTGGTAGGCCAGCCCGACGAACGTGACGCCCATCCCGATGACCGCCGACCCGGTCAGGAAGACCAGGCAGAAGACGAGCGGGCGGTCCATCTCCGAGAGGAGGACGCGGTTCGCCTCGCCCGGCTGTTGCCCGGCGGCGGCGGGCGGGTCGTAGGAGCGGGCGTACCGCTCGCCGATCCCGACCGCGGTGAGTCCGATTCCTAACAACGCCCCGGCCGTGATGATGGCCCCGCAGAGTGCGCGCATGGGAAGCCTCCGAGTGGTGTGGGTGTGGGGGTTACTGGCCGATCATCCGCAGGCAGCCGCCGAACACCATGAGCACGCCGGCCATGATGATGAACAGGCTGCTGCACCCGCAGCTCGGCCACGCCCCGAAGCTGCCGCTCGGCCCCATCCGGCCGAAGAACCCGCCGCCGCCGACCCCGCCGCCGTCTCCCATGCTCATGTGCGTCTCCCGTTAGGTGTCGTGGAAGGTCGAAACTCTTTACCGCCCGGCGGGAACGACCCGCCCCTCGTCGAACGCCTTCTTGGCCGCCCGGGCCTGGGGCACCCACGCCTTCAGGTCGTGGACCCGCCGCTCGTCGCTCGGGTGGTCGGACAGGAACTCGGGCGGCTTCCCGCCGCCGGCCGCCGCACGCATCCGCTCCCAGAAGGCGACCGCCTCGGCCGGGTCGTACCCGGCGAACGTCATCAGGAAGAGGCCGACGTGGTCGGCCTCCGACTCCTGCAGGCGGTCGTAGGAGAGGCTCCGCAGGACGCCCCCGCCGGTCTTCTCCCGGGCCACCCGCTCGCTGGCGTGGTGGGCCAGGGCGTGGGCCATCTCGTGCCCGATCACCGCCGCCAACTGGTCGTCGTTCTTCGCAATCGGCAGGAGCCCCGTGAACACCACCATCTTCCCGGCCGGCAGGCAGAAGGCGTTGGCCTGCTTGTCGCGGACGAGCTTCGCCTCCCACTCGAAGCGGTAGCCCTTGACCCGGAGCAGGATTTCCCGCTGCAAGGGCTCGATGGCGGCCGCCTTATCGATCCGGTCCACGATCGCCCGCACGCGGCGGCTCTCGGGGGCACTCTCGGGCAGGACGCGGCCCCGGAACTCGTCCATCACCTCGCCGTAAGCCCGCCGGCCGACGCTCAACTCCTCCGCCGGACTCAGGGCGAGCGCTTGTTGCCGGCCACCCGGCCCGGCCTCACTCTGGTCGCGGGCCGCCCGCGGGCCGCCGGCGTCGCAGCCGACGACCACGGCCAGGCAGAGTGTGAAGGCCGCCCCGAGGTGTTGCGCACTCCGCTGCCGCGCGGCCGGGGTCGGTTTAACGCCGGGCATCATTTCGGGCCGCCGACGGGGCTTGGGGTTGGGTTCGGGGATCACGTCCGCCGTCGGGTGCGGGTGAAAAGCAAACGACGCGCCACCGCGTGTAAGAATGTCGATCCGGTGCGGCGCGTGGGAACAACGCCCGGGGACGCCCGTCCCCGGGCTTTTGGCGCTTTCCAGAGAGTGCGGTTGACAAGGGCGTTTCGTCGGTACAAGATGGGGAGCAATTCGGCCTCTTCTCTGTTCCGGCCCCACCGTACTGAGGCGCAAGCCAAGGCACGGTGGGGTTTTTTCGTGCCCGGAACCGGCCCCGTATCTTGTGCAACACTTGGGGCGTTGCCCCGCTTCGCGCCGCCCCGTTGGCCTTGTGCCGGCTCCCCCCGCTCCCGTATACCTCCGCCCCCGGGGTTGCCCGCCCGGACCCGGAGGTGCAGGACGCGATGACCCCGGCCCCGAACACCCCCCGCCGGCCCGACCGCCTCGCCCGCCTCCTGGCCGGGTTCGTCGGCGGCGTCGGCCGCCACCCCGTCGCGGTTCTGGCCGCCTGCCTGGGGCTGGTCGCCGGCTCCGTCTACCTCGCGTATGCCAAGCTCGAATACCACACCCAGCGGAACGACCTCCTGAGCGCCCACAAGGAGTGCCAGAAGCGTTGGCAGAAGTACCTCGACGCCTTCGGCGACGACGACGACATGGTGGTGGTGGTCGAGGGCGGGGATAGGGCGTCGAAAATGGCCGCCCTCGACGCCGTCGCCGCCCGCGTCAAGCAGCGGCCCGACCGCTTCGACCGCGTCTTCCACAAGGCCGACCTCCGGCCGCTGCACGACCGGGCCATCCTCTTCCTGCCGCCGGCCGAACTCGACGCCATCCGCGGCCGGCTCGACCGCATGGACCCGCTCCTCGGCCGGTTCGCCCCCATCGCCTGGCAGATGCTCTCGCTCGAAACGCTCCTGACCAAGTCGGTGAGCGTCCTCGAAGCCCAGAAGGCCGGCAAGGAACTGCCCGACACCGACCGCGACCTCTTGACGCAACTCCCGGCCGTGGCCCGCTCCGCCGCCGACTCCCTCCGCGACCCCGCCGCCTACCACAACCCGTGGGGCCTGGCCGGGGCGGCGAGCGGCCCGTCGCTCGGCCAGCTCACCGAGGAGCAGTACGCCTTCACGCCCGACGGCACCCTCGGCCTGCTCGTCTGCCGGCCGTTGAAGGCCGACGCCTCGTTCACCCCCGCCCGGGAGGCGAACGAGGCGATGCGCGGCATCCTGGCCGACGTGGGGGCGGCGTTCCCCGCCCTCAAGCTCGGCTTGACGGGGATGCCGGTGCTGGAGACCGACGAGATGGCCCAGTCGGACATCGACTCGGAGCGGGCGTCGTGGCTGGCCCTCGGCGGGGTGGCGGTGCTGTACCTCGTCGTCTACCGCGGCTTCCGCTACCCGGCCCTCACCGTCCTGTCGCTGCTCGCCGGCACCGTGTGGGCCCTCGGCTGGGCGACGCTCACGGTCGGCCACCTGAACATCCTGTCGGCCACCTTCGCCGTCATGCTCATCGGCATGGGCGACTACGGCGTGCTGTGGGTGGCCCGCTACGACGAGGCGCGAAAGGCCGGACAAAGCGTGGCCGACGCCATGAGGACGACGGCCGAGCACGCCGGCCCGAGCATCCTGACGGCGGCGGTGACGACGGCGCTCGCGTTCTTCGCCACCATGCTCGCCGACTTCAAGGCGGTGACGGAACTCGGCTGGATCGCCGGCTGCGGCGTCCTGGCGTGCGCGGCCGCGTGCTTCACCGTGATGCCGGCCGCGCTGGTGGTGCAGGAGCGCGTCCGGGCGAGGCTGCGGGCCGGTCAGGTGAAGGGGACGGGGGGAGACGACGAGCCACAGGGCGTTCTGTCGTTCTCCCCCGCTCCCGTCGTCCCCTTCTCCCTGTCCCTCCCCGCGGCCCGCCACCCCCGGCGGGTGCTGGCCGCCGGGCTGCTCGTGGTCGTCACCGTCGGCGGGTTCGCCGCCCGCCTCGGGTACGACCACAACCTGCTCCACTTGCAGGGCGAAGGGCTCGACTCGGTGGCGTGGGAACACAAGCTCATCGACCACGCCGCCGGGGCCACGTGGGACGCCATGAGCCTCGCCGCCACCCCGGAGGAAGCGTTGGCGTTGAAGGCCCGGTACGAGGCCCGGCCGGAAGTGGGGAAGGTGGTGGAGGTGGCGTCGCTGGTGCCGGCCGACCAGGCCGCGAAGCTGCCCGTGGTGCGGGCCATCCACGACCGCCTCGCCGGGCTGCCCGCGGCCGACCGCCTGCCGGCCCCGCTCGGGTCGTCGCCGGCGGGCCTGAAAGCCCTGATCGCCCGCGTCGGCCCGCTCGGGTGGAGCGACGCCGCCCTCGCCCCGGCCGTCGCCGACCTCCGAACCGCCCTCGATTCCACGCCCCCGGCCGTCGCCGCCGCCCGGCTCCGCGAGTTCGACCGCCACCTGGCCCGCGACCTCGCCGCCGACCTCCGCCGCCTCCGCACCGTCAGCCGCCCCGCCCCGATCACGCTCGCCGACGTGCCGGCCGCCCTGCGGGAACGCTACGTGGGGGAGGACGGCCAGTACCTCGTGCGGGCGTTCGCCAAGGACAGCCTGTGGGACTACCCCCGGCTCGAAGCCTTCACCGACGTGGCCCGCGGCGTCGACCCCGGGGCCACCGGCAAGGCGTTCCGCACGCTCGAAGGGCTCGACCAGATGAAGAGCGGGTTCGAGAGGGCCGGCGTCTACGCCCTGGTCGCCATCGTGGCCGTGCTGCTTCTCGACTTCCGCCGGCTCGCGCCGCTCGGCCTGGCCCTCTTCCCGCTGGCCGTGGGGGTGGCCCTGACGCTCGGGGTGATGGGCCTGTGCGGGGTGGCCCTGAACCCGGCCAACCTGATCGCCCTGCCGCTGATCGTGGGCGTGGGCGTGGACAACGGCGTCCACGTCCTGCACGACTACCGGGGCCGCGACCGCCGGGTGCCGTACCGCCTCGGCTCGGCGACCGGCCGGGGCGTGCTGGTGGCGGCCCTCACCACCATCCTCGGGTTCGGCACCCTGATGGTGGCCCGCCACAAGGGGATGGCGAGCCTCGGCCTGGCCCTGACGCTCGGCCAGACCTTCTGCATGCTCGCCGCCCTGGTCCTGCTCCCGGCCCTGCTGCGGCTCATCGACGAGCGGGCGGGCCGTCCGTCCGCCCGCCGCCCGAAGGCCCACCGCCCGCCCCACCTCCTCCGCCTCGACCGCCGCACCACCTGGGCGGCCTGAGAATCGCTCGGAACTTGACCCGATCTTTACCGGATTTTACCGCATCGGCGCTGGTGGGGTCGCCCGATCCGTCGGCCCACCAACGACATCCGCTTCCCGCTCCCGCCCCACCCGGTAAAGCGGGAGCGGCGGCCCATTCCGGCCCGTTTCGCTTGACTCGCGGCGAGCCGACAGGGGCTCCCGCTTCCGCCCGCGTCCCCAACAGTGTCCGGGGCGATCGATCAATTCGGATCAATGTGAGCCGCTACATCGCCGATAACCGTTACAGGCGGCAAGGTCGGCCGCCGGAATCCGTCGCGTGATGACCGCGTGACGGGAGGCGGGACGGCGCGGTAGCAGTGTTTGCTCGCGATCCAGTGGCATTCTCTACCCCTCCGTTGAGAGTAATGACCATGCGCAAGGCATTGGCCGTTCTGGTCCTCGCCGTGGTAGCCGGCCCGGGCGCCGCCCAACCGGGGGCCGTACTCCCGGCACCGGCGGGCAACGCCCCGGGGGGCGGGGTCGCACTGCTCCTCCCGGGCGGGGTGCAGCCGTCGGGGTTCCCACAGGACGGCTACACCGTCCCCGGCAACCTCGACCCCGCCGAGGGCGGTTCGGGCGGCCCGAATGGCCAATTCTGGTTGCGGGGCGAGTACCTGTTGTGGTGGACCGAGGGCAGCCGGTTGCCCCCGCTCGTCACGTCCGGCCTGCCGGGCCTCACCCCCCTCCCCGGCGTGCTCGGGCAGCCGGGAACCACGGTCAGTTACGGCAACTCCGGGGGCGACGACGGGCCCCGGTCGGGGGGGCGGTTCACCGGCGGGTTGTGGCTCGACCCGTGCCGGACGTTCGGCCTCGAGGGCAGCTACTTCTTCCTCGCCTCGCGCACGACCCGTTTCGACGCGGCGTCCGACGCCGCGCTCGGCTCCGCGGTGATCGCGCGGCCCTTCTTCGACGTCCTGACCGGCTCCCAGAACGCCCAACTGGTCGCATTCCCCGCGCTCGCGAACGGGACGAACGTCCTGACCGCGACCGGCTCGGGCCTGGCCCGTGGGGCCGTCCACGCCTCGACGTACAGCCGCCTCCAGGGGGCGGACGTCAACGCCCTTTGCCCCGTCTGCTCGGGGTGCAACTACTGGGTCCAGGCGCTCGCCGGCTTCCGCTACCTGAACCTCGAAGAGGGCGTCGCCGTCGCCGAGGTCACCCGGGTCAACCCGGCCCTCCCGACCGGCAGCCCGTTCTTCGGCGGCAGCACCATCGCCATCTCCGACCGGTTCGACACGCGGAACAACTTCTACGGCGGCCAGGTCGGGATCCGGGGGGAGGCCCGGTGGGGCCGGGCGTTCGTCGGGGCCCAGACCAAAATCGCCCTCGGGGTGACGAACCAGGTGATCGACATCAGCGGCTCGACGGCGATCACCCCGCCGGGCGGGGCGACGACGGCGACCCCGGTCGGGTTCCTGGCCTCGGGGAGCAACAGCGGCCGCCACGCCCGGAACGTGTTCTCGGCCGTCCCCGAAGTCGGCGTCAACGCCGGCCTCCTGGTCACCAGCCACCTCCGCGTCTTCACCGGGTACAACTTCCTTTACTGGAGTTCGGTCGTCCGCCCGGCGGACCAGATCGACCTCGGCCTGAGCGGGACGCGCATCCCGACCGACACCCGGTACAACCCCGGGACCGGGCCGGCCCGCCCGGGCACCCCCTTCCGCGACACGGGGTTCTGGGCCCAGGGCGTCACCTTCGGGGCCGAACTCGCTTTCTGAGCCGTACCGCCGGGGCCCACCCGCCGGGCCCCCTTCCGTCCGTCCTTAACCCGCACGCGCACCGCCGGGCGGTCGCCCGCGCCCCGCGGCCGGGGGAACCCCGCGCACGAGGAGTCGAGTCCCATGAGCCTGTTCAACCGTCCAGGATCGGGTCGCGTCCGGCCGCCCGCGGCCGGCCGCCGACTCGGCATCGAGGCCCTCGAAGACCGCCTCGCCCCGGCCCTGATCGTGAGTCAGATTTTCGAGGCCAATCCCACCCTGCTCATCCCGACCGTCGGCCCCCCCGGCCCCCCCGGCCGGACGGGGTTGATGGGGCTCACCGGCCCCGCGGGGCCGACGGGTGCCACGGGGCCGGCCGGGGGGGGGGCGGCCGCCTACGGCTACGTCTACAACAACACGGCGGAAAACGTCGCTCTCGAGGATTCGATCGACTTCGATACGAACAGCCAGTTGCTCGGCGTCACCCACCAGAACGGGAACGACGAAGTGATCGTCACGGCCGCGGGCATCTACGCGGTCTGGTTCTCCGTGGCGGCCGAGCAGCCGAACCAGTTCACGCTGTTCGTGAACAACGCCCCGCGGACCGAAACCATATACGGGGCGGGCGTCGGCACCGTGCAGAACAACGGCTTCGCCATCCTCAACCTGGCGGCCGGCGACCGGCTGACGCTGGTGAACCACACGTCGACCGCCGAGGTCAGCCTCCAGTCCCCGGCCCAGTCCGGCGGCACCCAGATGAACGTGAACGCCTCGCTCCTGATCGAGAAGCTGGCGTAGGCCGCCGGACGGACCGAACGGCCCAGCCGGGCCCGGCGGGGGACCGCACTAACGGGGGCCGGCCGCCGACTTCACCACGAGCCGGTAGCCGAACGCCCCGCCGCCCAGGTCGTTCGCGTCGGACACCGTCACGTAGTACGTGCCGTCCTTCGGGAGTGTCACCGTCAGTGCCGGGTCGGACGTGCCGGCGGCGTCGTCGGCCGCGCCGAGGAGGCGGCCGGCGGCGTCGTGGACCGTCAGGGCGGCGTCCAGCGGCGAGCCGTGCCTGGCGGCGTGGACCTCGACGCGGAGGGCTTCGCCGGCCTTGCCCGTGACGGCGTAAACGTCCACGTCCCGCTCCCGGCCGATGACGCCGTCGAGGGTCGCGGGAAGGGTCAGCGGTTGGGCCTGGGCGAAGCCGTCGTTCGGCTCCTTCTCCTTCGACGCGGGGTGGTCCGGGTCGGGAAGCAGCGGGGCGAACGGGGCCGACCGACCCGCCGGGCCGACGGCGGAGAGCGTGAGGGAACCGGGCCGGGTGCCCTTCGGCACTTCCACCTCGACTTCAACTTCGGTGTCGCCGAGCCGCTCGGCCGGGTCGTTGTCCTTCGGCTTGGCCTTGCGGGCGGCCAGCACCTTGACCTTCGCCGCCGGGTCGCTCGCCCGCACCTCCTTGACGGCGTCGAGCCGCAGACCGCGGAGGACGACCTTCGCCTTCGCACCAGTCGGCACCACGAACGGTACGGAGTACTGGACGCGCGGCCCGGCGGCGGTGCCGGCGAACGCGACCAGCGACGCGGCCAGGACGTGACCCATGAGGGCACCGGGGGGTTGGAGGAAGCGATGGGTTGACGACTTGAGCGGAGCAGCCCGCGGTTTTGTGGCCCCAAAGGGGCTGCCGTCAATAGCCAGGGATGTGAACCCCTGGTGAGTGAGTCAACCCCGATGGGTGGAACCCCGAAGGGGTGGCAGTCACGGATGGCGAGCGTGACTGCCACCCCTTCGGGGTTCGGGACTTCTCGCGGGGGTGGTTCCAGGGGTTCACACCCCTGGCTATTAACGGACACCCCTTCGGGGTTGGAAGAGACGGCACTCGGTCCGTCTACGCGAACAACTCGCGGATCGGCTCGCCGCCGTCGAGGACTTCGATCGGCCGGCCGTCCGGGCTCTTGAGCGGCTTGCGGGGGTCGACGCCGGCGGCGTCGAGGATCGTGTACGCCACGTCGGCCGGCGACACCGGCCGCTGGGCCGCGAACCCGCCGTGCTTGTCCGTCTTGCCGAGCACGAAGCCCGGCTTCACCCCGGCCCCGGCGAACAGGAGCGACGCGGCCCCCGCCCAGTGGTCGCGGCCGGCGTCCTTGTTCACCTTCGGGCTGCGGCCGAACTCGCCCATCACCACCAGCAGCGTGTCGTCCATCAAGCCCCGCGTGGACAGGTCGTCGACCAGCGTCGAGAGGCCGGCGTCGAACTCGGGCAGCTTCTTGTCCAGGCCCTCGAAAATCTTGGCGTGGTGGTCCCACCCGCCGTAGTTGACGGTCACGAACCGGACCCCCGCTTCCACCAGCCGGCGGGCCAGGAGCATCGACTGGCCGGCGGTGGTGCGGCCGTAGCGGTCGCGGAGGGCGTCCGGCTCGGCGGCCACGTCGAACGCCCGGCGGGCCTCCGGCGACAGCACCATCTGGGCGGCCCGCTGGTGGAACTCGTCGTAGGTGGCGATCTGGTCGTTGCCGTTCACCCGGGCGGCCAGCCCGTCCACGGCGCTCAGGAGCGTGGCCCGCCGTGCGAGCGACTTCGCGCTCACGCCGTCGGGCAGGGCGAGGTCCTGCACCTTGTAGTTGGGGGCGTTCGGGTCGCCGGCCCGGAACGACTCGTACCGCCCGCCGAGGAAGGCGCTCTTGCCGAGTTCCCAGGTGAACGACGGGTTCTTCGGCACCGCGACGTAGGGCGGGAGCTTGCCGGTGAAGCCGGTCTCGTGGGCGACCACGGCCCCGATCGCGGGGTAGTCGCCGAACGGGGTGCCGAAGCGGCCGGACATCACCCAGTTGGTGGCCGTCTCGTGGTGGTCGTTGTTGTGCGTGGCCGAGCGGACGAGGGCGACCTTGCCCATCTGCTTCGCCATCAGCGGCAGCTTCTCGCTCAGTTGCAGGCCGGGGACGGCGGTGCCGATCACCCCGTACTTGCCGCGGATTTCGGCGGGGGCGTCCGGCTTGGGGTCGAAGCTGTCGTGGTGGGAGAGCCCGCCGCCGAGGTAGACGAGGATCACGGACTTGGCCCGCGGCCCGCCGGTCCCCCTCGCCCTGGCTACGGATTCGGAGCGGAGGAGGGCGGGGAGGCTCAGGGCCCCGAGGCCGCCGACGCGGAGGAAGTCGCGGCGGGTGGCCCCGTCGCAGCGGCGGGCGGAACGGCGGCCGAGGGTGACGTCGAGCATCGCGGGGACCTCCGGGGGGCGACGGTCGTCAGCCCCGATACCTGGCGCGGCCGAACCCGAGGACCGGGTAGAAGACGAACCCGAGGACGGTGAGCCCGAGGCCGAACGACTCGCTGCGGCCGAACCGCTTGGCCACCTCGATGTTCACCAGAAACACGGCGATGACCTGGAACGGTGGCACCAGCATGAGGACGAACCAGAGCAGGCTCAGGCGGGCGATGCCGACGACCAGGACGTACAGGTTGTACCCCGGGACGAGGGCCGCCCACCGCGGCTGGCCGGCCTTGGGGAAGACCCACAGCCAGCTCACGACCAGACAGGGGATCGTGAACGCCAGCCAGGCGAGGAAGTACGGGAGCAGGTCGTCCAGTTCGCCCATCGGGCCGTCGCCTCCGCGGTGCCGGCCCGGTCTGGCCCGTCCGCGGAATCGTACCCGCCGCCGCCCGCCCGTTCAACGCACCCGGGCGGAATTCCGCCGCCCGCGGTACACTCGCACCCGCCCCACCCCCCGCATGATACCCGCCCCGAGGAGCCGCCGTGTCCGAACTCCACCTGACGGCCACCACCTTCGGTGTCAACGGTTGAACAGGAACTCCTTGCTGTTCAACACCGCCCACGCCACGTCGCGGAACACTTCGTTGCGCTCGTCGGTCGCCAGTAGGGCCTTAACTTTCACGCGTTCGTCGGCCGTCGGCGGGCGGCTGAGCGTGCGCAGGAAGAGCGCTTCCAGAACCGCATCGTCGTTCTTTTCGGCCGCGAGTGTCGTCGCCAGCCAGCCGGTGGGGGTGGCCAGCTTGCCGGCCGTCGAGCCGCCGCCGATCAGGTGGAGGACCTGCGGGAGCGTCACCTCGCCGGCCCGCTCGCAGGCGCACGCGGTGGTCCGCTCGGAGCGGCCGAAGGTACGCAGGAAGTACGACGCGGCCCCCGGGTCGGGCACCTGCACGGCCCGCACCCCGAGCGGGTAGCCGTCGAACTTCTCCGGCACCCCCGTCGCGTCGCAGACGGCGTCGAGCATCACCTCGGCCGGCAGCCGGCGGGCGTAGTAGTGGCTGTAAAACCGCGTGTCCGTCTCGTTCCCCGGCCGGGTCGCCGCCGAGAGCTGGTAGGTCCGGCTGGTCAGGATCAGCCGCATGAGCTTCCGCAGGTCGTACCCGCCGCCGACGAAGTCCTTCTTCAGCGCGTCCCACAGGGCCGGGTTGGTCGGCGGGTTGGTGGCCCGCAGGTCGTCCACCGGCTCGACCAGCCCGAC
>JANPKP010000210.1:0-3560 GCA_031426095.1 Gemmataceae bacterium
GACGCCGGCCGGACTCCCGGGCGCTCCCCACGCCCCCGCCGGCCGACCCCCGCCCGCTGCGGCTCCGCCCCCGTCCGAAGGACCTGGAACACCCCATGCGCCACCACCTCCGCCTGTCCGTGGCCGCGGTCTGCGTCGCGGCCTCCTTCGGCCCCGCGGTCGGCCAGGAGCCGATCCGCTTCCCCCGCACGCCGGACGTCTCGCCCGACGGCAAGCTCGTCGCCTTCAGCTACCTCGGCGACGTCTGGACCGTCGAGTCGGTCGGCGGCGTCGCCCGCCCGGTCACGATGCACGAGGCCCACGACATCAACCCGTGCTTCAGCCCGGACGGCCGGCTGCTCGCGTTCTCGTCCAACCGCCACGGGTCTTACGACGTGTTCGTGGTGCCGGTGGCCGGGGGCAAGCCGAAGCGGCTGACGTTCGACTCGGCCCAGGACATGGCGACGGGGTGGACGCCCGACGGCAAGAACGTGGCGTTCTCCACGTCGCGGTCGGTCGCCTTCCCGCCGCAGGTGGAGGCGTACACGGTGCCGGTGGAGGGCGGGCCGGAGCGGAAGCTGCCGCTGTTCGAGGGGAAGGAGGCCGCGTTCGCCCCGGACGGCACCCGCGTCGCGTTCACCCGCGGGCCGGGGCTGTGGTACCGGCGGGGCTACCGCGGCTCGTCCAACGACGACATCTGGACGGCGAACGCCGACGGCACCGGCCACCGCCAGCTGACCCACTTCGACGGGCAGGACACCTCGCCGATGTGGACGCCCGACGGCTCCGCCCTCTTCTACGTCACCGAGGACGGGTCGAAGCCCGGGTGCGCGAACGTCGTCCGCCAGAAGCTCAAGGCGGACCGGTCGGCCGACGGCCCGGTGTGGCGGGTGACCGACCACGAGGACGACACCGTCCGCAAGGCCCGCCTGAGCGGCAACGGCGAGTGGATGGTGTACGAGTGCGGGGCCGACATCTGGCTCGTGGGCACGCACGGCGGGTCGGCCCGCAAGCTGGCCATCGAGGTCCACGCGGACGACAAGTCGAACACCGAGCAGACCAAGACGTTTACGAAGGACGCCACCGAGTTCGCCCTGAGCCCGGACGAGAAGCACGCGGTCGTCGCCGTCCACGGCGAGTTGTTCCTGACCGGCGTGCCCGACGGCGGCAAGGCGACCCGGCTCACCGACTCGGCGGCCTACGACCACGGGGCCAGCTTCAGCCCGGACGGCAAGAGCATCCTGTTCGCCTCCGACCGCGACGGGGTGCAGGACCTGTACGTGCTGGAGCCGGACGACGCCGAGCACCCGGAGCTGACGAAGGCCCACAAGTTCAAGGTGAGGCAGCTCACCCGCACCCGCGAGGAGGAGAGCGGGGCGAGCTTCTCGCCCAAGGGCGACCGCGTCGGCTTCATCCGCACCGGCCAGCTGTGGACGATGAAGGCGGACGGGACCGACCCGAAGGTGCTGGTCGCCGACAAGGGGGTGTTCGACTACGACTGGTCGCCCGACGGCAAGCACGTCGTCTTCGCCCGCATGGACGGGAGCTTCGCCAGCGAGCTGTACGTCGTCCCGAGCGACGGCAGCGTGGCGGCCCGGAACGTCACCCGGTACGCCACTTACAACGGCGACGTGACGTGGAGCGGCACGGGGAACAAGATCGCCTTCGTGGGCCAGCGGCAGGGGAGCTACCAGGTCCACGTCCTGTCGCTCCAGAAGCCGGGGACGACGAGCGGCTTCTGGTCGAGTTCGGACATCGACTGGGACGACATCCACCAGCGGGTCGAGCGGCCGGCGGCGATGCCGGCGGACATCGCGGCGATTTCCCCGGACGGGTCCCAGGTGGCGTTCAAGTCGGGCACCGGGGGCGGCGACGTGTGGGCGGCCAGTTCCGACGGCCGGAGCCTGAACCGGCTCACGACCGGCGGGCTGGCCCCGCAGATGCTGCGGTGGTCGAAGAAGAACAGCGGCACGATCTACGCCCTGAGCGGGGCGGGCGAAATCCGCACGGTGCGGACCGGGTTCGGGTCGGGCGACCCGGGCAAGGTGCCGTTCCAGGCGACGATGGCGGTCCGGCGGGACGAGGAGTTCGGGGAGATGTTCGCCCAGTGCTGGCGGAAGATGTCCGACTTCTTCTACGACCCGGCGTACCACGGGGCGGACTGGAAGGCGGTGCGGGAGAAGTACCGCCCGCTCGTCGGGCACGTGGCCCAGCGGGAGGACCTGTACGCCCTCGTGAGCCTGATGCTCGGCGAGCTGAACGCCAGCCACCTCGGCATCAGCGGCAAGCTCCCCACCCCGGACGAGACGACGGCCGACCTCGGGCTGCTGTTCGACGAGGCGTACCGCGGCCCCGGGCTCAAGATCACCGAAGTCCTGAAGCGCGGCCCGGCCGACAAGCGGGGGCTGGCCCTGAGGCCGGGCGACGTGATCCTGGCCGTCGACCGCACGGAGCTGACCCCGGCCGCGAACGTCAGCCGGCTGCTCAACAACAAGGCCGGCGAGTCGGTCCGGCTCGACGTGACCTCGGACGTCAAAGACCCGACGGCCAAGCGGCGGGTGGACGTGGTGGCGGCCGACCGCGGGCGGGCGTCCAAGCTCATGTACGAGCGGTGGGTCGAGAAGAACGCGGACGAGGTGGCGACGCTCAGCAAGGGGCGGCTCGGGTACATCCACATCCCGAGCATGGACGCCGACGGGCTGGAGGCGTTCGTGCGGGCGTTGTACTCGGACAACTTCGACAAGGACGGGATCGTGCTCGACGTGCGGTACAACGGCGGCGGGTTCACCCACGACCAGGTGCTCAACTACCTGAGCGGGAAGGAGCACACCTTCTTCCGCCAGCGGGACGGCGGCGAGGGGCTGGTGCTGCGGAGCCACGACCGCAAGTGGACGAAGCCGCTGGCCGTGCTGATCAACAACCGCTCGTACTCGGACGCGGAAATCTTCCCGCACGCCTTCCGGGCGATGGGCCTGGGCAAGGTGGTCGGGCAGGCGACCGGCGGGCACGTCATCGGCACCACGAGTACGCGGCTGATCGACGGGTCGGACTTCCGCATCCCCCGCACGGGGGTGTGGACGAACCGCGGGGCCAACATGGAGCGGGTGGGCGTGCGGCCGGACGTGCCGGTGGACGTGGCCGAGGCCGACTGGTCGCGGGGGATCGACACGCAGGTGGTGGCCGCCGTGGCCGTCCTGCGCGACGACGTGGTGGCCTGGAAGAAGGCCCGCGGGGCGGTGGCCGGCGGCCCCCTGGCGGCCGCGACTCCGGCGGTCGTGGTGCCGGCGGCGGTGCCCGTGGTCGCCCCGGCCCCGGCCGTGAGCGCGGTCCCGGCGGTGGCGGTGCCGAAGGCGGCCCCGGCGGTCGCGGCCCCGGCGGCGACCGCGGCCCCGGCCACGCCCGCGGGCACGATCCCGCCGGCGGTCGATTAGGGTTCAACTCCATACTCGTTTAGCGCCCCCGCCCCGCGTCGCCAATCGCCGACGCGGGTGGCCCGCGGGTAAACGCAAAACCCCGACAAAAATCCACCCCACAACCCAAACCCCCATGAGCGCGCCGGCGGCACCGCCCCCCCCCGGGGG
>JANPKP010000211.1:0-6123 GCA_031426095.1 Gemmataceae bacterium
ATGCCGGGGGTCGGGCAGGGACTCGAAATACGAACCGATCGATCCAACGGTGATCCGTTTGGTTGCCATGGGTCACACCGGGCTTCAGACGGGGAACTGGCGCCACTGCCCAAGTGGTAGAACGGCGACCCACCGCGCGCAGGTCCACGCAACTTCCCCAGTCGCGCGCGTTGGCCGTGCCGTCGGCCCCGACGGCATCTGCCTCGACGCGGAGGGGGGCGTGTGGTGCGCCAACCCGGCGGGCGAGGACAGCGTGGTGCGGGTCCGCGAAGGCGGGGAGATCACGCACCGGATCAAGGTGGACACGCACGCATACGCGGTGATGCTGGGCGGGCCGGAGCGGAAGCACCTCTTCATCTGTGCGTCCGGCTCCCACGACCCGGTGGAAATCCATCGAAAGCCGAGCGCGACGTTCCGGGTCGCCGAGGTGGATGTTCCGGGTGCGGGAACGCCCTGACGCGGCGAACGGCGAATGTTTCGAGGCCATCTGCAGGTGGCGAAGTCAAAAGGGGCCGGGGTTGAATTCTGATCCAGTCCGGCAGCAGCACGGAACCGCTGTGATTCTCGTGACTTTCAGACGTAAAGGCTGGCAACCGTGCTGAAAGCGAACGAATCGTCGGAGCAATCCGAGCCCCAACCGACCGCAAAGGCAGGCTCGGCGTTCGGGTTCCATCCGTCGCGCGATGAACTCTACCAAATGGGCAAGAGCCTGCGCGACAAGTGCCCGCTTGCCTCACACGCCGTTTGGCGACCCGCCGCCGATCGACCCGACCCGATTGATCTCTTGGAGGAGTCGAGCAAGGGCCGCATCCCGCAGTTGATCCCGATCCGCTACGGCCGCATGATGCAGTCCCCGTTCACCTGGTACCGCGGCACCGCGCTCAACATGGCCGCGGACCTGGCCGGCACACCGACGAGCGGCCTGCGCGTCCAGGCGTGTGGGGACTGTCATCTGTGTAATTTCGGAGCGTTCGCCACCCCGGAACGGCGAGTGATCTTCGACATCAACGATCTGGACGAGACGTTGCAGGCACCCTGGGAGTGGGACGTCAAGCGTCTGGCTGCCAGCTTCGTTCTTGCTGGACGCAATAACCGGTTTAGTCGAATCGTTGGGGGTGGACGCACGCGGTCGCGGGATGTGGTCCGTCGCGGCACTCGCGGCCGTGCGGACACCTGGCGAAAAGCAACCCGCGCGCCGTTCGAACGGGTTAGAGCAGGTCTCTCACCTTCTCCAGCTCGGCCTGTACCGCCTTGAGAACGGCCACCGCCCGGTCGGGCTGCACCAGGCACCCGCCCAGGCTGCCGTAGTGTTCTTCCAGGCAGTTCAGGAGTAGCGCCTTCAGGCCCGCCTCGTCGGGGACCGCCGGGAGTTGGCTTGCGGCGTAGGCCCGCTCCAGGTCGGCCTCCTTGTCGGCCGCCCACTTCCGCAGACGGTCCTCCGACCACTCGCCCCGGCGGATGGCCTTGAGCCGCTCGTTGTCCCGCTGGAGGTCGATGTCCCCTTCGAGCAGAATCTGTTCGACCTCGCCCAGCAGGCGGACGACGTGGTAGGCGAACTTCGTGTCGTACCCGTGTGCGGCCACCACCGCCGCCCGCTTGCCCGTCGGCTCCTTGCCGGCGATCTTGTGGAGCTGGCTGTAGGCGTACCCCTTGAACTTCGGCCACGCCCCCTTGTGCAGGAACAGCCGGCGGTTCTCCCGGACGAGGTTGCCCGCCCTCGTACTGTGGAGGACGCACGTGGCCGGGGTGAACAGGCTGTCGAGGACGTTCGGGTTGTTCTCCATCGCCAGCTGGAAGAACTTCACCACCCCGAAGACGGTCAGGTCGTACACCCGCCCGTGCCCGGCCAGGGCGTCGGCGTCCTTGACGTGGTGCTCCTGGAACTGCTCGAACCGCTTGTGCTGCTTGCCGAACCCGGCGACCTCGCCGCGGAGGTGGGGGAAGACGTCGTCCTTCGGCGGGACGGCCCACCCGTACACGTCCACGTCGCTGGTGTCCGACGACACGCCGTAGGCGACGGAGCCCATGATCGTCTCGTACTGGACGTTGGCCGGCAGCCACCGGGGCGGGCGGACGAGGCCGCGGTCGGTCAGGCGCTGAAGCGTACTCATCGGGGCGCTCCGGGGGTCGGCAGTCCGGGATAGGATACCCGGGAACGCGGTCCGGTTCGCCGCCGGGCGGCGGCGTCCGTCGGGCACACACCTTGAGGCAGGGCGACCACCATGAACCACGCACTTCTCCCGCTGCTCCTCACGCTCGCCCTCGCGGCCGACGCCCGGGGCGAAGACGTCGTCAAGCGCGACACCCCCTACGCCGACCCCGCCCACGAGCGGCAGGTGCTCGACGTGTACGCGCCGCCGGGGGCGAAGAAGTTACCGGTCGTCGTCTGGGTCCACGGCGGCGGGTGGCAGGCGGGGGACAAGAAGGACGTGCAGCTCAAGCCCCGGGCGTTCGCCGATAAGGGGTTCGTCTTCGTCGCCCCCAACTACCGCCTCCTCCCGGCCGCCGACATGGGGGCCGTCGTCCGGGACGTGGCGAAGGCCGTCGGCTGGGCCCGGGCGCACGCCGCCGAGCACGGGGGCGACCCGGACCGCCTGTTCGTCATGGGCCACTCGGCCGGGGCGCAGCTCGCCGCCCTCGTCTGCACGGACGCCCGCTACCTGGCGGCCGCGGGGGTGCCGCTGTCGGCCATCAAAGGGTGCGTCCCGGTGGACGGGGACACGTTCGACGTGCCGGCCATCATTGCGACGGCCGAGGCCCGGTGGCGGGCCCACGGGCTGCCGCCGGCGAAGTACGGACACCGCGAGAAGTTCGGCAACGACCCGGTCAAGCACACGGACTTCTCGGCCGTGACGCACGTGGCGAAGGGGAAGGGCATCCCGCCGTTCCTGGTCCTGCACGTGGCCGACCACCCGGACACGACGGCCCAGGCCCGGCGGCTGGGGAACGTCCTCAAGGAGGCCGGCGTCCCCGTCACCTTGTTCGGGGCGAAGGACACCACCCACGGCCGGATCAACGCCGACCTCGGCAAGCCGGACGACCCGGCCACCAAGGCGCTGTTCGACTTCCTCGACGGGGCCCTGAAGAAGTGACCGACGGCCGCCCTCACTTCGGCTTCAACTGCACGCCCTTCTTCGTGAGGGCGGCTTCGAGCTTGCCGCGGTCGGTGGTGGCGGGGTCGATGACGGCCACCACCCGGCCGTCCTTGAAGCTGGCCGTCGCCCGCTCCACCCCGTCGAGCCTGGCCACCGCCTCGTAGGCCGCGAAGTCGCACCCCTTGCAGGCGTGACCGACGACGGCGATCTCGACCCGCTGGAGCTTGTCCGGCGGCAGCGCCGGGAGCGGCTTCACGCCGAAGGTGTTGTTCGACGCCGCCTTCAGCTTGGCGTCGAAGAGCTTCACCACGTCCTCGGCCTTCGCTCTCGGAAAGGCGACCGCCGGGGCGTAACCGACGGTGGCCTCGGCCGCCTCGAAGTCGACGGCCACGAGCGTGAAGCCGGGCAGCCGCTCGAACGCCTCCCGCAGGTCGGCCTCGCGGCCCGGGGCGAACAGGCCCATGATCTGGTACTTCACGCGCACGGCGGCGGGCGGGTCGGCGGCCGGCTTGTCGGCCGCTGCGACAGTCGTGGCGGCGGCGAGGAGGCACGCGGCGAGGGCCAGGTGACGGGTCATCGCGGGCCTCAGTGGGTTTGGAACAGCGGGCTCTGGATCAGCTCGTGGACGAGCGTGCGGACGCCCCCGCCGCCCTTCGAGGCGGCCGCGGTCACGGCCGCCACCGCGTCCCGGTCGGCGAACGACACGCCCCGTCCCGTCGAATACACCGCCAGTTGCCGGGCGAGGTTGTCGAGCAGCTTGTCGGCGTCGGCGGCGAGCAGGGCTTCGAACTCGTTGATCCCGGCGAACGTCCGGCCGTCGGGCAGCACCCCGCCGGCGTCCACCGGCGGGCCGAGCTTGAAGCCGATGCCGATGAACGGGTCGATGGAACCGCGGGGGGCCGGGTCGCCGACGCCCAGGGAGCGGTAGCGGGCCCGCTGGCCGCCGATCACGTCGAACGATTCGAGGGCGAACCCCGGCGGGTCCATCTTGGCGTGGCAGGCGGCGCACGAGGCGTCCGAGCGGTGCTTGTCGAGCTGCTCGCGGATCGTCTTGGCCCCCCGCACGTCCGGCTCCACGGCGGGAATGTTCGGCGGCGGCGGCTCCGGCGGCCGGCCGAGAAGCCGGTCCATCACGAACGCCCCCCGCGGCACCGGCGAGGTGGTCGTCCCGTTGGCCGTCACCTTCAGCACCGCGGCCTGGGTCAGGAACCCGCCCCGCGGCGACCCCGGCGGCAGGGCCACGCGGCGCACCTGGCTGCCGCTCACCCCGGGCACCCCGTAGTGGACGGCCAGCTTCTCGTTGAGCATGGCGAAGTCCGACTTCACGAGGTACGCGGCCCCCAGGTCCTTCTCTAGCAGCTCGCGGAAGTAGGCCCGCGTCTCGGCCACCATCGAGTCCTGGAGGTAGGCGCTGAATTCGGGGTAGAGCTTGGGGTCGGGGTCGTTGGCGGCGATCTGCCGGAGCTTGAGCCACTGGCCGAGGAAGTCGTTCACGAACCGCCCGGCCTTCGGGTCTTTCAGGAGCCGCTCGGCCTCGGCCCGCAGCACGTCGGGCTTGCGGAGGGTGCCGGCGGCGGCCGCGGCGGTGAGCCGGTCGTCGGGCAGGGAGTTCCACAGGAAGTACGACAGCCGGCAGGCCAGGGCGTGGTCGTCGAGCGGGCCGGCGGGTTCGACGTGGTAGAGGAAGTCGGGCGAGCAGAGGGCGGCCCGGTAGGCCCACCGCATGGCCGTCTCGAAGCAGTCGCCGGCCTTGAGCCGCTCGGCCACCTTCGCCGCGTACTGCCCCCGCACGTCGGCCGCCACCGGCCGGCGGAAGGCCCGCGGGAGGAAGGCCGCCAGCAGCCGGTCGGCGTCGGCCTCGGGGTTCTGGCTCGCCACCGTCCAGATTCCCGGGACGGGGGTCGGCTTGTTCTTGCCGTAAGGGACCTCCTGGCGGATCGACTTGTGGGCCGGCGGGCGGACGCCGGGGTGGTCGGCCGGCTTCCACTCCTCGATCGGCAGGTCGCCGAAGAGCCGGGCGTGGCTCGCCGGCGGCCAGGCGTCGTGGAGCGGGCCTTCCACGTCGAGGTAGTCGCAGGCGATGCCGGGGCCGGTGAAGGCCATCGCCCGACCCTTGCGCGAGTAGTTCACCGCCGGGGCCAGGGAGGCGACGTTGAACCCGAGCGTGTCGTGCGGGTTGAGCCACGTCACGACCTCGTGGACCTTCTCGGCCAGCGAGGGGGCGTCGTAGTACCCGAGCACGGTGTTCGGGTGGCCGCCGCCGCGGTAGTCGCCGGTGAGCGTGACGACCGACAGGCGGGCCGCCTCGGTCCCGCGGGCCGGGAGCACCTTCCCCTTGTCCCACCCGAACGCCCAAAGCGACGTGGCGACCCGGTACTTACCCGGGTAAACGGCTACGAAGTCACTGAAGTACGGGTAGAACGACTCGTCCTCGTGGCGGAAAAGGCCGACGCTCGACCCGGCGCGGAAGGAGCCCATCCGTTCGTGGGCCCCCTGGTCGATGTGCGGCTGGTCGCCGGCCGGCGGGAAGTCGGGGTCGGGCTGCTTGTTCCGGAGCAGGACGGCGTCGCCGTTCGTCAGGACGTGGGCGACGATGTACCCGCAGGCCAGCGAGAGCCGTTGTTTGACGACCTCGGGCGGCCGCGGCTGGGTGGCGACGGCCGCGTCGAGCGCGCGGTCGGCGGCCTCCACGTACTTCGCCAGGTTGACGTGCGACACGTCGAGGGCGTCGCCGTTCTTGTCGAACCCGTTGATTGAACCGTCCGGGGGAAGGTCAGCCTGCAGTGGCAAACCCGGCAGGTCGAACAGGTCGCGCATCGTATTTTCGTATTCAACGCGAGTCAGACGGCGGAGGCGGGGTTTTACGGTTGCTTTTTGCTCGGCTTGGACCAGGTCATCGTGAAGCGCCTTCAGCATCGCTTTGGATTCAGCGGCCGGGGGTTGCGGTTTGTTCTTGGGCGGCATCTCCCCGGTGGTAACGCGATCGTAGATCGTCACCCATTTTGTGAAATTGTCCGCGTCGTTCGGT
>JANPKP010000212.1:0-6282 GCA_031426095.1 Gemmataceae bacterium
CCTTTGTGGCCGTCGTGCCTTTGTGGTGAGTCCGATGCTTTTCTCCACTCACTTCAGCGGCGAGTAGTCGGTCGGGGCGAGCAGCACGGACACCACGCCGCCGGCCTTCTCCGTCAGCGGGCCGCCGGCCTTCTTCTCGGAGGCGCTGCGGGCGGCCACCCAGTCGGCGTCCTTGGCGAACGCCCCGAACGACGCCTTCATCGCGGCCGCGTCCTTGTGGGCGAGCAGGTAGACCAGCGTCACGTCGGCCCCCGGCTGGTCGGGGAGCAGGTTCCAGTAGACGACGTTCGTCATCCCGTACTTCTCGAACAGCTTCACCGTGTGGTCGCGGAACCGGGCGTTGAGGTCGGGCAGGTGGCCCTTCGTCGCCGTGTACGTCCGCAGCTCGAACACGCGGCCGCCCGTGGCCTCCACCTTGAGGGCCGGCGAGTAGTCGGTCGGGCTCATGAACCGCTGATCGACCTTCTCCACGAGCTTGCCGCCGGCCTCGGACGCCTTGAGGGCGGCCTGCCAGTCGGGGTCGGCCTGGAACGCCTTCCACGACGCCTCCCGGGCCTCCTGGCTCGGGTAGCTCAGCACGAACACCAGCTTGTTGTCCTTGTTGTCGGCGGGGGTGAAGTACCCGACGCTGGTGATGTTGTGCTTGGCGAACAGCTTGAGGGTGTGGTCCTTGAACCGGGAGTGGAGGGCGTCGAGCTTGCCGGCGGCGGCCGTGTACGTCCGCATCTCGTACACGGGCGGGGTCGGGTCGGCGGCGGGGGCGAACGAGGGTGCCATGAGGGCGGCCGTGAGGGTGAGGAAACGCATGGGGTTGCTCCGGGGGATGAGGCGAGAAGAGAATTCACCACTGAATCACAGAGAACACAGAGTGGGGAAACACACGAGAAAACAAATCCCAGTTTTGTTTGTCTCCCGTGTCCAGCTCGGCTCTGTGTCCTCTGTGACTCTGTGGTTCATTCCGTTTTCGTCTTACGACTTCTTCAACTGCGGCAGCACGGCGGGGTCGGCGTACTTCTCGGGGGCCTTCTCGAACCGCAGGCGGGCGGTGTCGTTGAAGAGGTACACCTTCACGCCCTGGTACGTGACCGAAATGTCCTTCGCCGACACCTTGCGGTCCCGGAACACCGGGCAGTAGACCTGCTCGATCGTCCGCTTCGGCAACTCCCGGCCGGCGAAGGCGGGGAGCAACTCGGGGTCGAGGTACGCGGCCGGGTCGCGGCGGAACTTGCCGACGCAGGTGGCGCAGCAGAGGAGGACCTTCACGCCCTCGTACTCGACTTCGAGGGCGTCCGCGGCCGTCACAGGGTCTTTGGTCATCACCGGGCAGAGCGTCTGCACCTTCGGGCCGGCGGGGGTGGCGGTCTTGTCCTTCTCGGGAAGGGCCTTCTCCTTCGGCGAGGCCTTCTCCGGCGGGGCGATTTTCACCACTTCCACGGACGCGAGGTTCCCCTTCGGACTGGCCCCGGCGATCACGAGGACCGCGTCGGGTGCCCGGGGGACGAGGCGGTGGACGAACCGCCCCTCGGCGACCTCGCCGACCTTCACCCACTTGCCGGCGGCCGCGTCGAGGACGTGGACGAGCTTGTCGGAGGTGCTGACCACGAGCCGGCCGTTCAGCTCGCACGCCGCCGGGCTGAAGCCGACGCGGGCCTCGCCGGGCAGGTCGGGGCCGGTCGCCCACTCGCCGGCGGCGGCGTCGTAGACGTTCACCGTGCGGACCATCTCGCCGCCCTCCGTGAGCCCGCCGAGGACGTACACCTTCGTGCCGACGGCCGCCGCCGTCAGTGCCCGCCGCTTGAACGGCTGCGGCACCGTCGCCCACTTCGGCTCCTTCACCCCCAGGTCGAGGACGGCGGCGGTGTCGTGCCAGACCGAGTCCTTGTCCTTGCCGCGAATCTCCCAGCCGCCGACGACGACGAGCTTCGAGCCGACGGCGACCGCGTCGTGGGACGACCGGCCGGCGGGGAGGGCGGGGGCGTCGGCCCAGGTGCCGGCCTTCGGGTCGAAGGCGGCGACGGCGGCGAGCGAGTGCATGTCGGCCTTCTCGCCCGGCTTGTTGCGGGGCTCCATGCCGCCGACGCGGTAGACTTTGCCGCCGGCCGCCGCGAGGTTCAGGCCCTGGAGCGGCGGGCCGCCGGGGAGGTCCTCCCATTTCGCGCCGCCGGCGAGCGGGAGGCGGTGGAGGGTGCCGACGTTGCTCTCGTTCGTGAAGGCGTGGGCCTTCCCGGCGTTCCCGCCGTAGACGTACACGAAGCCGTCGGCGGCGACCGCGCCGAAGCTCGACACGGCCTTCGGCAGCGGCGGGTACGGGTTCGCGGCCGGCGGCTTGTCGTCGGCCGTGAGGGCGGACGCGGACACGAGGGCGAGCGTGAAGAGGAGGGGGCGGAGCATCGGCGGGGACTCCCGGGGTGGTGGGCCTTCCCAGGATACCGCGGCGGGCGGGCGGCCGAAACAGGTGGGGCTTGCGGGAGGCAGAAATGGCGACTTTTACCGCGTTACCGGGGGCCGGCGGGAGCGGAAATCGGAACTCGTGCTGGGGCGAACGCTTCGGCCGATCTCCCGCGTTATAGGGTGGGAGAATGCGGTAAAACCGGCCGGCAAAGTGGCCCGAAGTACGCGGCCGGGCGTGAGGTCACGGGATGCCGGGCAGTCGGACGTCGGGTTCGAGGAAGGCGAGGGCGAGGGCGAGGACGATCACGTCGATGACGACGACGAAGAGGAAGAGGGCGGTGCCGGGGCCGATGCGGCGGACCCACCGCCCCAACGGCCCGGCGGGCGGCGGGGCGGGGTCGGCGGCCTCGCGTTCGGGCCGGCCGGGGGGCGTGACCCGCTCGCGGATTCGGGGCGGGAGGGCGTCCCACCAGCCGGTCGAGTCGGGGCCGTCGTGCCGGTTCCGCATGTCCATCGGGCGAACCTCCCGCACTAATGGCGTTGCCGGGGCCGTGGGAGAGGCGCGGCGACCGCCGTTCCATTCTGCCGCACGCCGGAACTCACCGCAAGGGGGCGGGCGGCGGTTGTGCGGGCGGGCCGGTGCGGATAGAGTACCGCCATTCCGCCAGAACCCCCCGCCGGACCCGCCAATGACTACCCGGTTCCTACCCGCACTCCTCATCGCCGCGTTAACAACCCCCGCGTTCGCCCAGCCGAAGCCGGCGGCCGCGGACAAGAACGAGTACGTCAAGAAGGCGACGCGGGCCGAGACGGTGCGGGCCACCCTCGCGGCGTTCGGGCTGCCCAACCTCGAAGGGGCGTGGGCCTACGCCGGGCCGTTCGACAACGCGGAAGGTAACGGCTTCGACCGCGCTTACCCGCCGGAAAAGGGGGTGGACCGCAAGGCCGTCTACGCCGGCAAGGGGGGCCAGAAGGTCGGCTGGAAGCCGCTGCCGGATTTCAAGCTCGGGGCCGTGTACGAGCTCGACAGGCTGTTCAAGGGCGGCGACCGGACCGAGGCGGCCGCCTACCTGTACCACGAGTTCGAGAGCGACCGGGCGTTCACCCTGCCGCTGTCGCTCGGCAGCGACGACACCCTCTCGGTGTGGGTCAACGGCGAGCGGGTGCTGCACGCCAACCACACCCGGCCGGCGGCGGCGGACCAGGACCGGGTGAACGCGGCCGTCAAGACCGGGCGGAACGAACTGCTCATCAAGGTGTGCCAGAACAGCGGCGGGTGGCAGGTGTACGTCAACCCGGATGTGCCCTCGACGCTGCCCGAGACGGTGCTGCGGCGGTTCGACCGCGACTTCCCGGCCGCCGCCGTCGTGCAGGCCGCGACCGGGTCGGCCGGGGCCGAGGCCGCGTTCTACGCCCTCACCACGATCCCCACCCCGGCCGACTGCGTGCTGGAGGTGGGCGGGCTCGCCTTCCGGCCGGACGGCAAGCTCCTGGCCTGCACCCGTCGGGGCGAGGTGTGGCTCGTCCAGAACCCGCTCGCCGCCAACCCGGCCGACGTGAAGCTCACCCGCTTCGCCGCCGGGCTGCACGAGGCCCTCGGGCTGAGCGTGGAGGGGAACAACACCGTGTACGTGACCCAGCGGCCGGAACTGACGAAGCTCGTGGACACCGACGGCGACGGCACGGCCGACGAGTTCACCACGGTGTCCGACTCGTGGGGCGTGTCGGGCGACTACCACGAGTTCGCCTTCGGCCCGGCCCGGGACAAGGACGGCAACTTCTTCATCAGCCTGAACGTCGGGTTCGGCGGCGGCCACCAGGCCAAGGCCCCGTGGCGCGGCTGGTGCCTGAAGATCGACCCCAAGACCGGGGCCGCCGAGCCGTGGGCGTACGGGCTGCGGTCGCCCAACGGCATCGCCTTCGCCCCGGACGGCGAGCTGTTCTACGCCGACAACCAGGGCGAGTGGGTGGCCACGAACAAGCTCCACCACCTGAAGAAGGGCAAGTTTTACGGCCACCAGGCCGGGCTGCGGTGGGTGAAGGACTCGCCGTTCGCCGGCAAGGTGCCGGAGACCGTGGCCAGTGGCATGCTCTACGACGGCCAGAAGGGGCCGAAGGGCGTCGGCGGCTTCCCCGACCTCGACCCGCCGGCCGTGTGGTTCCCCTACGGCCGCATGGGGAACTCGGCGAGCGAGCCGGCGTGGGACACGAGCGGCGGCAAGTTCGGCCCGTTCGCCGGCCAGTGCTTCGTCGGCGACCAGACCAAGTCGATGGTCATGCGGGTGGCCCTGGAGAAGGTGAACGGCGTGTACCAGGGGGCCTGCTTCCCGTTCCGCAGCGGGTTGCAGTGCGGGGTGAACCGGCTGGCGTTCGCCCCCGACGGCAGCCTGTTCGCCGGCCAGACGAACCGCGGCTGGGGCTCGCTCGGGGGCAAGCCCTACGGCCTCCAGCGGATCGCCTTCGCCGGCACCGCCCCGCTCGAAATCCACCACGTCGCGCTGACGAAGAACGGCTTCGACCTGGCGTTTACCAAGCCCATCGACCCGGCGACGGTGGGCAAGCCGGCGGCCGCCACGGTGGGGTCGTTCACCTACGTCTACCAGAGCAGCTACGGCTGCCCGGAGACGGACAAGCGGGCCGAACCGGTGACGGCCGCGACCCTGAGCGCCGACGGCAAGACGCTCTCCGTGGTCGGCCCGGTGCCGCGGAAGGGGCGGGTGTACGAGCTGCGGCTCGAAGGGGTGAAGGGGATGGGCGGCGAGGCCGTGCTGCACCCGGAGGCGTACTACACGGTGAACGAGGTGGTGAAGTGACGCCGCTGCCCGCCGACCGCTGCCCGCCGGACGTCTGCGGCACCCCCGGGGTGATCGCGTCGGCCGCCTACGTGAAGGGCGTCCGCGTCGCCGCCGTGCCGGTCGCCGACCTCGCGGCCGCCCGCCAGGACCACCCGGACTGGTTCCTCTGGGTCGGCCTGTACGAGCCGGACGAGGAGCTGCTGCGGCAGGTCCAGGCCGCGTTCGGGCTGCACGACCTGGCCGTCGAGGACGCCCACAACGCCCACCAGCGGCCGAAGCTGGAGGCGTACGGGGACGGGCTGTTCGTGGTCCTCCGCACGGCCCGGCTGGTCGAGGAGGAGCGGCGGGTAGACTTCGGCGAGACGCACGTGTTCGTCGGCGACCGGTACGTCGTGTCGGTCCGGCACGGGTCGCTCAAGTCGTACCTGGGGCTGCGGGCCCGGTGCGAGGCCGAGCCGGCCGACCTCGCCGGCGGGCCGGGGTTCGTCCTGTACGCCCTGATGGACTACGTGGTCGACCAGTTCTTCCCGATCGTGGAGCGGTTCGAGGCCGAGCTGGCGGAGTTGGAGGACCGCATCCTCGGCGGGCGGTTCGACCGGGAGGCGGCCGCCCGCATCTACCACCTGAAGCGGGACCTGCTCGCCCTGAAGCGGGCGGCCGCCCCGCTCGTGAGCGTGACCGGCCACCTGATGCGGACCAGTAACCCCCTCGTCCCGGCCGCCACGGCGGTGCTGTTCCAGGACGTCCACGACCACACCCTGCGGGTGGTCGAGATCATCGACAGCGTTCAGGAACTCTCGACCACCGCCCTGTCGGCGAACCTGTCGCTCATCTCGCTGGCCCAGAACGAGGACACCCGCCGGCTGGCCGCGTGGGCCGCCATCCTGGCCGTGCCGACGATGCTCGCCGGCATCTACGGGATGAACTTCGACACCATGCCCGAGCTGCGGTGGCAGTTCGGATACCCGCTGGCCGTGGGGGTGATGGTGACGGCGTGCGGGCTGCTCTACCGGGGGTTCAAGAAGACCGGGTGGCTGTGAGCGGGTTCGGCGGCGGTTTCGTAGGGTGGGTCGAGTCTTCGAGGCCCACGTCGGTG
>JANPKP010000213.1:0-16401 GCA_031426095.1 Gemmataceae bacterium
GGGGGGTGGGGGGGGGGTGGTGGGGGGGGGGGGTTGTTTTATTTGGGGGGTTTCTCCCCCGCCCCCCCCCAAACCGCCCGCTGCCAACTGCTCGGTCCGCCCGCCAACTGCCGCTGCCAACCGACTCCCTCTGCCGCTGCCATCTGACTCCGCAATCTCGTCGCCGCCCGCGGCCGCCGTAAGATACTGCTTTCGCCACACCCCCCACCCCCGCAGACGGCCGACGACGGCGAAAGGTTCCCCCGATGGGCAAGATCGTGGAGCGGCGGGCGGCCGGCGACGCGGCCGAGGCGCAGAGCTGGAAGCTGCACGACGCCTTCGAGACGTACGGCATCAAGAACTGGGGCAAGGGCTACTTCGGGATCAACAAGCTCGGCCACGTCGTCGTCCACCCGGACAAGAACGCCGAGCGGAGCATCGACCTCAAGGACCTCGTCGAGCAGCTCCGCAACCGCGGCATCCAGCCGCCCATGCTCCTCCGCTTCAGCGACATCCTCCAGCACCGCATCGGCGAGATCGCCGCCGCCTTCGCCAAGTCGATCGACGAGTACGACTACAGCGGCAGCTACCACTGCGTCTACCCCGTCAAGGTGAACCAGCAGCGGCACGTCGTCGAGGAAGTCCTGGCCTACGGCAAGCCGCACGGGTTCGGCCTCGAGGCCGGCTCGAAGCCGGAGTTGCTCGCGGTGCTGGCGCTCACCAACGGCACCGGCGAGACGCCGATCATCTGCAACGGGTTCAAGGACGACGAGTTCATCCAGATGGTCTGCATGGCCCGCAAGATGGGCAAGAACATCCTCCCCGTGGTCGAGAAGTTCACCGAACTCGAACTCATCACCAAGTACATGGAGGAGGTCGGCGTCCGCCAGCCGATCGGCATCCGGGTCAAGCTCGCCACCCGCGGGGCCGGCCGCTGGCGGGGGAGCGCGGGGTACCGCTCGAAGTTCGGGCTGACGCTCACCGAGGTGCTGGAGGCGTTCGAGTACCTGAAGGCCCGCGGGCTCGAGGACTGCCTGCAACTGACCCACTTCCACATGGGCAGCCAGATCACCAACATCCGCAAGGTGAAGGACGCCCTGACGGAAGCCACCCGCGTGTACGTCGAACTCTACCGCCTCGGGGCCGGGCTCAAGTACATCGACGTGGGCGGCGGCCTCGGGGTCGACTACGACGGGTCGCAGACCGACTTCGAGTCGAGCATGAACTACACCCTCCAGGAGTACGCGAACGACGTGGTCTTCCGCGTCAAGCAGGTGTGCGACGAGGCCGGGGTGCCGCACCCGAGCATCATCTCCGAGAGCGGGCGGGCCCTCGTGGCCTACCACTCGGTGCTGATCTTCGACGTGCTCGGCACCTCCAACTTCGACAAGTGCGTGGCCCCGGACTCCCTCCCGGACGACGCCCCGCAGCCGATCGTCGACCTGTTCACCACCCACAAGGAGCTGAACAAGAAGAACTTCCTCGAGGGCTACCACGACTCCGTCCAGAGCGTGGAAGAGTCGCTCAACCTGTTCAACCTCGGCTACCTGTCGATCGAGCTGCGGGCCCTCGCCGAGCGGCTCTACTGGGCCATCGGCCGCAAGCTCCAGCGGATCGTGCGGGAGCTCGACTACGTGCCGGAGGAGCTGAACGGCCTGGAGAACATGCTCTCGGACACCTACTTCTGCAACTTCTCGGTCTTCCAGAGCATGCCCGACTCGTGGGCCATCAAGCAGCTCTTCCCGATGATGCCGATCCACCGGCTGACCGAGGCCCCGACCCGCCGCGGGGTGCTCGGCGACATCACCTGCGACTCGGACGGCAAGGTCGACCAGTTCATCGACCTGCGGGACGTGCGGAACACATTGGAGTTGCACCCGCTCAACGACGAGCCGTACTACCTCGGCGGGTTCCTCCTGGGGGCGTACCAGGAAATCCTCGGCGACCTCCACAACCTGTTCGGGGACACGAACGCCGTCCACGTGAGCCTGGACGACGACGGCACCCCGAGCATCGACGCGGTCATCAAGGGGGACACGGTGACGGAGGTACTGCACTACGTCCAGTACAACGCCGAGAAGCTGACCGACCGGGTGCGGAAGGACGTGGAGCGGGCCGTCCGCCAGGGGAAGATCACGGTCGCCGAGTCGAAGCAGTTTCTCAAGTTCTACGAGACCGGGCTCGAAGGCTACACCTACCTCGAAGAGCCGTCGGCGTGAGCGAGAAGCCCCCCGCGTCGCCACGACGCGGGGGGCCGCCTTTCAACACACCTCAACCCACGTCCGCCAGCCCACATCGCGCACGCCCTTCCCCCCCGATTGCGAACCCGCCTGCCCAATTCCCGGCCGCCACGTCGTGCGTGCGGCCGGCATCCACGCTTTCAGCCACGTTTGCGCTTCGGCACGCCCATTGCTTAGCTTCCAACTCGTCAAGGCATCACGCCGGACGCGTGAGACGACCCTCTCCCCTACGCAGGAGTTCACGATGAAGCGCATTCTCGTCGCGGCGGTCATGGTGGCCGGGTCCCTGGCGGCGGTCGGCTGCAACAAGACGGAGTCGGGCGGGGCCACCACCAAGGACAGCAAGAACACCTTCCACCTGTCCGGCCCGGACATGGCGACCAGCATCAAGCCGACAGAAAAGAAGATCGTCAAGATCGGGATCAAGCCCGACGCCGACTTCAAGGACGGGGTCAACCTGAAGATCGAGGACAAGTCCAAGGGGCTCAAGGCCGACCTGGACAAGACGACCGTCGAGGCCGGCGTGACGGAAGTGAATCTGACCATCGAGGCCGAGGCCGACGCCACGCTGGGCGACGGGATGGTGAAGATCGTCGGCACGCCCAAGTCGGGCGGCTCGGCGACCAGCCCGCTCGTCGTGAAGGTCGATGTCAAGAAGCCCTAACAGTCCGACCCCTCCCCCGGCGGCTTGTGCCCGCCGGGCTTTCGATTCCCCTGCCCCCGCCCACACCCCCTAATCGAGAACTCCCATGCTCCGCCTCGCCATCGTGTTCGTCGTGATCGCCCTGATCTCCGCCCTCCTCGGGTTCGGCGGCATCGCCGGCGAGTCGATGTACTTCGCCAAGATCCTGTTCTTCGTGTTCCTCGTCCTGGCCGTACTCTCCTTCGTGATGGGCGGCCGCGGCAACCGGTCCACGATCTGACGCGACGACACGCCGCGACGCACACCCTCGATGCGCACCACGAAGCCCACCCGTCCCGACGGGTGGGCTTCCGACTTTTCCCCCCGCACTCGCCGTCCGCACGATTCCCCGGCCGCCCGGCACGACCGTTGCGTTCCTCTCCGCCGCCCGCCACGACGCCCTTCCACGGATCCCGACCCTCGCCTTCACGTCGAAGCGGAGCGCGCGATGACGACCTCGACTTTCCCCTGCCTGCCCCGGTGCCCGGCCGGCCAACGCACCACCTGCTCACGCGTCGGCGTGGCGGTGATCGTCGCCGCGTGCGTGGTCGTGCCGGCCGTCGCCGGGGCGTTCACCGCGGCGTCGGTCCGGGACTGGTACCCGATGCTGGCGAAGCCCGACTGGACGCCGCCGGCCTGGGTGTTCGGCCCGGTCTGGACGGTCCTTTACGCCATGATGGCGGTGAGCGCGTCGCTCGTCTGGCTGCACCGCGATGAGACGGAGCCGTGCGGCCCCCTGGGGTTCTTCGCCGTCCAGCTCGCGGCCAACCTCCTGTGGAGCGTCCTCTTCTTCGGCCTCCGCAGCCCATGGCTCGGGTTCCTCGACATCCTCCTGCTCTGGGCGGCCGTGGGGATGACGGTGGTGACGTTCTTCCAGGTCCGCCGGCTCGCGGGGTGGCTCCTGGTGCCGTACTGGCTCTGGGTGTCGTTCGCGGCGTGCCTGAACGGGGCGATCGCGCTCATGGGGAGCTAACCGCGACCGTTGGTCGCGGCGATAAACGTGCGGTCACTTGAGTTCTTCGATGCGGACGTCCTTGTAAAACACCTTCGACTTCGCCCCGCCGTGGATTTGCAGGCCGATGATCCCCGTGCGGGCGATCGTGGCGTCGGCCTCCGTGTAGTCGACGGTCGCCACCCCGTTGAGCCAGAGCCGCACCCGCGGGCCTTCACAGCGGATCGTGTACTCGTTCCACTCCTCCGACTTCACCGCCTTCACGACCACCTCCTTCGCCGGCTTCACCAGCACCTTGTTCCGCCGACTCTCGTCGTACAACGCCCCCCAGTAGTCCTGCCCCGCGTCGGCCTGGTAGCCGCTCACCTCGTGGTGGTCGGGGACGCGCTTGGACCGGAACTGCACCCCCGCGTTCGCCTTCGCCTTGTCGCCGACGAGCTTGAACTTCACCTTCAGCTCGAAGTCGCCGTAGCTCTTGGTGGTGCAGAGGAACTCGTTCCGGGGCACCGTGTGTTCGCCGTCGCCGGCGGCGAGGCAGCCGTCCTCGATCCGCCACGTCTTGGCGGTGTCGCCCTCCCAGCCGGCGAACGTCTTGCCGTCGAAGAGCGGCGTCGGCTCGGCGGCGGGGGCCGAGGGGGCGAGCGCGAGAGCGATGAGGGACGCGGCCAGGCGCATGGGCTTCTCCGGTCGGGAGGGTGAGGGAACCCGGGTGAGGGCTGGCGAGCACGGCCGGGGGCGGGGCGTTCACACCAGTTTATTCGCCGCGAGTCCTCCCCGCCCGGGGAAACGCCCCTGCGGTGGCCCGTTGCCCTCACCCGATGGCCGGCCCCGTCGGTGCGGGCGTGGACTGTTCAACGAGGAAGGGCGGGCCGGTAACACCGGCCCGCCCTTCATGGTTTCGCTCCGCCTTGTTCCGATCCGCGGCGGCCGCGGCTCATCGCCGAGAATCGATCACACCGCGCTGGCCGGCTCGGGGGTGTTCACGAGGGCGTCGCGGTCGATGCCCTTCTTCTTGAGCTTCGTGTGCAGGGTGTCGCGGCTCATGCCGAGCAGCTTGGCCGCGTGGCTCACGTTCCCGCCCGTTTGTTTCAAGGCCCGGCGGATCGCCCACGTCTCGATCTCGTCCATGTCGAGCGTCGCCGGCACTTCCAGCAGGCTCGTCCCCGACTGCGGCACCTCGCCGCCGCTGCTGATCGGCACCGCGTCGAAGTCGAGCAGGTCGTGGTCGCTCATCACGGCCGCGCTCTCCAGGGCGGCCCGGAGCTGGCGGACGTTGCCGGGCCAGCCGTAGGCCTGGAGCTTGCGGACGGCGGCCGGGGTGAGCTTGAAGTTCCGCCGGCACTCGGCCGACACCTTGGCGAGGAAGAACTGGGCCAGCTCGGGGATGTCCTCGGCGTGCTCCCGGAGCGGCGGCACCCGCACCTGGATGACCCGCAGGCGGAAGAACAGGTCCTGGCGGAAGCGGCCGGCCTTGACGTCCTTTTCCAGGTCGCGGTGGGTGGCCGCCACGATCCGCACGTCCACCTTGATGTCGCCGGTGGCCCCGACCGGGCGGAACGCCTTCCCCTCGATCACCCGCAGGAGCTTGGCCTGGCATTCGAGGGAGAGTTCGCCGACCTCGTCGAGGAAGAGCGTCCCCTCGTCGGCCTGCTGGAAGAGGCCGGGGTGGTCGCGGTCGGCCCCGCTGAACGCCCCCTTCTTGTAGCCGAAGAGTTCGGCCTCCAGCAGCGTCGGGGCGATGGCCGCGCAGTTGACGACCACGAGCGGCCCGCTCGCCCGCCGGCTGTTGCGGTGGAGGGCGAGGGCCACGAGTTCCTTGCCCGACCCGCTCTCGCCGTTGACCAGCACGGTGAACGACTGCGGGGCGGCCCGGAGGATCTGCTGGCGGAGGTTCATCACCCCCGTGCTGGAGCCGATGATGTCGTCGGCCCCCGGCGTGTGCGTGCGGAGGCGGCTGTTCTCGGCCTCGAGGGTGCGGCGGTTGCGGTGGATTTCCAGCCCGTGCGACAGGTACCCGGAGACGGCCTCGATGAACCGCACGTCCCGCTCGGCGAAGGCCCGGCCGGTGCGGTAGACGTGCATGGCGGCGAACGACTCGGTGCCGGCCTTGAGGGGCAGGCAGAGGGCGTCGGTGAACGACGAGAGGCTGTCGGTCGGCTGGGCCTCGGCCCGGTCGGCGAAGAGCCAGACCGTCTTGCCGCTCTGCTGGGCCCGCTGGGTGAGCCGCCGGGACAGGGGGGCGTCCACGGCCGCCGACTCGGGCATGACGAGCTTGGCGGTCGGGTCGTCCGGGTCGAAGCTGACGTAGGCCGCGAGCTTGGCCGTGGTCTGGTGGAGGATGGTCCGCAGGGCGAGGGTGATGAGGTCGGTCGGCTCCTTCGCCTCGACGGCCTGGGTCATGTACTTGCACAGGGCGGTCAGCTCGTCCACCCGGAGCTGCTTCGAGGTCACGTCGGCCGCCCCCTCGTTCGGGAGCAGCCGGCCGAGGGGCACCTCGTGGACCTTCGTGGACGTGTGGTACGTGCTGCCGTTGGCCGGCGGCGGGAGGTCGCGGAGGGTGACCGGGCCGTTGACCGGCGGGGGCAGGTTGCGGACGGTGACCGGGCCGTTCCCGGGGGGGGTGGACTTGGGCGGCCCCTTGGCGGCGATGGCGAACTTCACGGCCACGTCGCCGATCGCGACCTCGTCGCCGCTGTTGAGTTCGACCGCCCCGTTGATGCGGGTGCCGTTCACCCGGGTGCCGTTGAGGCCGAAGTCGCGGAGGTGCCAGTGGCCGTCTTCGAAGTAGATTTTGGCGTGCAGGCGGCTGGCCAGCTCGTCGCGGACGACGAGGGTGTTGTCCCGGCTGCGGCCGAGGGTGACGGGGGTGCCGGGGGTGAGATCGACCGCGGGGGGGTGGCACTCGCCCGCGGCGACGGTGATTCGGGCACGCATAAGCCGGACGGCTCCAGACGGGTCCGGGCGACGGCGGGTTCCAGGTCGGGGCGAAATGGCACGTCAAGCCGGCCGACCATTGCCGCCGGCACACTCTAGCACGGATTTTCCGGCGGGGGCGAATGCCCCGCGGGTTCCCGCGGCGGCCCCGGGCGGATACCCTGACCGTACCCCCATCATACGCGGAGCCACGACATGCAAACACGCATCGAGGGAAAAGCCTACGTCCTCGGCGACAACATCGACACCGACCAGATCATCCCGGCCCACTACCTCACCTACAACCCGTCGATCCCGGCCGAGTACAAGATGTTCGGCAAGTTCGCGTTGAGTGGGGTGCCGGACGACGGGGCCGGGCTGCCGAAGGGGCACGTGCCGTTCCACGCCCCGGGCGGCGACGAGTACGTGTCCCCGTACCGCATCATCGTCGGCGGCAAGAACTTCGGCTGCGGGTCGAGCCGCGAACACGCCCCCATCGCCCTGGCGGCGGCCGGCATCGCGGCGGTCGTGGCCGAGTTCTACGCCCGCATCTTCTACCGCAACGCGGTCAACGGCGGGTACGTCGTCCCCGTCGAGGCCAAGACCCGCCTCGTGGACCAGATTTGCACCGGCGACGACCTCGTGATCGACCTCGAAGCCGGCACCCTCACGAACAGCACGACGGGCGACACCTTCCCGCTGCACCCGCTCGGCGAGGTGCTGCCGATCATCGAGGCCGGCGGCATCTTCCCGTACGCGGCAAAAGTGGGGATGGTGAACAAGTAGGCGGCCCGCGTCACGGGGCGACCATCTCCCCCCGCAGGTCGCGGAACAGAGTCAGCCAGTCCGACCAGAGCGCTTCCGGCACGGTGAGCGTCCCCGCCCGGCGGCGCTCGTCGTACCACGCCGGGGGGCGGCCGTCGTAGTGCCCCAACCAGCCGCACGCCGTGCCCCGCGACTTCAGCAGGAACTCCCGCAACTCGCCGGACGGGCACGCCAGCGGGAACGTCTCCTCCACCACCAGCGGCTTGCCCACCGCGTACCCCTTCAGGTCGGCCAGCGCTTCGGCCGTCTTGCCCGCCGCGGGGTAAAGGTGGACGCTCACGAAGTCCACTTCCGCGGCCACCTCCGCCGGCACGAACCCGGAGAAGTAGCCCCACCCCTTGATCGGCGGCAACAGCCCGACGGTGATCGGCGTCCGCGGGTCGTGCCCGCGGATCGCGGCGGTCAACGTGCGAATCCACGCCCGGGCGATGTCGCCGCGCGGCCGGCCGGCGGGGTCGAGGGTGACGAACTGCACGAAGTCGTACCCGCCGAGCGGCTTGCCCGAGAGCCACGCCCCCGGCTTCCGCTTCTCGCCGGGCACGACCGGCTCGTTCATCAGGTCGTAACAGAAGACCGCGGGCGAGCCGGCACACCGCCGGGCCACCGCCCCCCAGAAGCGGGCCTGCGCCGCCCACCGGCCGGCCTCGTCGAGGGCGTCGTACCACACCGGCACGTCGGCCGGCCGGTAGCTGCCCAGGCCGGTGAGGTCGAGGTAAAGCCCGGTACGCTCGGCGAGCGTGAGCAACTCTCCTAGGCGGGCCAGCGCCGCGGCGTTCGGCCGGTCCGTGGCGTCCATGAACTTGCCGAACTGGAGGTGGACGCGGACGACGTTCGCCCCCAACGCCTTGAGGTCGCGGAAGTCGGCGGCGAGCGTGGGCCAGTCACGCTCCCAAAAGTCTTCGAGGAGCTTGCCGTCGTGCCCGTAGTTGGCCCCCCACGGGGTGAACGGCCGGCCCGCCGGGGCGAGGACGAAGCCGCGGCCGTCGGGAGCGACGGCGACGCGGGGCATCGGGGGCAATGGCGAGGGTGGGGGCGGCAGGAACGCGACGGCGGCGAGGGCGACGGCGGTGAGGGCGAGGAGTAGCAGGCGGGGCGGCATGAAGTGGCTCCGTGGACGAACTTCGGCAACTCCCCCACCTTCCCGCGTCCGCCGAAGCGCGGTTGCGTCGCCCGCCGGGGTTGCTATAGTCCGCCGCCCCGCGGCCGGCCTTCCGCCGGTTCGGGGGGCGGAGGGTAGTGCGTGCCGTCGGCCGGGTTGCTGCTGCTGAACGTGGTCCTCGCCGCCCCGCCGGGGGTGCCGGCCCCGCTGCCGTTCACGCTCCCGCCGCCGGGGCCGATGCCCACGCCCGCCCGCGTCGCCGTCCGCCCGCCGAAGGTGCTGCCGGGCGAGGCGACGGTGCCGCCGCCGGCGTTCGAGCGGGGCGACGAGTGGGTCTACCGCGGCACCGTGACCGAAGTAGTGGACCGCGCCGGCGTCCGCTTCCGCCGGGCCCACGACCTCGAAGTCCGCGTCCTCGTGGTGGGCCGGCAGAAGGCCCACGCCGACCTCGCGGTGCTGACGCTGCTACGCCGCACGGACGACGTGGTAACGGCCTCCGCGTCGGCCGTGGCCGGGGCACAAGGCCGCCCCCCCGCCCCGCCGGCTGCCCGCCTCGACCTCGTGCGGGTGGACGCCGCCGGGACCGCCCGCCTCCTCGTGCCCGCGCCGGCCGGCGACGCGGTCACGCTCGGCGATTCCACCCCCGGCCCCCTCTACGCCCTGCCGGCGGTCCCGCTCGACGGGTTCGCCCCGTCCGAAGTCGGCCTCCTCCCGCCCCGCCCGGCCGGGCCGCTCTCGGCCGCGGCCGCGTGGGCCGCGCCCGATCCCGACACCGCCCGCCCGCCGCAGTCGTGGGCCGCGCGGGCGGACACGCCCGACGACTACGTCGCCGGCGGCCGCTGCCTCCCGGCCACACTCACCCAGCGGTCGCCGACGTGGCTCGCCCCCCGCGGCGGCGAGGCCGCGTGGGAGCGGGCCGAAACCGTCTGGCTCTCGACCGAGGACGGCACCGCCCGCCGCGTCCGCCGCTCCATCACCCAGCGCGTCGGGCTCAACCCGAACCCCACCGTCACGGTCGAGGTGAAGTACGAGCTCGACGGCCAGACGCGGCTCAACGGGCGGGCGTTCGAGCGGGCGCGGCGCGAGGTCGAGGTCGCGGTGGGCGCGGCGGCCCGGTTGGACCGCCTGGCCCCGGACGCCACGAGGCTCGGCCCGCGGCCGTTCGAGGTGCAGTTGGCGAAGCTCGACGAGTACCTGAAGGCGAACCAGCCGGGGACGGCGTACCGGGAGGCGGTCCTGTCGGTGGCCCGCCGGCTGGACGCGGCCCGGTCCGGCGACGGCGTCAAACCCGCCCCAGCCGGCAGACCTTTCCCGGCCGACCGGGTCGACGGGGCACCGACCCCCGAACGCTGACGGCGGCCGCCCCCGGGGCGGCGTAGGATTGGGACGACGCGCAAGCCGCACGGCGGCCCCCGCTCCACGGACGCGGGCGGGGCGGTTCGACGCGGGGGGCCGATGCCCCCGTTTAGCGCGGCGACCAACGGTCGCCTCCTAAACGGTAACATCGCAACCCCGCGAGATGGCACGGAGGCCGCACAGCGTGGACATCGACATCCAGGGGCCGACGCGGGTGTGTGCCGAGACCGGCCGCCCGCTCCTGCCCGGCGAGCGGTTCTACGGCGTGCTGGTGGACGACGCCGGCAAGTTCGTCCGCCGCGACGTGGCGGCCGACGCCTGGACGGTCCCGCCCGCCGGGGCCGTCGCCTACTGGGCCGGCCGCGTGCCGCCGGCCGCCGACCGCCCGCGGAAGCCGGCTTTCAACGACGACCTCCTGCTCGACTGCTTCGCCCACCTGGCGGCCGCGACCGAGCCCGACCGCCTGAACTTCCGGTACGTCGCCGCCCTCCTCCTCATGCGGCGGAAGCGGCTCCGGTTCGAGGACGCCATCCGCGACGACGCCGGCCGCGACGTGCTCTTGCTCCGCGAGGCGAAATCGGGCACCGTCCACCACGTGGTCGACACGCGGCTGACGGACGAGCAGACGACGGCCGTGCAGGACGAGGTGTTCAAGGTGCTGGGGTGGGAGTAGAAGATGGCAGCGGCAGTCGGCAGGCGGCAGTCGTGGTCACAGTCGGCAGGTGCCAGTGACAGCTAGCAGGCGACGACGGGAGACTCACATGCGACTCGTTCCTGCCGCCTGCCGCCTGCCGCTGCCGACCGCCCGGCGGTTCGTGCGACTCCTCCTGTGTGCGGCCGCCGTCGCCCCGCTCGCCGGCACCGGCTGCTCGTGGCTCAACAAGGGCCGCCCCGACCCCCGGCCGAAGGCGGGCGGGGCGCTCCCGCCGGTCGAGGCCGACCGCCTGGTGGCGTACCTCAACGAGCGGGCCGGGCGGCTCCAGTCGATCACCTACAACCAGGTGAGCATGCGGGTCAACGACGGGCACATCATCACCCCCGAACTCAGCGGCGGCGGGCTGGCCTGCGCCCAACCCCGGAACTTCCGCATGACCGGCACCGGCTCGCTCGCCGGCGAGGTGGACATCGGCTCCAACAGCGAGCAGTTCTGGGTTTATGCGAAAGCCACCGGCAGCCCGATGTACGTCTTCTGCAACTACGCCGACTTCGACACCGGCCGGGCCAAGCTCCCGGGCGGGCTGCCGTTCGAGCCGGACTGGGTCATGCAGGTCCTCGGCATGGTCCCCCTCCAGGAGGGGAAGGACTACGCCGTGACGCCGAGCGACAAGGACCGGACGTACACGCTCGGCTGGTCGGCCAAGACGCCGCAGGGGCAGTCGGTCCGCAAGGAGATCGTGTTCGACGCCGACCCGGCGACCGGCACCCGCCCGCAGGTGAAGCGGCACGTCGTCCGCGACGGGGCGACGAACAAGGTGATCGCGGTGGCCGACATCAAGCGGGCCCAGACGGCGGCCGCCGGCACCGACCCGCGGACGAACGGCCCGGGGGCGATCCAGTACCCGACGCAGGTGACGCTCCGCTGGGAGGAGCAGAAGTTCGAGATGGACCTGCGGCTCGACCAGGCCGAAATCAACCGCCCGCCGGCCGGCCCGAACCTGTTCCGCATGCCGCAGAACAAGGGGGCCCGGCCCATCGACCTGGCCCAGTACGAGTTCCGGCAGTAAACGACGGCCGGCCCCTCACACATCGCACCGCCGGCGGGTTACAATCCTCGCAGGAGGTGAGTCATGCAGTCGAATCCCGATGCCCCCGAGCCGAGCCCAAACCTCGGCGACGACCACACGGCCGAGCCGACGCGGATCACGCTGTCGGCCGAGGATTGGGCCAGATTCACGTCAGCCCTCGATGCCCCACCTCAGCCGAATGAAGCGCTCCAACGGCTCGCCCGGAAGTATGGCTCGCGTGCCGGACGGCTGTCAGATGCCCAACGAGATGAACTCCGGCGGCGGCTCGCCGAGAACGCGGCGAACCCCGGCGATGTCATTCCGTGGGAGCAAATCGAGGCCGAGGCATTAGCCCGGTTCCGGCGGCGAGGCGGGTAATCGAACCCACGCGGGAGCCTTCCCGATGGACGTGCCGTGGTGGGTTTGGCTGCTGGCCGCTCTTTACGCCGCGCCTGGCCTCTACTGCGTTGTCGCCCTTCTGACGATGAAGCCGATTAAAAGTCTCCCAGAGGACGGCGAGCCGCCCCACCGCCTTCTCCCCTGGTGGCTCAGGGTCGCTCTGTCACCGCTGATTTTCGTTGCCGTGCTGATGTTGTGGCCGTTGACGCTGTGGTCCGAAAATGACAAGAGTGGTGTTCGGGCCGCGGCTCGGGAACGCCCCCCACCCGCTTGACGCCGCAACCCGCGGCTCTGAGGATACGGGGGCCGACCACCCGTTCCCCGAGGGGCCGCCGTGACTCTCCTGATCGTCTTCGCCGCGGTCGCCGCCGCCCTCTTCGCCCTGCTCTGGGGCCTCAGCCTCATCCTCCAGGGGGCCCTCTACAACACCCCCGCCGACCACCTCCCCGCCCGGGCCGCCGTCGGGGCTGCCGTCATGGCCGCGTTCCTCACCCTGTGGGTGTCGCTCGACCGCAAGAGCCCCGGCCGCTACGGCACCTTCTTCGAGTTCTCCCCGTACGACTCCCGCGAGTTCGACGAGTTCGAGGCCGTCCGCTGGAGCGCCGACCCGGCCGCCCGCGCCCGGGGCAAGCAGGACGTGAAGAAGGACGCCGACGGCAAGCCGCTGGAGACCGTCACGAAGTTCCGCCGGGGGGCCGGGAACAAGGCCGCCCCGTTCGCCGAGCCGGGGTCGAACAAGCCGTTCCATTTACAAGAGCCGGGGGTGATGACGGCCGCCATCATCGCCAAGGCGGACGACGCCGGACCCCCCGTCCGCTTCGACGCAGTGATCAAGAAGGACGACCGCACGGGGGTGGTGTACGCGACCGACGAGAAGCGGTTCGAGGAGGCGAAGGGGAGCCGGTACGTCAACGGCGTGCAGCCGGGGGTGGTCTTCTCGTCCAGCACCGGGGCCGTGTTCGGGGCGATCGCGCTGAACGTCCTGCACTACGCCCTGTGGTTTGCCCTGTTCTGGCCCGTGCTGCGCTTTGGCGTCGGCCCGGCGCTGCTGATGGCCGCCGGGTTCGGGCTGGTGACGATGCTGCTCGTGATGCCGGTGCTGTTCAAGCCGGGGCGGACGCCGGCGGTGGTGCCGGTGCCGGTGGTGCCGACGGCCCTCGCGGTCGCGCCGCCGACCCCCGCTTAGCCGATGTGAAGGGCGTGAAGTCAAGCGATCCGCGGCGATTTCGCCGCCTCTACCGCAAACTTTACCACGGGAGGAGCAAGTGACGTGCGGCGTGGGGGATGCGGCGGGGTCACACGCGAAAAGCGGGAGAATCCGGTAGCGATTCACGCCCCCGCGTCCGGCTTCGCCCCGCTGCCGAGGCGGTCCCAGGCGCTCACCAGCAGGTTCAACTGGGTCGTCACCCGGGCGGCCACGCTCACGCCGGCCACGCCCAGGCCGATCAGCCCCGTCGTCAGGAGGCGGAAGCCGAGCGTCATGGTGCCGTCGGTCAGGGTGATGAGCAGCACCACGCCGGTCAGCGGCACGGCCGACGCCAGGACCAGGAACGGGGCGAAGAGCACGCTCGCCCGCCGGAGTTCCTCCCGGGCGACGCCGAGGCGGAAGCGGTCCGGGTTGCCGAGCCGGGGGTAGAAGGCCCGCAGGACGACGTACTGCACGCCCAGGTAGCTGAACACGATCCCGACCAGCCCCGAGAGGGTGAACGAGACGATCAGGTGGGCGTACTCCTGCCACGGGAGGGGGCCGGCCGCCGCGTCGATGACGGCCGGGAAGATCAGGCCGCCCGGCAGCCAACTGACGGCCCCCAGGCCGAGGGCCAGGCCGCCGAGGGCGAGCACCCGCCGGCGGAGTTCCTCGACGGCCGGCCCGTCGGCCCGCGGCAGCCCCTTCCAGCCGCGGAAGACGGCCCCGAACCGCTTCACCAGCACCACCCCGGCCGCCGAGTACGCCAGGAGGTTGTACGCCGGCACGATCATCGCCCAGGCGGCGTGCTGGGGGGCGTTCAGCTTCACCTGCACGGCGTTGTACGCGATGTTCAGCACCGTCGCCGCGATGTGCGGGAGCAGGGCCAGGGCCACCAGCGCCCGGAACGGCCGCCGCTCGACCCACCGGGCCACCCGCCCGGCCGGCGGGAGGGCCCGGCGGGCGGCCAGCAGTTCCCACGCCCCGCCGAGGGCGTCGGCCAGCTCCCCGGCCGAGGCGTACCGGGCGGCGGCGTCCGGCTCCAGGCAGCGGCGGACCACGGCGGCCAGCACCCGGGGCACGGCGTCGAGGGCCGCCAGCCCGTCCGGGTGGCTGTCCGGCCGGCGGCCCACGGCCAGCTCGAACAGCACCACCCCGAGGCCGAACACGTCGCTCCGCTCGTGGACGGCCCCGTTCGCCTCGCCGTACACCGCGGCCCGGTGCTCGGGGGCCATGTACGGCAGCGTGCCCCCGTAGCTGCGGTGCTCCTCGTGGGCCTTCGTGCGGTCGAACGAGACGTTGAAGTCGGCCAGCAGCGGCCGGCCGTAGGGCGTGAGCAGGATGTTGGCCGGCTTGATGTCGCAGTGCAGGACGCCCTTGTCGTGGGCGTAGTCGAGGGCCCGGGCGAGTTGCCGGCCGAGCCGGCAGACGGCCTGCGGGAAGGTGTCGGCCGCCAGCCCCTCGCGGTCCCGCAGCGCCTGCGGGTCGAACCGGCTCTCGCCCTTGCTCAGCGCGTCGACGGCCGCCAGGATCGCCGCCCCCCCGGCCGGCGGCCCGTTCGCGTGGACGGCCCGCACCACCCCGCCGAGGTGGGTGCCGGGCACGTACTGGAGGCAGAGGCAGTGCCGCCCGCTGGGGGCGTGGGTGAACTCGGCGTACACCTTCACGATGTGGTCGTGTTCGAGCCCGGCGAGGGTCAGGGCCTCCCCCTGCCCGCCGCTCTGGCCCGCCGTCACCTTCAGGGCCACCTTGCGTTCGAGCGACACTTGATGGGCCAGGTAGACGGTGCCGAACGCCCCCTGCCCCAGCACCTGCACCAGCAGGAAGTCGCCGACCGTGCCGCCCGGTTGCCAGTCGGTGCCGCCGGCGGTCCCGCCCGGGGTGGGCGGGCAAGTGAGCGTCGGCGGCGGGGGACCGTCCGAGGTCTGCGTGACCGGCACCATCACCTCGCCCGAGAGCCGAACGGCCTGGTGCGAGGTCTTCGTGGGGTCGGTGTCGGTCGGCGAGGGGTTCAAAGCACGGTCCCGTGGCCGGGGCGGCCGGGCAGGGCGTCGCGGGTGTTGACACCCCGATCCTAAGGCGGGAGACGCCCCGGAGCAACGCCGCCCCCGCCCGCGGGGCATAAGTTAACCCCCTCCCCCCGTCAGGAGACGCGCCATGCGACCGCTCGCCCCCGCCGTTCTGGCGTTCACCCTTCTCGCCGGCTGCGGCCCCGAGACGCCCCCGCCGCCGGACGTGCCGCTGCCGACCGACGGCCCGAACCAGGTGGTGGTGAAGGTGCCCGGCATGGTGTGCGAGACGTGCCCCGGGCGGGTGCGGGAGGCGCTGGCCGGCCTGCCGTGGGTGGTGCCGGCGTCGATCACGCCGGACCGCGCGACCCGGCAGGTCCGCTTCGCCGTCGCCGACCGGGCGGCGTTCGACCTCGCCGCCGTGCAGGACGCCATCGGCCGGAAGGGCTTCAAGGGCGTGACCCTGCTCGCGGGGCCGACGCCGTAACGTTACCCGATTTTACCGCATAAACGCGATTGGGCTCCCCGCAAGTGTTGACCGGTCCGCCACATCGGGAAACCGTTACCACATTTTGCGGTAACGTGGGAGCGTCGCCGGATTCCGACGCGTTTCGCGGTTCTGACGTTGCCCTCGAACTGTGGTCGCGTGGCGGGCCGTCACGGGGTTGCTTGAGATGCGCTACCGCTGCCTCACCTGTGACCACCAGGAGGACCGCGGCGTCCTCCCGTCCGCGTCGTGCGGCATGTACGGCTGCGGACTCTGCTGTCTGTCCCTCGGCGGCTTGTGGCTCGTCGCCATCGGCCTTCGCGCCGCGGCCGGACCGAAGCCCGAACCCGTTGCCCCCGTCGAACCCGTTGCCGATCCCTGGTGGGTGGGCGTGCTTGGGGTCGGGCTTATGCTCGGCTTCGTGGTTGTCGGTGCCGTGGCGATCGACTTGCTGCTGAGTTGGGTCGAATACCTCGTCGTCCGCCCCCCGCCCTGCCCCGCCAGCGGCGGACGCCCGTGGTCGGCCCGCGACACCAACCGGGTCGGCGTG
>JANPKP010000214.1:0-3554 GCA_031426095.1 Gemmataceae bacterium
GCGGGGGGCGTCAGCCCCCTGATTCCCGGACCGGACGTGACAACCCATCGACGCCGAGGGCCGCAAGCCCCCGGCGTTTCGCTTTGTGCCGGGGCGGTGTAAGATCGGTTCGAGGGGGGCCGACCGATGCCGTTGAAAGACCACTTCCATCCGCCGCTTTCCGACCGGAAGAGCTGGGAGAGTTTCCACGGCGGCTGGGCGTTCCTGATCGCCCAGCGGCTGAACGCCGGCGTGCTTCCGCGGCCGTTCGAGGCCGAGCAGCAGATGCACATTGGTCCGCAGATCGAGATCGACGCGGTGGTGTTCGAAGACGAGCAGGCTCCCGCCCCGTTCGGCGTCAACGGCCACGACGGAGGTGTCGCAACGGCGGTAGAGGTTTACGCCCCGCCGTCTCCCTCGCTTACGGGAGCCGTGTCGTTCGACGAACCGGACCTGATCGAGATCAAAATTCACCGGCAAGACGGCGGGTGGAAGCTCGTCGCGGCGATCGAACTGATGAGCCCGGCGAACAAGGACCGGGCGTCCCACCGCCGTGCGTTCGCCATCAAGTGTGCGTCGTACTTGCAAAAGGGCGTGTCCGTTGTGGTGGTGGACGTGGTGACGGCACGGGCCGATAACACTTACGACAACCTTCTCGGCCTCCTCAAACTGCCCGACGCATTCGAGTGGTACACACCCACCGGCCTCTCGGCCGTCGCCTACCGCACCATCAAGGTGAAGGACCAAGTCCGCCTCGACGTGTGGCCCTTCCCTCTGGCCGTCGGCGAGGTGCTGCCGACGGTGCCGCTGTGGCTCGCGGCCGACCTCGCGGTGCCGCTCGAACTCGAACTCACGTATGCGGCCGCCTGCACGTCACTTCGCATCGAGTGAGCCCGCGGCGAGCGTGACCGCGTTCGTCGGGCAGACCCACACGCACGCCGCGCACGACACGCAATCGCCCGGCCGCGGGAGCCACGGGAGGGGGCCGGCCATCGCCAGGCAGGCCGTCGGGCAGACGCGGACGCAGTCCCCGCACGCCACGCACGTCGAATCGTCCACCACGGGGAGTTCGCGGGGCGGGGTCACGGGCCGGCCCCCGCTTCGGGGAGCGTGCGGCGGACGGCGGCGGCCATCAGCCCGCTCACCACGTCTTCCAAGACCGGGCGGGAGAGCGGCGGGAACAGCACGTACCTCGCCCCGAGGTCGAACAGGGCGGCCGTCCACGCCACCCGGTCGGCGTCGGGCAGCTTCACGTCGGACACGGCGACCGCGGGCACGTCGGGGTACGCGAGATGGGCGTCGGCCAGCAGGGTGAACGCGGCCGGGTCGGCGGCCGCGGGATCGACTTGCACCAGGAGCACGGCCGGCCGGCCGTCGCGGAGCAGGGCGAGGGCGTCGGCCGGCGTGCGGGGCTCGCGGACGAGCCAGCGGTGGTCGGCCGCCAGCGGCCCGAGCTGCTTGGCGAGCCACCCGTCGCCTTCGCGGACCACGACCTGGGGGTAACGCATGATGGGGGATTGTACGGCGGCCGCGGCGTCATTTCCTCTTCACGGCCTCGTAGTGGGCGAGGAACGCCTCCACCGGCACCGCCGCGACGGCGTCGCCGATCGCGTCAAGAGGCAGGTCGTCGAGCGTGCGGAAGCGGACGCACGCCTTGCCCATGTCGAGCTTCTTGCCGGCCGCCGCGAACGCCGCCCGCAGGGCCGCCTCGCGCTCCGGGCTGGCGTACACGCACGTCAGGTAGACGGCGAAGTGGTTCTTCTGGGCCGACAACGCGGCGTAGCTCAGAGGCTTGCCGTTGTAGGTCTTCGGGAAGCGCTCCAGCGGCACCTCGTAGCTAATCATGCCGTAGCTCATGCCCTCCCGATAGCCGGGGGGGAGGCGCTTCAAGATGACCTCGCGGACGGCGGCGACCACGGCCCGCCGCTCGGCCGGCAGTTCGGCCAGGTAGTCCTCGACGGTGGCGGCGGAGCTCGTGGCCATGGGAGATTCCTGAGATGAGACGCGGATGACGCGGAGCAGACGCGGATCAAGAGGATCAGAGCAAATCCCGGGTTTGAAAACAATCTCCGCTGTCCGATCCTCCGCATCCGCGCCTTGATCCCCGCGTCATCCGCGTCCCATCTCTTCCCCCACCACCTTCAGCGTCTTCATTCGTCGCGTCAGTTCGGCCCGCGTCACGCCCAGCAACTCGGCCGCCCGCCGGGGGTCGGCGTTCGCCCGGGCCAGGGCCGTCTCGATCAGCCGTCGCTCCACTTCTTCGAGGATGGCGTCGCGGTGGAGGCTCGGGCCGGCCTTCGGCAAGGGGGGAAGGCCGGCCTTCACGCGCATCTCGTGCGGCAGGTGGTCGCGGGTCAGCGGCCCGCCGGCGGCCCGGGTCGCGGCGGCGGTCAGCACGTCGGCCAACTCGCGAACGTTCCCCGGCCACGGGTGCGACTTCAGCACCTCGAGCGCCGCCGGCTGAACGACGGGGGCCGGGCCGGAGCGTTCGAGTAAGCGGGATACGAGCCGGGGGAGGTCGTCGGGCCGGTCCCGCAGCGGCGGCACCACGATCTCGACGGCCGCGAGCGTGGTGTAGAACGCGGGGAGGAGCCGGCCGTTCGTCACGTCGTCGAGGGCGGGTCGGACGGAGGCGCAGACGGGGCGTGGGCCGCCGGGGCGGGCGTCGGCGAACCAGTCGAGGAAGCGTTGTTGGAGGTCGCGGGGGAGGGCCGCCGGCTCGCGGAGGTAGACGGTGCCGACGCGGTCCGACCCGGCGAGCCCGCCGTGGCCGAAGAGCACGCCTTCGAGCAGGTACGGCTGAAGGCCCTCGCAATCGACGCCGAGGAACGCCTTCTCCCGCCGCGGGCCGTTGTGGTGGACCACGCGGGCGGCCGTCCGCTTACCGCCGCCCGCCTCGCCCCGCAGCCACACGGGGGCGTCGCTCGCGGCCGCAGCCCGCACCTGCGACACGAGCCGGCCGGCCGCCAGCGACTCGCCGGCGAGCACGTCGAACCCCCAGGCGTGGGCGTGGCGGTCGCGGACGGCGGCCATCACCGGCGTGATCTTGCGGGCCGCCGCCGGCACCGCCTCGCCCACCACGGCCACGAAGCCGACGACGCCGACGAGCCCGGTTTCGCCGGCGAGCGGGGCGAACGTCACGTCCCACCACGGCGGCCCGTGGCGGTGCGGCGGGGCGGCCCGGCGGGCGTGGTCGGGGCGGCCGGCGAGGGCGTCGGGGGTGGGGGCCATCGCGGCGGCGAGGGCCGACGCGCTCGGCCGCCCCGAACAGACGAGCCCGAGGGCGTCGGCCAGCGGCGTGCCGGCGAGGCGCTCCCAGGCGGGGTTGGCGTACCGAAGTCGGCGGGTGGCCCCGAGGACGAACACGGGCGTGGCCGACTGGTGGAAGAACGCCCGCCAGGCGAACGCCCCCGCCCCGCGCGGCCGCCCGCGGCGGGGGGACGGCGAGGGGGTGGGGTCGGGCATGGGCGGGGCCACATCATGTAGGGTGGGACAAGTCCGCGCAGTCCCACCACCCGCGAGTAATACGAAGTCGGTGGGAATGCAAGGACTTGTGCCAACCAACGACCGAATAA
>JANPKP010000215.1:0-3435 GCA_031426095.1 Gemmataceae bacterium
GGTGACGGCCGCCGACGTCCGGGACCGGGACGGCGGCCGGTGGCTGCTCCGAAAGTTCCACGACCGGCTCCCGCGGGTGCGGGAGGTGATCGCCGATAGCGGGTTCCGCCGGCGGTTCATCGACGGGGTCCGGCGGCACCTACACTGGCGGGTGACGGCCACGGCCACGGCCCCCACGGGGTTCGAGATCCACCCGCGGCGGTGGGTGGTCGAGCGGACGTTCGCCTGGCTGGTGAAGTACCGCCGGTTGGGCAAGGACTACGAGTTCCAGACGGCGACCGGCGAGGCCATGATCCACGCCGCCATGACCCACCGCGTGCTCCGCATCCTGCACCCGTCATGACGGTTTTCGCACACTCAGTGAACGCCGGGGCGTGAAGGCAGCAGGCACCCGAGCAACGCCGCCTCGAACCCGTCCCACCCGCCCGGGAGGTTTTCCGCGAACACTTCCACCCGGCTGTCGCGGCGGTACGCGGTCGGCGTCACGGTCACGTCCTTGCCCGCCCGGTTGACGGCCACCCATTCCCACGGGGTGCGGAACACGCCCTTGAGCCGCGATATGCCGGGAAAGCTGCGGAGCAGGGCGAGCAGTTCGTCCTCGTCGAAAACGTCCGCGGCGTCGAACACCCACCCGCACGCCGGCCGCACGCCCGACGGCGTTTCGTAGCGGGTCGGCCGGCCGGGTCGCGGGGGCATCGCCGGCCGGGGTTCCGCGTGGTCGCCGTGGGAATGTGCCTCGGGGTAGAGCGGCCGGCGTTCGTCGTTCGCGGTGAGGTCGAGCCACGCGGGGTCGAGCCGGCCGCGGGTGGTGCCGGCGACGAGCAGCTTCGGCGGGAACAGGCTGTTCGCCCACGCCTGGAAGTCGGCCACCAGTTCGGGGGCGGCGGCGTCAAGTTTGTTCATCACCACCACGTCGGCCAGTTGAACCTGATCGACGAACACCGGGTTCGCCCGCATCGCCGGCTGGGCGAAGTCGGCCGGGTCCACGACCGCGAGGGTGGCCCGCACGTCGAGCCGGCCGGCGTAGTCCTTGCGAAGGGTGTCGAGCAACCGGGCGGGGTGGCCGAGGCCGGTCGTTTCGATGACGAGCCGTTCGGGCCTGGCGTCCAGCAGGAGGAAGTGGAGGGCGACCCCCAGGTACGGGGCGGTGGCACAGCAGACGCACCCGCCGCCGACCTCGCGGACGGTGACGCCCTCAGGCCCGCTCCCCTCGATGAGCGCCCCGTCGATACCCACGTCGCCGTACTCGTTCACCAAAACCGCCCACCGCGCCCCGGCCGGCCGGCGGGCGAGCAGGTCGATGACGGCCGTCGTCTTGCCGACGCCGAGGAATCCGGTGACGAGGTTGGTCGGGATCATGGGGGTTGGGAAGGGAATCAACCACAGAGTCACAGAGGTCACGGAGCGAAGACAATCACAGAGGGGAAACGGACGGGTTCTAAATCACTCTCCCGTCTTCTCGCGTGTCTCTTCCCTCAGTGCCCTCTGTGACTCTGTGGTTAATTCCCGCCGATTTCTTGCTGCTGCTGCTGGCTCTGCTGCTGGCGGAAGGAGCGGCTGCGGCCCTGCTGGCCGAGCCAGGCGTTGCGGCCGTTGGTCGATTGGGCGTGGGCCAGATTCGTCCACGCCGGGGCGTCGGCCGGTTCGGCCAGGTCGGCCGGCACCCGGTCCACCACCTGCACCCCGACGGTGACCGCGATCGTCTCCTCGGCGTCGCCCTTGAACACCCCGCGGTTCGGCGGCACGTCGCCGAAGTCGCGGCCGACGGCCGTCACCACGTGCCCGGTCTCGCACCAGACGCCGTGCGTCGGGTCGATGTTCACCCACCCGGCCTCCGGCCCGGCCCAGACCTGGGCCCACGCGTGGGTAGCGATCTCGCCCGGGGCGTGGATGTAGCCCGAGACGTACCGGGCCGGGAGCCCCCGCAGCCGGCAGGAGGCGATGAACAGGTGGGCGATGTCCTGGCACACCCCGCGGCCGAGGGCCAGCGCCTCGGACACCTTCGTGGTCGCGGCCGTCACCGCCTTCTCGTAGGCGAGCTTGCCGCGGACGGCCGCCATCACCGCCTCGGCCACGTCCCGCACCGACTTGGCGGTCCCGAGCGGCACCGCCTCCGCGAACGCCCGCACGGCCGGGGTGAAGTCGATCAGGTCGCTGGTGCGGGTGTACTCGGTGGAATCGACGTGGGTGGCCAACTCGGGCGTCCAGGCCACCACCGCCGTCCGCCCGGCCCCGTCCGGCCGGTGGACACGGACGCAGGCCGACGCCAGGATCACCACCTCGGTGTGCGGGGCGAGCAGGTTGAACAACTCGACCTTGTTCCCGTACCCGTCGCGGTAACTCGTGACCGGGGCGGCAGGCGTCACCCGCAGCTTGTACCCGAGGACGGTCTGGTCGTCCTGCGACGGGGGGGCCGTCCGCATCTCGACGATGGCCTCGGACACGGCCGCGGTGTACGTCAGCTTCGTCTCGTGGTCGATCCGCAAGAGCATGGTAGTCCTCGGAAGCAGCCGCACGGCGGACGCGGATCGAAGTACGGTTCCGTACTCAGGATACACCCGGATCGTATTCGCATCCGCGCCCGCCGTGCGGCGATGTCGTCAATTCTTTCACGCGGCGGCGGTCTGTAACGCCGCGAGGGCGGCCTTGTAGTCGGGCTCGGACGTCACTTCCGGCACGTACTGGGCGTAGGTCACGGTGCCGCCCTTATCCAGCACGAACACGGCCCGCGTCAAGAGGCTCAGCGGCAGCCCTTCGAGGAGGACGCCCCAGTTCTTGCCGAACGACTGGTCGTGAACGTCCGACAGGGTCTGCATCGAGGTGATGCCCTCGCCGGTGCAGAACCGCTTCTGGGCGAACGGCAGGTCGAGGCTCACGGTGTAGCACGCGACGCTGTCGCCGAGGGAGCGGATGCCGTCCTCGAACATCTTCGTCTGGGTGCCGCACACGGGCGTGTCGAGCGACGGGACGACGCTGAAGAGGCGGGCCTTGGCGGGCGTGTCGGCCAGGGTGACGGCCCCGAGCCCGTTGTTGAGGGCCTTGAAGTCCGGGGCCTTCGACCCGACCGTGACCTCCGGACCGACGAGCGGCTTGGGGGTGCCTCGGAACGTGACCGCGTTCTCGCGCTTCGACACGGGGAGTCTCCCACACGGGGCCGGGAAAAGGGGGCGGACGATGAGATCAGGTTACGGAAGAAGTGGTCGGGGGACAGGAGCCGGGAGTCGGCCGGCAATGAAGCCGGAGTCAGTCCGTTTTTGCCGGCCGACTCCCGGCTTCTGCCCCCTGGTGGCTCTTACAGGGCATCTGAAAACCTGGCTCGACGGGTGGCCGGCGTTCGGTTATCGGTTCGGGCATGACGCGCAAGCCCTACCCGACCGACCTGACCGACTCTCAGTGGGAGCGGCTGGAACCACTCCTCCCTCGGCCCAAGTCCGG
>JANPKP010000216.1:0-34258 GCA_031426095.1 Gemmataceae bacterium
CGCATCGGCCGACTTCCGGCCCTGCTCCAGGGCGTGTCGCTCGGTGGCCGTGAGGGGGCGGACAAAGGTTCGTGCCTTGTTCATCCGGGCAGGATACGACCCCGCACGGATTCGCAAATCGTCAGGATCGAGCCTGCATTAGGCCCGTGGGGCGGGGTCGAACTCGCGGAGGTAGCGGTCGAGGCCGTCGGCCAGCGGCGGGAGGTGCGGCCCGCGGTCGCTCCCGAGGGCACTGTACGCCGGCCGCGGGGCGACGAACCCGAGGTCGGCCGCGGGCCTGCCTCGTACGCCGCGGGGATCGAGCCCGGCCCGCCCGGCCGCCTCCCGGGCGAGGTCGGCCCAGGTCAGGGCGTCGGGGTTTGCCAGGTGCCAGACGCCGGCCTCGCGATCAACCAGGAGGTCGAGCGTCGCCCCGACGAGGTCCGGGAGGTACGACGGCGTGACGGTCAAATCCTCGGGGGCGGCAAACATGCCCCCGCCGCGGAGGGTGCGGAGGGCGGACGACACGAAGTTCCGCTCGTCCCACGGGCCGAACACGGCCCCGGCCCGCACCACCAGGGCCCCCGGGTGGCGGGCCAGCACCTCCCGCTCGGCCTCGGCCTTTGCCGCCCCGTACACGCTCAGCGGGGCGACCGCATCCCCCTCCCGGTAAGGCCGGCCGGCCCGCCCGTCGAACACGAGGTCGGACGAGAAGGTGACGAGCCCCATTCCCCGGGCGGCGCAGGCGGCGGCCAAGGCGACGGGGCCGGCGGCGTTCGCCCGCCGGCACCCTTCCGGGTCGCCCTCGGCGGCGTCCACCCGGGCGAACCCCGCGGCGTTCACGACTGCCCACGGCTTGTACCGTTCGAGTGCGGCCGCCACGGCGTGAGGGTCGGCGATGTCGAGGTCGCGGCGTGGGACGACGACGGCCGGCAACCCGCGGAGCCGGCAGTGGCGGGCGAACCCCCCCGCCAGAGTGCCGGAGCCGCCGGTGATGAGGAGCGTGCGGGCCGGGCGGGCGGTCACCGCCGGGGCCGCGTCCCCGGGGAAGAGGAAGCGCTCGGGGCGGTGCCACCACCCGGGGGCGTCGAGGGCCGGGTGTTCGGGCGGGCGGCCGGCGGCGAGGTCGCGCACGAGGGCGGCGACGGCCGTCGGCTTCGGCGGGTTCCAGCGGGCGTCGAACACCCCCGGCTCGTACCGCCCGGTGTCGCGGGTGACGAGGCTGTCCCAGTCCCACGCCCCGAACGCCGACCACGCCGTGACGGCCCGCACGTCGGCCCCGGCCGCCCGGGCGTCGCACGCCGCCGTCCAAACGTCGTTGAGCCAGCGGACCTGCTCCTCGCGGGTGCAGCCGAGGTGGGCTTCCGTCACGGCCAGCGGCAGACGATAGCGGTCCCACGCCTGATTCAGGATGCCGCCGACGCCGACCGGCCCGCCCGGAAGCACGCGGACGGCCTCCACGTCCGCGTAGCGGTCGCGGCCGTTGCCGCAGTGCCTCTCCGCCGGGTGGCGGTCGAGCCGGTCGTCCAGGTAGCGCTCGCTCGTGACGTAGTAATTCACTCCGACAACGTCTGGCGGGCACGGGTTGTCCGCGAACCATGCCACATCCGCCTCGGGCACCCCGGCCCACCGGAAGTAGCCCCACATCGGATGCGACGGGCCCACCCGCCCGCAGAGCAAGTCCCACGTCACCCACCGCCGCTCGTTCTCGAAGTCGGCCTGATACGCGAGCGCCGGCGGGGCGTGCGTCTGACCCAGGTCGTCGGTTTGCACAAGTTGCGCCGCCGGGTTGACTCGGCGGACGGCCCGCATCGTCAACACCACCGCCTTGCACTCGGTCAGGAGGCAGCGGGCGAAGGTGGCGTCGTCGTGCCCGTGCGGGTGCCAGTGGCCGTAGAGGCCGGCGAAGCGGGCCGTCGTCAGCGGCTCGTTGACCGGCGTGTAGGCGTCAACCCACGGGAAGCGTTCGGCGACGCGGGCGGCGAAGGCGGCCAAGCCTTCGGGGAAGCCAAGATCGACGAGCGACGTGCCCGGCGGCCCACTCCCGTGGTGAACCAACCCCGCGATGGGGCGAACTCCGAGGACGCGGAGCCGGCCGAGGCGGGCGTCGGCCCACGCCCAATCGACCGCGTCGCCGGGGCCGCCGCACTCGTGCCGCTCCCACAGGACGGGGTAGCGGACCGCCCGGACGCCGAGGGCGGCGAGGCGGTCGAGGTCATCCGGCCGGCGGTCGTGCCCGGTCCGGGCGAGCTGATCGAAGTACCGCCCGCCGACCCGGTTGACGGTACACTCGGGGCCGGCCCACACTTCCGGCCGGCCGGCCGGGTCCGCGGTTGACATGCCTTCACTCCGTGCGCGATCCATCTCGCGGGGAGGTAACCCCGGGGAAGTGAATCCTCTGGCGGGGCGGACGGCCGCCCCGCGATCATGAGGGGACTTAGTGAACCCGAGCAACGCCCGCCGTCGCGGCCCGGGCCGGACAGGCCCCCGACCAGTAGGCGAACCGCCCGGTCCGCCCGCCGCAGTTCGGGCACTCGGGGAAGTAGACGCGGTCGGCCGTCGGCTCGTGCCCGCACCGCCGGCCGGCACGGACGGGGACCGGGAGTCCGCACTTTTCGCAGTCGTGCAGCGGCTCGGCCGCGTCGTCCGTCAGGTAGACGGACACCAGCTCTTCGGGCAGCGCCCCCGGAAGTTGCCGGCCCAAGGCGGCGACCCGAAGGAGGTCCCGAAGCCCGCGTCCGCCGCGGCGGGGGTCGTCGAGGAGCGTCCGGACGCGGGGCCGTAATTCGGTCGGAACGGCCGCCAGGAGACGGTCTTGCGCGGCCTGCCATTCCGGGTCAAGGTCGTTGAGGAGGGCGGAGTCGAATCGCATGGCGGGCTCCGGGTGAGAAGCGGGTTCCATCCCGGGTGATGGGCGGGCGGTCCTCGCCGGCCTTGCGTGCGGAGCGGGGGCGGGTGGGCGAACCCACCCCCGCCCCTGTTCGGGTCGTCAGACGGTCACGGCGACGCGGGCCTGCTGCCGCCCGCGGGCCGCCTCGGCCACCTTCTTCCCGGCCAGGAAGGCGTGGTCCGAGTTGTAGTACTCCCACTCGCTGTACCGCCCCGCCAAGAGGATGTCGTGGGCCTCCAGCCAGGCCCGGATGGTGGCCACGTTCTTCGGCCGGGCGTGGTCGTACACCACGTAGGCGAACGGCATGTCTACCTGGTTCGTGACCACGATCGGGTCGTCTGCCTTGAAGAAACCGACCTTGATGCAGTCCTCAATACAGCGCTTCACCAGGGCCACGCCGTCGCAGGGAAGCGGCTTGAGCGGCCCGTAAGTGATCTCGCACGTCAGCCCGAACCCGCCCGGGGGGTTACAGTGGGGGCTGGCGTTGCCCTGCACGAAGATGCGGTGGAAGACCGTCTCTTCGGGGTAGTAGATCCAGTGCTTGTCGGTCAGCGCTTCGCGGCCGACCCCGATGTTGACGCACCTGACGGAAGTGTGTCGCAAGCCGGCCGCCGCCCGGCGGACCTCGTCGGGCACCTCGTCGCCCATCGCCTTGACGAGGGCTGGTAGTGGCATCGTACTGACCAGCTGATCGTAAGCGATCTCCGTGCCGTCCGCAAGGGTCACGACCCGGCGGAGGGGGGAGACGGCCTTCACCTTCGTGTTCAACAGCAGGTCTCCCGTCAGGTGCGGGAGGAAGCCGTCCATGAGGGCCTGAAAGCCTCCGCGGAGCGGGTAGCCGAAGCGGGCGTTCGGGCCCATCGGCTTGCCCTTCGGGGAAAGGGCCCCGTCGATCATGTCTTCGAGGTCGGGCATCGGCACCCGCCCGCCGAGCCAGCTCGTCTCCATCTGGTCGAGCGGAACGGCCCAAATCTTCCGGTTGTATGGCACCGCGAAGTGCTTGGCGATCCCGGCCCCCCACACCTTGTAGATGAACTCCTCGAAGTTCTTCGGCTCGCCGCCGGCCGTGCCGCCCTTGACGCCGGTCCCGTACTTTTCGACTAGCGGCACCGTCGCCTCGGCCACCCCGTCGCCGCAGCAGTCGGAAACGCCGTCCTTCGGGTCGGTACTCCCGAGTAGGGTGCAGGCGGCCTTGCCGTTCGCGTGCCCGTTGCCGTTGAGGTGCAATTTACCGTTACCGTTCCCATTCGCGTGCCCGTTCGGAAGGGCACGAACGGTGGCACTGGCGTGAACCCCGCCGGACGCCTTCACGCCATTGCCCCCGGCGTGTGTGAGCGATCCGCTCTTGTCCGACTTGAGCGGGCCGAACCGGGCCTCGATGGCCCCGACGAGGCACTCCTTGATGACGTCCGCCGGCAGCCCGTACAGGCACCCCTGGAACGGGTAGCGGGTGTAGACGTCCTTGCTGAACACCCACGCCTCGCGGTCCTGCCAGTGGACGTTGTCGCCGAGCAGGGTATTGTACATCTCGTGGACGTACGGGTCGTTCGAGAACATGATGTGGCCGGCAAAGTCGAACGTGAACCCGCCGTCGGTGATCGACCGGCACCACCCGCCGACGCGGTCGTGGGCCTCGATGAGCAGGGCGTCCTCGCCGAGGTGGTAGGCGGCGCTCAGCCCCGTCGGCCCGGCACCGATAACGACCACCGGGGCCGACGCGGGCGGCTCGGCGGGTGCCCCAGCCACTTGCCGCCCTCCGGGACCCGCCTTCTTCGCCCCCGTCTCTTCCAACAGCTCCGTCATCGCGGTGGCGGTCCGGTCCCACGACGTGCGGGCGAGGACGTTGCGGTACTGCTCCCGCCGCCGCTCGCGGTCCGCGTCCGTCTCGGCCAGGGCCTTCTCGCACGCGGCCACGAACCCGGCGGCGTCGTCGGCCAGCCCCACCATCGCCCCGTACGGCTCGGCCACGTCGGTGATCGGCGTACTTACGATCGGCTTGTCGGCCGCGATGTACTCCAGCGTCTTCGTCGGGCTGATGAACTTGGTCGAGTCGTTGCGGGCGAACGGCAGGAGGGCGACGTCCCAACCGCCGAGGAAGGCCGGCAACGCCTCGTACTTCTGCTGCCCGACGAAGTGGACGTTCGGCCGCGCCGGCAGGTCGGCCGGGTCGATCTTCACCACCGGGCCGACCATCACGAACTGCCAGTCCGGGCGGGCCTCGGCCATCGCGGCCAGGAGCGGCAGGTCGAACCGCTCGTCGATCACTCCGAAGAAGCCGAGCCGGGGGTGCGGGACGGCGGCCTGCTCAGGCGGGTCGGCGAGCGCACCGTCGGTCGCGCGGGCGAAGTGGGCGGCGTCCACGCTGCTGCTGAAGCAGTGGCAGTTCGCGTGGCGGTCCTTCTTGGCCCGGAACAGGCTCGGCCCGCCGGTGAACACCACGTCGGCCCGCCCCAGCAGGGCGGCCTCCCGCGGCAGCAGTTGCGGCGGAGCGAACTTGAACATCGACAGTTCGTCCATGCAGTCGTACACGACCGCCCGCGGCTCCAACCCGTCGGCCAGCGGGAGGGCCATCGGGGTGTAGAACCAGAGGTCGTACTCGCCATCGACCCGGTCGGCGATCAGGTCGTTCACCATCGGCCGGAGTTGTTCGAGTTGGGCGTCGGTAAAGCCGTGTTCGGCCAGCCGGGTGTGCGGCCGGCAGACGGTGACGCCAGTGGCTGGGGACGAGAATTCCCACCGCGGGTCGGCCTCGGACGCCACCGGCTCCTCGACGAAAAACACCGGCCGGCCGCGGGCGATCCGCGACAGGAGGTGCTGCGGCCGCTGGAAGACGAAGTCCCAGCGGAGGTGCGAGAAGACGACGAGCGCGGGGGCGGACGGTGGCATGAGGGGCACCTCGTGGGGGCCGCGGGGCGGGGGCGGCCGGGGGTGTTAAGGGGGCCGGACGGTGCCGAGGAATCAACCCTTCCGCCAGCACTAGCGGCGAGTATGACACCCGACCCGGCGTGGGAAGGGATAGAGGGCGTTGCGTGACGCAGCAAACGGCGGGCCAGTGATCGGCGGTCGGCCGCCCCGACCCGCCCGCGTGGGAAAACGCGATACCCCTGGCGGAAGCGGCGGAACGGACGCGTAGCTTCGACCTCGCGCCCGGCAGCAAACTGCACGCCCACACGAACGCCCTTTCGCGGACGCCGGCAAGAACCTTCTACCGCTCGGCGGGCACTCCGTTGCCCGCGGCGTAGGGGTCTTGCTGGCCCCGCATCAGTTCGTCACGCCATTCGAGTTCGGCCCGTTGCTCGTCCGCGGTCGCGGGGCCGGCCGTCGCCCGGGCAATCTCTTCGAGCGGAAACTTCGGCCGGCGATCGACCGTCAGGAGGCCGTTCGCTTCCTGGTAGGTGTCGGCGAACTGGGTGTAGCAGAAACCCGAGAGCACGGGCATCGACCGCACCACGGCCAGCAGCTTCGAGTACCGGTCGGCGAACGCGGCCGCCGTGCCGACCCGGCTGTACCCCCAAGTGCCGTCCACCGGCGAGTAGGCGATGCCGCCGAACTCGGTGAGCATAACGGGGTGGTCAGGGTGTTCGTGGCCGCCACTCAGGATAAGCATCCGGCCGCCCGGCCGTTCGCGGCGGAAGAGCCGTGGGAGCGTCTCGTCCGACCCGTACCGGCGGGCGATGCGGGCGAGCTGGTCGTCGTAGTCGTGGATGCCGATCACGTCGGTGGCCACGCTCTCCCACCCGTCGTTGCCGACCACCGGGCGGGTCGGGTCGAGCGTCTTGGTCAGGTGGTAGAGGGCCTGGACGTAGTTCCGCTGGGCCGGGCTGTCGGGCAGGTCGGGCACCCCCCACGACTCGTTGAACGGCACCCACGCCACGATGCACGGGTGGCTCCGGTCGCGGTCGATGACGGCCGCCCATTCGCGGGTCAGCCGCTCTACGGACGTCGGCGTGAAGCGGTACGCGCTCGGCATCTCCTCCCACACCAACAGGCCGAGCGTGTCGGCCCAGTAGTGGTACCGCGGATCCTCGATCTTCTGGTGCTTGCGGACGCCGTTGAACCCCATCGCCTTGGCCAGTTCCACGTCCCGCCGGAGGGCGTCGTCGTCCGGGGCCGACTGCCCGGTCTCCCGCCAGTACCCCTGGTCGAGGACGAGCCGCAGTTGGAGCGGCCGGCCGTTGAGGATGAACTTGTCCCCCTGGACGGCGATCGACCGCAGGGCGGTGTAGCTCCACACCTCGTCCACCACCCGGTTGTCGGCGTCGAGGAGTTGCAGGTGGGCCCGGATCAGAGTCGGGCTGGCCGGGCTCCAGAGGATTTCGTTCCGGTAGTCGTCGATCCCGGGGTCGGACAGCGCGATCCGCCGGTGGACCTCGCCGGCCAACACCTGGTACGTGTCGTCGGCCAGGAGCCGGTGGCCGGCCCGGAGGGCGACGCGGAGGCGGAGGTCGTCCCGCCGGTCGCCGGCCAGGAACGCCTCCAGCCCGACCTCGTACCGCTCCACGGCCGGCGTCCACCACACCTTCTTGAGCCGCGTGGACGGCACCGGTTCGAGCCAGACGGTCTGCCAGATGCCGGTCGTGCGGGGGTACCAGATGGAGTGGGGGTTGAGCTGCCAGTCCTGCTTGCCCCGGGGTTTGGCGAGGTCGTGCGGGTCGTCATCGGCCCGGACGACGACCTCGAACGGGCCCGCGGCCGCGGCGTCCGTCACGTCGGCCGTGAACGGCGTGTACCCGCCTTCGTGCCGGGCCACGAGCCGGCCGTTCGCCCACACCGTGGCCTCGTAATCGACCGCCCCGAAGTGGAGGAGGAGCCGCCCGCCGGGGGGGAGGGCCGGCGGCGTGACCGTGCGGCGGTACCAGCAGGCCCGGTAGAAGCTCGTGTCGCCGACCCCGCTGGCGGCCGTTTCGGGGGCGAACGGGACTTGGATCGTGCGGTCCCACGCCACGTCGATCGGTGTGTGCCAGCGGGCTTCCGGGTCGAGTGCGAAGTCCCAGGGGCCGTCGAGCGGCGTCCAGTCGCGGCGGCGGTGCTGGGGGCTGGGGTGCGGGGTGCGGGGTCCGTCCGGCATCGGGGCCTCCTGGTCCGTCGTCTGGCGTATGGTTGCCCGCTCGCGGACCCGCAAAGTCGGTGCCGGCCGGGTCTTGGTGCCGGAGCCGGGTCGGGGTGTGGGAGCGGCGAGGAACGCGGCGTGCGGCGACCCCAGGGGGCCGACGGCACTCTGGTTGCTTACCAACTCTACGGAAGTGATGAGCCACGTGTGCGCCAAACAACCCCCGGTGGGGGTGCGATCAGCGGACCGACCATACATCGAGGCGGACGTACCCCGGTGGTGGGGCTTAATGGGAGATCGGGCCGTGTCAATCCAACACGTCGGGACTTACCTGAACGACCACTTGATGGGGGCGACGGCCGCCGTCGAACTTCTGGAGGGTCTGGAGTCCGCCCACGCGGACACCGATCTTAGCAGCACGCTCGCCGGACTGCGGGCCGACATCCTCGCCGACAAGGCGGAACTCGAAGCCCTGATCGACCGACTCGAGTGTGCCCGCAGTCCGCTCCGGCGGGCCGCCGGGTAGGTGGCCGAGAAGGCCGCCCGGCTCAAACTGCTCGCGGACGATCCGGCCGGCGGCCCACTCCGGCGGCTCGAATCGGTCGAGGCGGTCGCGGTCGGCATCGAGGGTAAGCGGGCCCTCTGGCAAGCACTGGCCGCCGTTGCGGAGGGCGAAGCGAAGTACCAGGGGCACGACTATGACGCCCTCGTACGTCGGGCCGCCGACCAGCGGGAGCGTGTCGAGCGGCTCCGCCTCGAAGCCGCCCGGGAGGCGCTTGTTCTTTGAGAAGTTGAGCGAGTGCCGCGCCAGCCCACAAGGTCGGTGTCAGGAATCGACGTGGATTTCGCCTCCGTTCCCGCGTTACCGCACAGGGTGGGAGCGGGAAGCGGAAGTGTCGAGCCGGCCTGCGTATGTGGCAAACCGCGAGCGAAAAAGCGGGAGAATGCGGGGGCACTTCGACGGCGGCTCGAACGATTTCGGACGGCAAGGCAGCCGTTCAACGGCCTTCCGCGGCTTCACTCGTCGAGGGGCTCTCCGAACGACGACGCCCCGAAGAGACGCACGCCCAGGTAAGAGATTTTCGCCCGCCTCCGGCTGCCCGGCGGGTTGCCGGCCGCCTCGCAGAGGTCGAGCATGTTTTGAAGGAACTGCTGGTCGCAGTCCTTGCGGCACCCGACGCCCGCGGCGTAACACTCGTCGTGCTTCTGGCAAGCCGAACGGAAGTCCACCCCGGACTTGCTTTGGGAGATGAACCGGTTGCCGCTCGACGTTTTCCCGGGACCACACGGCCGCCACCAGGGGCACTCGTCCGCCGCGGTCGCGGCCGGGGGGAAGGCAAGCGCTAGCAGGGCGGCCGCGAACGCGGCGCGGATCGGTCGGCACATGGGCGTCTCCGTGAAGGGGCGGCCGGTGGTAGAGCTTCGTTGAGAATGTACCCGGTCCGCCGGGTTCGTGTCCGGAGGTAGAACTGGAATCCGCTCGTTCGACGTGCCGGTCGTCGGGCTTGCGCGTCCGCGGGCCGGTCCCGCGGGCGGGGGCGGGTGGTGGTTGCGTCGGTCGGGTCGTAGAGTGGGGTGGGTCAGCCCCGGGCCGCCCGACCGGCGGGTCGGGCCGGGGCCCCGGGGTGCCCCATGCCGTCCAAGTCCCGCGAGTTCGCGGCCTACGTCCCGCGCCTCATCTTCCGCAACGCCCGCCACACAAACGCCCCGCCGACCGACGGCGAGGGGGACAGTCTGCCCGCGGTGGCCCTGTTCGCCGACGTGGCCGGTTCGACGGTCCTGGCGAACCAACTGGCCAAGCTCGGTCGGATGGTGGGGCCTGAGGAGATGTGCCGCATCCTCAACGCATACTACGAGCCGCTCATCTCACTCCTCCAGGCCCGCGGAGGGGATGTGGTCGGATTCGCCGGGGACGCCGTCCTGGCCATCTGGCCGGCCCCCGCCGGCGACGACCTCGGGCCGGCCGTCCGCCAGGCGACGCAGGCGGCCCTGGAAATCCAACGTGATTTGAACAACCTGGAGCTGGCCCCGGGCGTCCGACTGTCGCTCCGGATTTGCATCGGGGCCGGCGAGTTGGCCACCGCCCTCGTCGGCGGGCGTCAGGGGTTCTGGCAGTTGATCGCCTACGGCCCGCCGCTCGATCAGATTCGGGACGCCGGCGACACCATTCGGATCGGCGGCGTCTATCTCTCACCCGAAGCGGCGGCCCTCCTCGGTCCGGGGGCCGAGGTCGAACGGGTGCCCGGCGGCGGGGCGTTCGCCCGCCGGATCTCCGCCCCCCTCCCGCCCCCGCCCGGCCCGGCCCTCCCGGACCTCACCTCGCTCCCCGATAACGTCCTCCGCCCGTACGTCCCGCGGGCCGTGCAGGAGGGGATCGACGCCGGGGCCGGGGACTTTCTCGCCCAGGCGCGGACGGTCAGTTCCCTCTTCGTCCGCATCTTCCGTCCGGCCGGCGCGACCCCGCACTGGGAGCGCATCCAGGAGGCGATGGCCGTCCTCCAGGACGCCATGGGGCGATACGAGGGAACGGTCGCCCAACTCATGGAGGACGACAAGGGGTTGATCGCCGTGCTCGCGTTCGGCCTGCCGCCCGCTCACGAGGACGACGCCGGCCGGGCGGTCGCGGCCGCCGGCCTCCTCCGCGACCTGGCCCGAAAGCACGGCGTCTCGTGCGGGATCGGCGTCAGCACCGGCCTCCCGTTCTGCGCCCCCCTCGGGGGGCCGGGCCGGCGGGTGTACACGGTCACCGGGGCGGACGTCATCCGGGCCGCCCGGCTGATGCAACTGGCCCGCGCCGGCGACATCCTGTGCGACGACCCCACCCGGGCCGCCGCGGCGAAGGGCGGGCCGCACCGCTTCACCCCATTGCCCCGGTTCCACCTCAAGGGGTTCGACGCCCCGGTACGGGTGTACCGGGCGGACCCCGGGGGAGACCCGCCCCGCCACCCCGCCGGACCCCTCGGCCGCGCGCCCGAACCGGGGGCCGCCCTCCTCCTCGAGCGGCTGCGGGCGGACCGCCTCGGCGACCGCCTCACCGCCCACCTGCGGGTGGCGGGCGACGACCCGGCCGCGGCCGAGCGGGAGTGCGACCGGCTGCTGGCGGCCGACCGGCTTGTGATCGACCACGGCGTGTGCGAGTTGATCGACGGCCCGGCGACACTGTCGCCCGCGGACGATCCGGCGTCCCGGGTACTCGTCGGCCGGGAGGCCGAGCGTGCGGTGTTCGCCGCAGCACTGGACGCGGCGGCGGGCGGGCCGCGTGTCGTGGTCGTCGAGGGGGACATCGGGAGTGGCAAATCGCGGCTGCTGGCCGAGGCGCTGGCGCTGGCCGCCGACCGGGGCGTGCTCGGCCTCGTAGGGTCGTGCTCGTCGGTGGAAACGGCGACCCCGTACTACCCGTGGCGCGCGGTGCTCGAAGCCCTCCTCGGCCTCCCCGGCCTCCCCGGCCCGGCCGAGCGTGGGGCCCGCGTCCTGGCGGCTCTCCGGGACCGCCCGCGGCTCGCGCCGCTGGCACCGCTCCTTAACGAACTCCTCGGTCTGGCCCTTCCCGAGGACGAACTCCTCCGGCAGACGACCGGGCAGACGCGGGCGGACGCCCTCAACGACGTCATCGTCGGCCTCCTCGACGCGACCGCCGCCGGCCGCCCGGTCCTCGTCGTACTCGACGACGCCCAGTGGGCCGACTCCTCCTCGTGGCGGCTGGCCAAGCTCGTGGGCGAGCGGGTCGGCGGGATCGCCCTCGCCCTGGCCGTCCGGCAAACGGAAACGCCGCTGCCGGCCGAATACGACCTCCTCGTCGCGGCCGGTGGCACGGACAGGATCGTCCTCGACCCGCTGCCCGAGGCGGCCGCCCGTGAACTGGCCCGGCTGCGGCTCGGGGCCGGTCGGCTGGACGACGCGACCGCCGCCCTGGTCTGGTCCCGGGCCCAGGGGAACCCGCTGTTCGTCGAACAGGTGGCCGACCACCTCGCCGCCACCGGTCTGGTCGAGGTCCGCGACGGATCGACCGTCTTGCGGGTCGCCGCCGGGGCCGACACCGGCATCCCGACCTCGCTCCACGGCCTCGTCACGGCCCGGATCGACCGGCTGCCCCCGGGGCACCAGGTGGCGGCCAAGGTGTGGAGCGTGATCGGCCCGACATTCCCGTGGCGGGCGGCGGCCGCCGTCCACCCCACCCCGTCTGCCGCCGAACTCCCCGCCCACGCAGCCGGGCTGACCCGCGAGCGGGTGCTGCGCCAGGACCGGGCCGACCCGGACCCGGCCTACGCCTTCCCCCACCCGGTCGTCCAGCAGGTCTGTTACGACCTCCTCACCCGGCCCCAGAGGCAGCGGTTCCACCGCGCCGCCGCCGAGTGGTTCGAGGCCGACGCGGCCGCGGGCGGGACGACGCCGGACCGGTTGATCGCCCACCACTGGGGGTTCGCCGGCGACCCGGACCGGCAGGCCCAGTTCCTCGCACGGGCCGGCGAGGCGGCGGCCCGGGACGGGGCCTTCCGGGAGGCGGTCGCCGGGTTCACCGAACTCCTGGGCCTCAGCCGGAAGCGGCACGGCGACTCGCCGCCGGCCGCCGTCGTCGCGGCCCGGGCGCACTGGGAGTACCGCCTCGGGGAGGCGTACTTCGGGGTGGGCGAACTGCCGGCGGCGGCCGACCACCTGGCGGCGGCCGTCGCCCTCCACGGCAGGCCCCTGCGGTCGTCGGCGGCCGGCGTCGGGTTCGACTGCGTCGCCCAGGCGGCGGTGCAACTGGTCCACCGGCTGTCCCCGGCCCGGCGGCGAGTTCCGACGGCCGTGGCCCACACACCAGGCCGCGAGGTGGCCGCCGCGTACAACCGGCTCGGGCGGGTGCGGTACTACATGAGCGAAATCATGCCCGGGACCAATTGCGTGCTCCGGGCGCTCAACGCCGGCGAGGCGGTCGGCCCGTCGCCCGAACTGGCCACCGCCTACGCCGGGGCGATGATCCTGGCCGGTCTCCTGAACTGGAGGCGGGTGGCCCGGGTGTACGCCCGCCTGGCCGAGACGACGACCCGGGCCGCGGGCCAGATGCCGAACCAGTCCGTCGTCATCACCTACCTGTGCATGCACCACCTCGGCCTGGGGGAGTGGGACCGGGTCGACGCCCTGGTGCACGAGAGCCTCGACTACGCCGAGCGGCTGCGGGACCACCACCAGACCGGCGAGGCCCTGACCGTCCTGGCCATGCTCGAATGCTTCCGCGCCGACTACCCCGCGGCGCTGGCGGCCGCCGCCCGGATGATCGACGCGTCGAAGCGGAGCGGGAACGCCATGCACGCCGCCTGGGCGATGAACATTCAGGGGGAGTGCCACATGCGGCTCGGGCACCCCGAGGAGGCCGTGTCGTGGTTGGCGGCGTCGGCGGCGGCCCTGGTCGGGAACAAGGACCGGACGGAAGAAATTCGGATCGAAGGGATGCTGGCCGGGCTCGCCTCCCGGGCCGGCGACCGGGCGGCGGCCGCCGGCCACGCGGCCGCCGCCGAGGCGGTTGCCCGCGAGGTGACAGCCGTCACCTGTTCCACCCTCGAAGGGTTCGCCGGCGTGGCCGAAGCGCGTTTCGCGTTAGCCGAGGCCGACCCGGCCGCGGCCGCCGCTCGCTCTGCGGCGGCGGCCGCGCTCGCCGCCCTCCGAAGGTACGCCCGGCTGTTCCCGCCGGGGGAGGCTCGGGCCGCCTTGTACGAGGGGCGGGCACGCCTCCTCGCGGGGTCGCCGGCGAAGGCGGTCCGGGCTTGGCGGCGTGGGCTCGCGAGCGCGGTCCGTTTGCGGATGCGCTTCGACGCCGCCCTCATGCACGACGCCCTCGGCCGGCACGCCCCGCCCGGGTCGCCGGACCGGCGGGAGCACTTGGGGGCGGCGGCCGAGCTGTACGCGGGGCTCGGCATGACGGCAGACGCGGAACGGGCGGCGGGCGAGCTGTAAAAGTGTGTCTGTAACCGGGCCGTCCGGTCCGGTCCGGTCCGGTCCGGTCCGGATGAAGTTATGTCGATCCGCCTACTCGAACCGCGGTCCGAGCTTTACAGCATTCTCCCACCCCGGCGCGCTCGAAATCGACGCAAAAACTTGGTGCAAAAGGGCTTGTGAAACCCACCTCGCAAACATGCGGTAAAGTTGGCCGTCTGATCGGACGCAACACCCTCCCGGACAGCCACATCGGGCGTTACCGTCTAGTCGAATAATAAGAGGTTCCGTCGAGTCGCTCGGGTGGAGTTTGGGCCGCAAGATTTGACGTAAGTGCCGCCGCGGGGTGGGCCGTCGTGTCACCTTAGGAATCGGTTTTCCAACACACTCCCATGCGGGCTCCGGCTATCCGCTCACCTTGCCCACCGTCTTTTCGAGCCGTGCCAGGGTCGCCACGGCCGGCGGGTACGATGCGAGTTGCTCGATTATGCCCGTGTCGAGGTTGTAGTCCGGAAGGGAGTCCAGCCCGCCCCGGAGCAGTTCTCGAAAGTGTTCTGGGAACTCCTGCACGGCGGTCTCGATGAGGCCCGCCGCCCGCACGGACGGTTTCAACGGGTGCGTGACCGCGTGGAGCGGTGAGCGACGGGCGAACGCACCGGTGTACGAGCGGACGGCCCGACGACAGGCCCCGTACAGGCCGTGGCGTCCGCCCCGCCGGCCGTAGAGGTTTTCGGCCGCCGCCCCGGCCGCCGCCACCGCGAACGGGTGCCACCGGGCCCACGCCGCGAGCGACCGCCGGACCGCCCCGGCGCCGACCGCCGGCCCGTACACGACGTGATACGCCAGGCCGAGGTGGTCCGCGGTCGTCGGCGGGGGCGGCGGCAGGCGGGTCAAGCCCCGTTCCCGCCAGTGAGCGAAGTAGTCCCCGTCAGCCCCGAATTCGACGGCGATGTGCAGCCACGGGTCGTCGGCGTAGGTGAGCGGCCCGACCCCGCGGGCGTCCCCGGCGGCGACGTTGACGAGCGGGTGGATGAGCGCGTCGGCCAGCACGTGGGCCGCCCACCCCCAGGCGAACGCCCGGTCCGCGTCGGTCCGGGCCTCGCGGACCAATGCCCGGGCGAGTTCGCCGCTGCGGACGTAATGAGCCAGGTCGGAGAAGAGCACGTCGCCGCCGGGGTGCATGCCCATGTCCGGCCCGACGCACCCGGTCAGGAAGGCGGCCCGTAGGCCCGCGTCGTTGACCGGGAACGGGAGGTCCGTTGCCGGGGGGCCGTCCGGCCCCGGGCCGAGAATCCGGTCGCCGAGCAGGGTGTGGACGATGAAACCCGGCATCGCGCGTCCTCGGCCAACGTGCCGCGGGTGGTGCCGCGAGCCCGACCCCAAAAGCGGCCCGGCCGGGCGCGGCGAAGCGCAACAACTACCCGGACGCCGCGCCGGGGTACAGCCCGGATTGGAGCCCAAGCGATTCGGCCGTCGAGCGCGAGATAAGAAGGACGGTGCCGGGGGCGGAGAGGGGGGTGTTGAGGAGGCCCACGGCCCGACCCGGCCGTGGGTTGAAGTCTTTGGAGGAGGTGTGGCTTGGCGGGGATTGAACCCCTCGCCCGAAGACAGTCGCCAGCAGCTCAATCCGGTCCGGCTCAGCACGCGAATTGGTGTCGGGCCGTGTGCGGGATTGCTCGAGTCGGGCCCGGAAAACGGTCCCGGTCCGGAGCGACGTCACAGCCCGAGGTCACTTGCCGTCGAGCAGGACCGCTTTCGCCGGCTTCAGGTGGGCGTCGTCGAGCTTGCCGGCCGACCAGAGAAGGCCGCGGGCGACGAGGTCGAGGTACTTGGCGTCGGCCACCGTCTCGTTGTTGTGCCCGAGGGTGGTGGCGAACACCTTGGCCTTGCCGTTGTAGGTGTTCGTCCACGCCACCACGGTCTCGGTCGTCGTCTCCTTGCCGTCCTTCCCCTTCACCGTCTGCTTGCCGCGGATGAGCGTCTGGGCCGTCTCGAGCGGCTTGCCGGCCACGTTGTTGTACAGCTCCTCGTTCACCGTCTTCCAGTCCTGCATCCCCTTCGTGATCGGGCTCTCCTTGTCCACGAAGTTCACCTGGATCGGCTGCTGCGGCCCGTGCCCGGTGGTGGCCAGGCCGGTGAAGTCGAACCACGCCGTAGTCTTGGGGAAGCCCTCCGTCCGGTAGCAGTGCATCCCGCAGTGGAGGACGACGCCGGGGACGCCCTGCTTGTGCGGCTTGAGGATGCCCTCGACCACCGCCGGGTCCTTTACGTCGGCCGAGCACTCGTCGTGCACGATCACGTCGAACCCCTTGTACCACTCGGCGTTGTCGTACACCGGGTTCTTGTGCTTGGTCCCCTTGTCCGGGTCGTAGGCGATGGCCCACGACACGTTCGCCCGGGCCGAGATGCCCTTCGTGAGGATGTCCTTCTGCTTGGCGTAGTCGTGGCAGCAGCCGCCGATGACGAGCAGGGCGCGGACCGGGGCGTCGGCGTCGGCCGGGGCCGGCGGGGCGGCCGGGGCGGTGGCGACCGCGAGGCCGAGGAGGCCGGCGGTGAGGGCGGCGAGGCGGGTCATGGGAAAGGCTCGCGGGGAAAGGGGATGGTGGGATGACATCCTATCCCCGCGCCCGCGGAATGAACAGCGCCGATCCGCCGCGTCACTCCACCGTCACGCTCTTGGCAAGGTTCCGCGGCTTGTCCACGTCGCACCCGCACAGCACGGCGATCTCGTAGGCGAGCAGTTGCAGCGGGATGGCGGCGACGATCGGCTGGAGGTGTTCGGCCACGTCCGGCACGGCGATCACGTCGTCGGCCAGGGCGGTCACGTCCATGTCGCCCTCGCTCGCCACCGCGATCACCGGCCCGCCGCGGGCCTTGATCTCCTGCATGTTGCTCATCACCTTGTCGAAGACGTGCCCCCGCGGCACGAGGAAGACCGACGGCGTGTTCTCGTCCACCAGGGCGATCGGCCCGTGCTTCATCTCGGCCGCCGGGTAGCCCTCGGCGTGGATGTAGCTGATCTCCTTGAGCTTGAGCGCCCCTTCCAGCGCGGCCGGGTAGAGGTACTGGCGGCCGAGGTAGAGGAAGTTCTTCGCCTCGCAGTATTTGGCGGCCACCTTCTTCACCTGGTCGTGGCACTGGAGCGTCCGCCGGACCACGTCGGGGAGCGCCCGCAGCTCGTCGATGAGCCGCTGGCCCTGGGGGCTGGACAGGTGGCGGGTGCGGCCGAAGTAGAGGGCGAGCATCGCCAGCACGGCCGTCTGCGAGGTGAACGCCTTGGTGCTGGCGACGCCGATCTCGGGGCCGGCGTGGAGGTAGACGCCGCCGTCGGCCTCCCGGGCGATGCTGCTGCCGACGGCGTTGCAGATGGCGAGCGTGGTGTGTCCCATCCGCTTCGACTCCCGCAGCGCCGCCAGCGTGTCGGCCGTCTCGCCCGACTGGGTGATGGCCAGGACGACCGTGTTCCGGTCCACCGGCGGGTTGCGGTAGCGGAACTCGCTGGCGTACTCCACCTCCACGGGGATGCGGGCCAGCTCCTCGAACAGGTACTCGCCCACGAGGCCGGCGTGGTAGCTGGTGCCGCACGCCGTCATGATGACGCGGTCGACCTGCCGGAGCTGCTGCGGGCTGAGGTTCAGGCCGCCGAAGTGGGCGGTCGCGTCGGCGTCCACGAGCCGGCCCCGCATGGCGTTGGCGAGCGTGTCCGGCTGCTCGTAAATCTCCTTGAGCATGTAGTGCGGGTAGTCGCCCTTCTCGGCGTCGCCGTCGCCCAGGAAGTGGACGATGTCCTGCACCGACACCGACACCGGCGACTGGTCCTGGTCGCGGACCTCCCACTCGTCGCCGGTCAGCACGCACAGCTGGCGGTCGTCCAGGTAGACGACCTTGTCTGCGAACCCGGCCAACGCGTTGGCGTCGCTGGCGAGGTACGAGCCGTCCTCCGCGAACCCGAGGACGAGCGGGCTGCCGAGCCGGGCCCCGACGATCACCCCCGGCTCGTGCCGGCTGATCGCGGCCATGCCATAGGTGCCCTTCACGAACGTCAACGCCTGGCGGACGGCAGCCGCGAGGTCGCCCTGGTAGTAGCGGCCGATGAGCTGGACGAGGACTTCTGTGTCGGTGTCCGAGCGGAACACGACGCCGTCGGCCGCGAGCTGCTGTTTCAGGTGGGCGTAGTTCTCGATCACGCCGTTGTGAACCAGCGCGATGGTGCCCGAGGCGTCCATGTGTGGGTGGGCGTTGCGGTCGGTCGCCCCGCCGTGGGTGGCCCAGCGGGTGTGGCTGATGCCGTAGGTGCCGGGGGCCGGGTGGGCGGCGACGTGGGCGGTCAGTTCGGCGAGCCGGCCGGCCTTCTTCCGCAGGTGGAGGTCGTTCCCGGTCCCGGTCACCATGCCGGCGCTGTCGTACCCCCGGTATTCGAGCCGCTTGAGCCCGTGGAGCATGACGGGGGACGCTTCCCGCTGGCCGGTGAACCCGACGATTCCGCACATGCGACCGACCCTCCTGGTGGCGACGAACCCGCATCCTAACCGGCGGCCCGGGGTGGGGTCCAGGTGAACGCTCAGCCCGTCCGCACGACCTCGAACCCGCACCCCTCGTACAGCGGGCGGAGCGACGCCTTGCTCGTGAGCATCACGTAAGGGGCGTTGTGCTTGAACGCCTCGGCCGCGGTGGTCTTCACCAGCGCCCCGGCGATGCCCTGGCCGCGGCTCTCGGGCCGCACGACCACGTAGTCGATCTGCCAGTTCACGGGGGCCGACACGAGCAGGAGGCCGTCCACCTCGCCGGCCGCGTCGCGGTGGAGGGTGACGTACCGGACGCCCTGCCAGATGGCGAGGAACTTGCTCCGCGTGCGGAACTGCGAGGCGACCAGATCCCACAGGGCCTTGCACGCCCCCTCGTCGGCCAGGAAGTCCTGCACGGGGACGAAGGCGACGCCGGCCGCCGGGGTTAGCTCCGCGGTCGGTTGGCAGATGTAGTAGAAGTTCGGCTCCGCGGGCATCGGCGCGTCCCTGTCACCGCACGGACGTGGCTCCCCGCCCGGCCGGGTCCGTGGCCGGCGGGCGGGCGTGGGGAATAGGCTACCAGCGCGGCCGGCCGTGGGGAAGGGAAGGGGACGGGGGGCCCGGCCGTGGATTAGTGCGTCCCGCTCATCGGCGGGGCGAGGTAGAGCGTCGCCGGCGGCCCGCCGGCCTTCGGCATCAGCCCGTACTTCCGCATTTTCTTGTAGAGCGTCACCCGGCTCACGCCGAGCGCCGCGGCCGCACGGGTCCGGCTCTGGCCCGCCTTTTCGAGCGCCCGCACGATGTTCGCCCGCTCGCTCGTCTCCCGGTTCTGCTTGAGAGTGCCGTACCCGGACGTGGTGGCCGGGTGCGGGAGGAAGGCCGGCTGCGGGGTCGGCGAGTGGAGGAACTGCGGCAGGTGCAGCAGCCGCAACTCCGGGCCGACGCTCGACAGCACCGCTTGTTGAACGGCGTTCTCCAACTGGCGGATGTTGCCGGGCCACGGGAAGGCTTCGAGGGCGTTGAGGGCGTCCGGGCAGACGCTGAAGAGCTTCTTGCCGTACTTGGCGGCGTACTTGGCCACCATGCCGCGGACGAGCGGCCCGACGTCCTCCGGCCGCTGCCGCAGCGGCGGCAGGTGGAAGCGGATGACGTGCAGGCGGTAGTACAGGTCGCGGCGGAAGGTGCCCTGCTCGACGGCCTCGCCGAGGTTCCAGTTCGTGGCCGCGACCACCCGGGCCTTGCTGTGCTGCGTCTCGTTCCCGCCCACCGGCTCGAACTCGCCCGTCTCGATCACCCGCAGGAGGTTCGCCTGCTGGTCCAGGCCCAGGGCGTCGATTTCGTCGAGGAGCAGCGTACCCTCGCCGGCGGCCGCGAACTTGCCGACCTTCGCCGTGTCGGCCCCGGTGAACGCCCCCTTGACGTGCCCGAAGAACTCGCTCGCGATCAGGTTGCCGGACAGGGTGCCGCAGGCGACGACGAGGAAGCGGTGGTCGCGGCGGGCCGACGAGTCGTGGACGAGCTTGGCCAGGAAAGACTTGCCGGTGCCCGTCTCGCCCTCGATGAGGACCGTCACGTCGTGGGCGGCGGCGATCACCAGTTGTTCGACCATCGCGGTCAGCGACGGCGTGTGGCACAGGAGCTTGCGGCGGATGCGCTCGGCCGTCGTCTCGGCGGCCGGGTCGGCGAACGGGGTGCCGTCCGTCGTCCCGTGGCGGGCCCAATTGGTTACTTCGCGGCCGAGCGCCGGCCACGACCAAAGGCCGGCGACGTGCGGCCGGACGCCGTCGAGGGCCCGCGTCTGGAACACGGCTTCGGTCGCCAGCACGCCCACGCTCGCCGGCACCTGGTGTAGCTTGGCCTCCCGCACGGCCGCCTCGACCGCCGGCCCGTCGCCCGGGTCGGCCGCGAGGAGCAGCAGGGCCCCGTCCGTCTCGGGAGTGAGCAGGTGCGGCACGTCCTCGAAGCGGACTACGGGCGGGGTGACCAGCAGCGTCTTCTGGAGGTGGGACTGAACGAGTTGGGCGAGTCGGAGGTCGTTGGCCGCGAGCACGAGTCGGCGGTGAACGGACATCGTCTGTCGTCTCCGGGCGGAGGCGGCGCGGCGTTTGGCGAACGGCGCGAGCCGGGGTCGGGTCACCCGGGCGGCGCGGGGGGCGGGCCTTCCGGAAGAGGATCGGGTTGTCCGGACCTGCGACCCGCGGCCCACTTTCCCACCGCGGGTCCGAGCCCCGCCGTGATGCCGTGCCGCGTGTCGTTTCCGTGCTTAATCAAAGTTTACAAACGGGTCCGAGGCAAACGGTTCTCGCCAACTCGCCGGAAAAACCAGTGAGGACGTGCGACCGGATCGGGCCGGATTGGGGCGTTAGTGAAATTGGGCGGGGAGTGAGGGCGGACGCGAGATGAAATTGCGGCGGGGGGTCAAATCAACCACTTTTAAGACACCGTCCATCGGCCGCGCCGCCGCCGTCACGGGATGCCCCGCACGACCACCGGCCCCAGCCGCCGCGTCACCGACAGCGGCAGCCGCTGCCACAACCGGATGGCGCGTTGCAGCCGGGGGTTGTCCGGCCGCAGGTCGCGCACGGTCCCCTCGCGGGCGGCGTACTGCCACGTCGCCGGGTGCGGCTCGGCCCCCCACTGCTTCTTGAATTTAAACGTCGGCCCGTCGAGCGTCGAGCGGCCGAAGTCGAACACCGCCTGCCGCCGTCCGATGGCCCGTTCCAGCAGCCGCCAGTACATGAGCATGTTCACGCTCGACGAGTTGTACTCCCGCAGCGACGACGCCGTGGGCACTTCCGTCACCCCCTGCCCGTGCAGGAGCATGGCGGCCGCCACCGGCTTCGCCCCGTCCTTCACCACGCACAACTCGGCGTCGCCGGGAAAGGCCGCCAGCACCTCGGCGAACAGCTCCCGGCCGTACACGGGGCTGCCGAGGTCGCGCATGTTCTCGCTGAGGACGGCGTAGAAGTCGTCGAGCTGGTCGGCCCCGCCCCAGCTCGTCGTGAACGTCTGCTTCTCGCCCTTGCGGACCTGGTTCCGCACCTTCGGGTCGAACCGCTTCCACAGGGCGTCGGCCGACCGGGGGAGGTCGAGCCGCATGTGGACCTTGCTCGTGACCGACACCGTGAGCGACGGGTGCTCGACCGGGGCCTCGTGCCGGAGTTCGAGGTAGCGGACGTTCAGCTCGTCGGCGAGGTCGGCGGCCCGGGTCACGAGGAGCGTCTGCACGTCGGGCGAGGCGGCGATCACGCCGTTGCTGTTGAGGTACGGCAGGCTGACGAGGAAGCGGCCGAACAGGAGGCTGCCGACGTGGGCGAGCGGGAGGAACCCGCACGTCCGGCCGTCGGCCACGGCTTCGAGGGCGAACGCCTCGTGGCCGAGGGCGTTCTGGAGGATCGGGAGCCAGGCGGGGTGCTTGCTCAGGGCGACGCGGGGGGCGGACGCGGCCACGAAGGCGGCGAGCGCCGGCAGGCGGGCGGCGAGCGCGGCCCGGGGGTGGACGACGACGGACAGGCCGGTGCCCGGGCGGGACGACATGAGACGGATCATGGGCGGCGGGGCTCCGGAACGGCGTCCGCCGCGGTCCCGCTGCCCGCGCGGGGCTTCCGTATTGAAGTACGGAACGGGACCGCCCCGGCTATCGCCCCGGCCGGCGGCTCGTCTCAACTCTAGGACACGATCCGCCGTCAGGCCTTCCCGACGGGGACGGCGACCACGCGGTACACGAACACGCGGACTCGCACGGCGCCCCGGTGTTCGAGCGGCGTGCGGCCCGAGTAGTAACCGGGGCAGGTGCGGAACGGGAAGGCGTCGGAGACGCCAACCGTGTCGATGAGTTCGAGCTTGCGGCCGGGGCCGGTGGCCGCATCCGTTCGGAAGCCGCAGTCGTCGAGGACGGCGATCAAGTCGCCGGGCTTCGGCAACTCCCGGTCGATCCGGAGCGGCTTCAACCCGTCGCGCTCGGCGTAGTACCCGAACCCGCACAACCCGGTGAACCAGTAGGTGCAGCCCGGAGCGGGGGCGTGGGCCCCGTGGGCGACGCGGTCGGCCGCCGTCTCGTGTGCCCCGGCTTCGACAAGGTCGGTGAAAGTGAGCAACAGCGTGAGCGCCGCCCCGGCGAACGCCGCCCCGGCCGCCGCCCGCCGGCCGACTCCCCGGAGGTGGGCCAGCCGGCCCGCCGCGAGGGCGAACACCAGCACGAACCCGGCCACCCGCCGCGACGCCGGGAACGGCGACAGGGCGAAGTACCCGCCCGCTTCGAGCAACAGCCACGCGACGAGGAAAAGGCCCGCCGCCCGGTGGTCCCCCCCCGCTTCGCTCCGACGGCGTGCCAGCAGCGCCAGGGCCACGCCGCCGAGCGACGCCCACACTGGCACGGCAAGTACACCATAGACGAGGTTCGATGCGGTTAGTACGGCCTTGCCGTCGGACCGGCCCACCAGCGCCTCCTGCGACGGCACCACGCCCAGCAGTGCGACGCCGGCCGCCGCCAGCAGTGCTACGGCCGCGACCGCCCGCCCGGACCAGCCGAGCGCCCGCAGCGCCAGCAGCGCCACCGCCGGTGCCAGCCCCGCGACGTGGCTGAGGAGCGGGAGCAGGAGCCGCGCGGCCCGGGTGAGCGGCCGCCCCTGCCGCTGGCCCAGATGCACGAGGAAGTGCGATTCCCCCTGCGTCCGCACGAGCAGGTATTCCCACCCGACCGCGACGCCGATGGCGAGGCCGGCCACGACCACGCCCCGCACCGGCCGTCCCCGCAACGCGCACCACACGAACGCGGCGGCACACGGCACCAGTCCGGTGTACTTCGCCTGCACCGCCAGCCCGCCGACCAGCCCGGCCGCCACGGCGGTCGCCCACGACCCGCCGTCGGCCGACCGCATCGCAAGGACGAGGGCGGCCAGCCCCAGCGCAAGCACCGGCACGTCGAGCATGAAGTTGAAGCCCGGCACGACGGCGGGCGAGAAGACGCACAGCCAGAAGACGGGCCCGCGGAGGCTCGGCGCGAACCGGGCCGCGAGCGCGTCGACGGCCGCCGCGAGGAGCAGGGCGAACGGCAGGAGCCAGAGTTTGAGCAGCGCCGGGTCGTCGCCCGCGACGTGAATGCCGGCCGCGAGCCAGTACGGCACCACCGGCGGCACGAGGATGCCGTTGCCGCGAACCGTGACGGGCGTGCCGAAATAAAAGTCGTAAGGGGCGAGCGGGTGTTCGGCGAACTCGGCGGCGTAGGTGAGGTAGGCCGGGTCGTCGATGTGGACCGGCTTGGCGACGTTGAGGGCCGTCAGCAGCAACGCCGCACCGACGACGCGCAGCCACGGCAAGCCCGTACTGCCGGCCGTCTCGTCGGTGAACCCCTCGCTCGCCATCGCTCGCCTCCTTAACGCCGCGTGCGGCGTATTCGGGCGGCGGGCATAACAGAGGATCAAACCAGCCGCAACAGACGTTCCGGGTGTCACTGCGGACGCAGGCGCGTGGCCGACGTTCCTGCCGGACCGCCTCACGACGCGACCATCAAGAGGCCCATGGGCCCGGTCAACCTTGAAATTTCGGACGGAATCACGCCCCCTCGCCCGCCACGGAGCCATCGTTGGCGTCCGCAGCGCCGGAAGCGCCGTGCCACGCACGCGTTTAATAATCCGTCAGGAGACGCGGTGTCAAGGACGCACGTAAGGCGTTGAGGACCGCGAGTACGTCAATCACTTCCTGCGTCACCGCCCCGGCAACCGGGGGCAGGTAGCCGGCCGCGGCGAGCAGCATTCCGACGAGGCTCAGGGCCATGCCGCCGACCGCCGACTGCAACGCGATGGCCCGCATCCGCCGGCCGATGTGCAGCAACTCGTCGACCCGCTCCAGCGAGCTTTCCAGGATCACCACCCCGGCCGCCTCGGCGGTGACGTCACTCCCCTGGCCGAAGGCGATCCCGACCGTGGCCGCGGTCAAGGCCGGGGCGTCGTTGATCCCGTCGCCCATGAACACGGTGGCCGCCTTCTTGGTTTCGTCGCGGACCAGGGACAATTTTTCCTCGGGGCTTTGGCCGGCGAACACGTCCGTGATCCCGACCTTCTCGGCCAGGTAGCGGACCTCCGACTCGCGGTCCCCAGACACCAGAAGCACACGCTCGAAGCCGTGGTGCGGCTTCAAATGGCGGATGAACGCCTTGCCCTCCGCCCGCGGTTCGTCCCGGTAGCGGAAGGTGGCCGCGTACTTACCGTCGAGCAGGGCCACGCACTCGAGCCCCCCGGCCAACGGCGGCAGGGGCGGGCCGGAGTCCGGCGACTGGGCCAGCATTTTTTTCCGACTCGTCACTTGGACGGTCCGGCCCCCGATCATCCCGCGAAGCCCTTCACCGGGTCGCTCGCTCACCTCGGTGGCTTCCGCGAGCACGAGCCCGGCCCGGCTCGCGGCTTCGAGAGTCGCCGCCGCGAGCGGGTGGCGCGAGTATCGCTCCAGGCTCGCGACCGCCGCCAGCGTTTCGTCCTTGCCGAGGCCGCCGGCGGGGAGGACCTCCGTCAGCACCGGCTGCCCGTAGGTCAGGGTGCCGGTCTTGTCGAAAATCGCCGTGCGGCAGGTGTCGATTTTTTCCAACACCGCCGGGTCTTTGATGATGATGCCGCGGCGGGCCGCCAGGGAGACGGAACCGATGATGGCCACCGGGATGCCGATGAGGAGCGGGCAGGGGGTGGCGACCACCAGCACGCCCAGGAACCGCATGGGGTCGCCGCTGGCGGCCCAGGCGGCGAGGGCGATGGCGACCGCGAGGGGCGTGTAAACGGCACCGAGCTGGTCGCCCAGCCGCCGGAGTTCGGGCCGGCGCTGTTCCGACTCGCGCATGACCTGCATGATCTTGGCGTACCGCGAATCGACGGCCGTTTTTTCCGCCCGGATCGTCAGCGCGCCGTCGCCGTTGATGGCCCCCGACATGACGGCCGACCCCACGGCCTTGGACAGGACGTAAGGTTCGCCCGTCAAGTACGACTCGTCCATCGTGCTGTGGCCTTCCACCACGACGGCGTCGACCGGGCAGGTTTCGTGGGGGAATACGATCAAGAGGTCGCCGGCGGCGATCGCCCCGAGCGAGACGTCCTCCACCCCGGTTCCACGCCTGCGGTGTGCCCGCGACGGCATCCGCCGTGCGAGGGCGAGGAGGGCGGAGGAGGCCCGGCGAACGGCATAGGCTTCCAAGGCCTGTCCGCCGGAAAGCATCAGGACGACGAGCGTTCCGGCCAGGTACTCCCCGAGAATAGTGGCCGTGACGATGGATATGCCGGCGAGCAGGTCCGAATTGAACTCGAAGCGTGCCAGCCGGATCATCAGACCCGCAACGAGTGGGCTTCCTCCGACGGCGAGGGCGACCAGCAGGGGGATGACCGGCGACGGGAACTCGAAAACAGTCCCACCACTCTCCGAAACGAATCTCAGCCCCAAATGGCACGCGACGGCCGAAAGGGCGATCGCGGCGATGACGAGGTCACGCGTGAACCAGGTCGAGGTTTGCGATGGGGGTTGGTTCACGGGGCCTTTCGTCGTCATGTTGTCGAGTCGCTAACGATCGCCCCACGACCGATTGACCCGGCCTGAGAGATGCTTGGCGGCCGGAGTTGGTGTGTGCGTCGTGTTGCACCTCAACGAGTCGTTGGCGTGGCCCGAATGTAACCCGCGGGCTCGTTTCGGGCAAGACAATAGGCCCGTCCGCCCGTCGTTCGCACGGCCCGCCGACTTCGCGCCGGCGTGAGCCGTCCCCGCTATCCCTGACCTCTCGCGGTCGCGCCCCCTTCCCGGGCCAACCCCATCTCGTCGTACAGCGCCGCCAGCTTCTGCATCCGGGCCGCGAACGAGTAGCGCGTCTCCACCGTCCGCCGTCCGGCGGCGCGGAACTCGTCGCGCTTGACGGCGTTCGTCAGCAACTCGGCCACGGCCGCCGTCAGGCCGGGGAGGTCGCCGGGCTCCGCGAGGAGGCCGTTGCGACCGTCCTGCACGAGGCGGGGGACGCCGTTGACCCGCGTCGCCACCACGGGCACTTCGAGAGCCATCGCCTCCAGAAGCACGTTCGGCAGTCCCTCCCGCAGACTACTCAGGGCATAGACGTCCATCGCCTCGTAATAGCCGCGAACGTCCGACTGCCAGCCGGGGAGGTGGACGCGGTCCGTCAGACCGAGTTCGCGGATCAGGGCTTCCAGGGCCGTACGCTCGCCGCCTTCGCCGACGATCACGCAACGCACGTCGAGCCCGCGGCCGAGCAGGGCGTGTACGGCCCGCACGAGGATGTCGAAGCCCTTCTCGCCCGAGAGCCGGCCGACCGCCCCGACGAGGAGGCCCGTTGTCGGGAGGCCGAGCGCCGCCTTCGCCTCGGCGGGGGTGCGCTTGCGGACGTACTCGGCCCCGTCGATGGCGTTCTCAAGCAGCACGAGGTTGGCCGCCGGCACGCCGCACGCGAGGCACTCGGCGAACAGGTCGTCGGAGACGCAGACGACCTTCTCGTACCGCGGTAGGCTCAGGCGGTCGAGCTTGTAGTAGAGCGGCGTGCGGGTCGTATTCTGCACCCAGCCGTGCACGGTGGTGACGAGCCGCATGCGGTGGAAGCGATTCAGGAGCAGGCCGAGGAGGTTCGTCTTGTAGTCGTGCCCGTGCCACACCGCCACCTTCTCGCGGCGGCAGACGGCGAGCAGGTCGCGGACCACCCGCCAGTCCCACGGCCCGCGGTCGGGGATCGCCACGAGAGGGGCCCCGGCGGCGGCCGACTTCGCGCGAATGACCTCGAACCCGGGGTCGCCGGGCGGGTGCATGTAGCCGCAGATCATGCGGTAGCCGAGCGGCGTAAGGAACCGCGGCGAGTTCAGTAGCGTCTTGTCCGGCCCGCCGCCGGCCCCGGTGACGACGCGGGTATCGAAGACGACCGGCAGTTCGACGTTCAACGTAAAGCTCCGCGAGATTCCGTGCCGTGAGCGCGGGCGGGGCGCGGAATCCGCCGACGCTCCCACGTTACCGCAAAATATGGTAGCGGTTTCCCGATCGTGTTGCGTGTTTGGTGGATCGGGCCAACCCGATCGCGTTTTTGCGGTAAAATCGGGTAACGCTCATTCGCCGGCCGGCCCCACGATCCGGTCCACGAGCGGCCGCAGGCAGCGTTCCCAGTCGTGGTTCTCCTCCACGAAGCGGCGGCCGGCCGCTCCCAGGGCCGCCCGGCGGGGTGGGTCGGCGAACAGGGAGCCGACCGCGTCCGCCCACTCGCCCGGCGTGGTGGCCGCGAGGAGGTGGGTGCCGGGGACGGTGCCGAGGGCCGCGAGGGCGGCCGGGGCGGCGACCGTCGCCTTGCCCATCGCCAGGGCTTCCAGCACCTTGTTTTGCAGCCCACGCGCCAGCCGGAGCGGCACCACGGCCACCGCCGCGTCGGCAAGGAACGGCCGCACGTCCGGCACCGGCCCGACGAGCGTGACGCCGGGCCGGTCGGCGAGCTTGCGGACGGCCGGGGCCGGCTTGCGGCCGACGAGGCGGAACTCGGCGTCCGGGAAACGCTCCCGCACCCGCGGCCAGACGGCGTCGGCGAACCACACGGCGGCGTCCACGTTCGGCAGGTAGTCGAGCGCCCCCACGAAGGCACAGGCCCGCTTTTCGGGGATGTCCGACGGCCCAAAGTAGTCGAGATCGACGCCGTTGAGGGCGACGGTGACGGTGCCGGCCCCGGCGAACGACTCGAACACGGCGGCTTCGGCGTGGCTCACGAGGCTCACGGCCCGCGTCCACTTCGGAAGGCCGCGTTCGAGCCGGCGGACGCGGGCGGCTTCGAGCCGGTAGAGCCACCGCTTCGGCCCCCGGTTGGCGGCGGCGAAGTCGAGCCACTTCTGGCTGTCCACGTCCACCACGTCCACCACGGCCGGGGTGTCCACCAGGTCGGCCGCCCGGAGGTACGGGACCAGGCTCGACGCGGACGCCACAGCCGCGTCGAACGGCATTTCCGCTGCCCACTCGCGGACGACCCGCGACAGGGCGGGTTCGCGGAACAGCCCTTCGGACAGGCTGCCGCCGGCTCCGAGGCTCAAGGCCGCCCGCACCCAACGGGTACGGTTTCCCGCCGGAACGACCGCGACACGCGCGCACAGGCCGGCGAGAACGCCTTGTGTTTCGGCCGAAACGGCCTCGTCGGCGAGGCAGGCGAGGGAGACGCGGCTCCGGGCGGCCAGTTGCCGCAGGAGGTGGAAGTTGCGGATGCGGTCGCCCTTGTCGGGCGGGTGGGGGACGCGGTGCGTGAGGTAGAGGACGCGGGGGCGTCCGTCGCCGCCGGGCGGGCGGGGGAGGGCGGGCCGGTCCGGGCGGGGACCGTCACTCACGCCGGGAGGAGGTGAGAGAGGGGTTCGTGTTCCGCCGTGGTCACGCCGGCGCGGAAGACCTTGGCCACACTGTCGCGGTCGGGGAGAAAGAAGATGCGGCGGATCAGGTACGGCCGCGCCCCGGCGGCCTTGAACAGGGTTGCCAGGATGAGCCGGAGGTCGAGCCAGAGGCTCTGATTCTGTACGTAGTAGAGGTCGTACACGACCTTGTGCCGGACGCTGGTGATGTCACTGTCGGCCGGCAACTGCACCTGGGCGAGACCCGTCACCCCCGGCTTGACGTGAGTCCGGTGCCGGTAGCCGGGGACGAGTTGGTTGAGGCCCTTCGCCTCGATCACTTCGGGCCGTTCCGGGCGGGGGCCGACGAGGCTCATGTCGCCGGCCAGCACGTTCAGGAGTTGCGGCAACTCGTCGATGTGGGTCAGGCGGAGGAACTTGCCGACGCGGGTGATGCGGCTGTCGCCTTTGACAGACCATTGGATGCCGGACCGCACCTCGCAGTTGTGGTGCATGGTGCGAACTTTATAGATGCGGTACTTCCGGCCGTTGAGCCCGGACCGAGTCTGCGAGTAGAAGGCGGGTCCGGGGGACGAGAGCTTGGTGGCCGCGACGGCGATCAGGAGTAGGGGAATGGCCGGAATCAGCAAGAAGGCGGCGGCGAGGTAGTCGAAGACGACCTTGCCGCTGGCGTACCATGTCGGGTCGAGGGCGATGTCCACCGACGCGTCTGGGGTCAGTCGATCGACCTCTGGCCAGGCCGGCCGGGGCGGGTCGAGTGGGGTCAGCATTTTGAGCGGCGGGAAACTCATACGTGTCCGGTACAAAGGCACGGGCTGGGTCGGCTCGCGGCGGGTCGGGTTAACCCGGCGGGGCGGCAAGCGCCTTCTTGACCTCGGGCAGGAAAACCTTCAAAAACCGCGGAATCGGGTCGGAGTCCTGGGCACCGTCGCGGCCGGCCGGGGGAACCCGGCGGGTGGCGTACAACTTGTATAGCACTCTCCGGAGGGCGAAATCGGCCCGCGGCACGTCCGAGGCCGCCCAATTTCCGTCCACCCCCCACGCCCAGCACACTTGGAGGGGCACCTCCCCGGCCGCAGGTTTCTCGAAGCGTGCCGACCAGTAGGTGGACGGCTCCGATCCGTCGAAAGTAAGTGTGTTCCGCCGAGGCGACCCCTTCATCTCGTACCCGGTCCCGGCGTAGCAGACGTCAGGGGTGTGGGACGCGATCGGCCCCGACGGCCCGCACAGCAACAGAACCGTTACGGACTCGCCCGTCTTTTCGTTCGTGTACACCCGGCTCACGTTCCCCTGAGCCTCGGCCACCCTTAGTACTTTAGCGTCGATCTCGAGGTCTTTGCCCCTCCACGGGCCGACGTTGAGCGGGACGCCGCCGAGGCGGGCGGCGGCGACCCTGGAGTCCTCCGACGCACCCCACCGGTTTGACCAGATGCCCTCGACGACCCCGGCCGAAACCAGGGCGGCGACGGCCGCAACGATCAGTAGAGGCTTCAACATCGGCCTGCGACCCCTCCGGGATGGCTCCGCCCGTCCGCCCGGCCGGCTCACGCCGGGAGTTGCTTCACGTAGTTGTAACCGTAGGAGTAAACGTCGTTGCGGACGCCGTTCACCACCGCCCCGAGCAGCAGGATGTTGAGCTGGGCCAGCTTTTCCGAGGCATTCATCACCTTCGGCACCTGACTCACGTCCTGCATGATCGAGAATAGCACCCCGTCGACGTGCTGGCCGATGAGGAGGGCGTCGGCCACCGGCAGGACCGGGCAGCTATCGACGATGATGAAGTCGAATTGGCCGCGGAGGCGGTTGAAGAGGGTTTCGAGCTGGTGTCCCTGGGCCAGGGCGGAAATCACGCGGTTCGAGCACTGACCGGCCGGGATCACCCACAGGTTCGGCACCGTGGTCGGCTGGACGGCGTCGCTCACGTCCACCTCCTGGCAAAGCACCTCCGACACCCCGGGGGCGAGTGCCAGGTCGAACAGTTTGTTGATCGACGGGTTCCGCAGGTCGCAGTCCACGATCAGGGTCCGCATCCCGGCCGTCGCCATGCTGGTGGCGAGCTGACTGGTGAGGGACGTTTTGCCCTCGCCCTGGGTGGCACTCGTGATCATCACCACCTGCATCGATTGGTTACGGGCCGAGTGCAGGAGCATGGTTCGGGTCGAGTTGACCGACTCGTTGAGGACGAACCGCCAATTCGCCTGCCGGCCCTCGCTCGCGGCCTTGAGACTCGCCTTGTTCGGGAATGCCGGCACCGACCCGACGACCCGCATGCCGAGTTCGGTGACGACCTGATCGACCCCGTCGATCCGCCGCGACCGCCATTCGAGCAGACCGATGATGAGGACCGTGAGCCCGAGCGACCCGAGGGCGGCGGCGGTCGCCACAAGGGTGTTCGTCTTGGTGTTCTGGTTGAGCGAAACCGTCACGCCGTCCTTGTTGAGGGCGACGCGGGGGGGCAGGCCCTTCTGCAACTGGAGGTCGAGGATTTGGCCGCGAATCTTCTGGAGGGCTTCCTTCTGGAGGTCGGTATTCTTCGTCATCTGGTCCATGGCGATCTCGCTGCCGATCATCCCCCGGGCGAGGCCTTCCAACTGCTGGACGTAGGTCCGCAGGAAGGTGAGGTGCAACTGGTCGCTGTCCTGCTTCTCCTTCAGGTCGTTGATCTTCCGCTGGAACAGGGCCATCGAGACGTCCTTATTGGACCTCTCGACCTCGGGGCGGATTTCCACCTTCTTGGCCTCAAGGTCCTTCACCAGCTGGGCGACCTGCTCGCGGAGGTCGCGGATGGTGTCCGAGTTCGGCGTCGGCGACTTGGCGATCACGTCGGCCAACTGGGCTTCCTTGCGGACGTACTGCCCGGCCAGGTTGGAGATACGCGGGTCGATGCTCAGGAGGCGCTCGACGTCGAGCGGGTCGAGGGTGATCTTGCCGGCCTTGAGCCGCTCCGTGAAGGCGTCGATGACCAACTGGCGGTCCTGAATCTGCTTGTCCGCCTCGGTGACTTCCGCCTGCGTCCGGGCGATGCTCTCGGCGAGACGCGTCGCCTGGGAGACCTTCTCCTTTCCGGACCCCGGGCCGACCGTCAGGCCCCCCTGGCCCTGCCGCTTGATCACTCCTTCCATCCCCTCGATGACCTCCTCCACCTTTTTCTCTTGCTGCTGGAGGTACAACTCTTTCCCGGCGCGGCTCTCCCGCTCGTAGCTGGTCGCCTCGTCGATGTACTTCTTGAGCAGTGTGTCGAGAATCGTCCGCACGTCCTCGGGATTGTCCCCCGTGTAAGAGACTTCGAGAATTTGTGGGGTCGGCGACGCGACCTTCAGGTTCTCCTTGATCGCCTTGACCGGCTCCGTGAGGTCGCGGACGGTCGGGAGGCCCGACACGGCCGGGTCGGCCACCGCCCGGTTGATCAGGTCGCGGCTGGAAATGATGTACGCCTGATCAGCCCGGAATTTGTCCGGGTCGTCCTGGCGGCTCCCGCCGATTTCGGCCGCCGCCCCGCGGATCTTGATGATGGCTTGGGCCTGGTGCTTGCCCGTCGGCAGGACCAGCCACGTCCCGACGCCGGCCATCGCGGCGACCAGAAGGCCGATGAACGTCGCCAGCACCCACCGACGCTTGAGGGCGTTGAGCAGGCCGGGGATGGTGGGCGTGGTACCGTTCGCGGCCTTCGGGATGGCCGTGCCTGCGAACGGGATCGGCCCGCCGGCCGCCAGCGGGTGGCCGCCCGCCGGGTAGGGCGTCAGCGGGGAGAGCGGGGTCGGGTCGCCTGCGGTCGGACGGGCCATCTCAACGTCTCCCGGCGGTGGCTCGGAGGGGGCGGCCCGGGCGGCGGGTCGGGCCGCGGCCGGTCGGGTCTCGGTGGTCGCACGGCGGGGCGGTACGCCCGGCTCCGGTCACTTGTGTACCTTAGCACCCGTTACGCCGGTGGGCCGGCTTCAAACGGGTGAATCAATTCTAACCTCAATTCGGGTCGAGCCGCCATTCTGCGCGACGCCTTCCGGTCAAGTCAACCCGGACTGGTTGCGGTCCTCTACCGACCCACTCTGTGGGCACAAAGCACTGTTCAGTTTATGGACGGAACCCCGCACGCACGAACCGCGGGTGGTCAAGACGGGGCTGGGTGGTTTCGGAGGAAATGGGGGTCCGGGGGTGCGGAGAAGTTTTTGGTGAACTGAGAATCCGAGGATGTCGATTAATCAGCCTAGTCGGGGTGGACCAAGAACACCGGGCGCACCGGCGGTCACGGCGACCATCCGAACCACTCGCACGGTTTCGGGATTCAGCACGAGGAGGGATCACATGGCTCGCCTGGGATTCTGGAAGCGACTCGCCGCCGGGGCGTACTGTGCCGCGCTGGCGGCCGGCGCGGGGTGCCACGGGCACACCGGCCACGGGTCCAAAAAGGACACCAGCCACCACAACGTGGCCGACGTGCCGGTGCCCAAGGAATTGAATAAGGTTTCGCTCCCGCCTTACGTGATCGAAACCCCCGACGTGCTGCTCATCGACGCCATCCGCGTCATCCCCCTGCCCCCGTACCGGGTCGAGCCGCTCGACGTGCTGTTCGTCAGCGGCCGGAACGTCTTCGAGTCCGACCCGATCAACGGGCTGTACGGGGTCGAGGCCGACGGCACCCTCAACCTCGGGCCGGCGTACGGCGGGCCGGTCCGGGTCGTGGACCTGACCACGGACGAAATCCGCAAGGTGGTTGAGACGCGGGTCCGCCAGTTCGCCCGCAACGGCGAGATCACCGTCACCCTTTCCCAGTCGCGGGGCGTCCAGCAGATCGCCGGCCAGCACATCATCCGGCCGGACGGGACGGTCGGGCTCGGCAGCTACGGGAGTGTCTATGTCGCCGGCCTGACGATGGCCCAGGCCAAACAGGCGATCGAGGCCCACCTGTCCCGCTACCTCTACAAGCCGGAGGTGAGTCTGGACGTGTACGCCTTCAACAGCAAGTTCTACTACGTCATCACCGACCTCGCCGGGAGCGGCGAGCAGGTGGCCCGGCTGCCGCACACGGGGAACGAGACGGTCCTCGACGCGGTCAGCAACATCGGCGGCCTGTCCGCGGTGTCGAGTAAGAAGATCTGGGTCGCCCGTCCGGCCCCGACCGAGTGCGGTGGCGACCAGATCCTGCCGGTGGACTGGAACGGCGTCACCCGCCGCGGGCAGGTGAAGACGAACTACCAGGTGCTGCCGGGCGACCGGGTCTACATCCTGTCGCAGCCTCTCACCAAGTTCGACACCTACTTCGCCCGCATCCTGTCGCCGATCAACCGGGCCTTCAGCGCCACGCTCATTGGGGCCTCCACGGTCCAAACCCTCGGGCCGAACGGCGGCTTCGGGAACGGGCGCGGCGGTGCGGTCATCTCCCCGGTCATCGGCGGGTTCTAACGGGGCTAACGGTTGTGGCCGGGATGCCGACGGTGTCCCGGCCCACTCCACGCGGCGGCGGCCGGCGACCTGTTCAAAACGGGCCCCGGCCGCCGATCCTGTTTTTGAAGAATCCTCCGGCCGGGTCGGTTTCGGGTAGGATGGACGGGGGCCGGCCGCCGCGGCACGGGCGAGAGTTCCGCCC
>JANPKP010000217.1:0-18937 GCA_031426095.1 Gemmataceae bacterium
GTCACCCCCTCACCTCGTCACCCCGTCACGGTTTAAGCGACCGGCGGCTCGGGCGTGTCGTCGGGGGCGTCGGCCTGGTCCTCGTCGTCGTCGGGGCCGGTCGCCTCCGTCGTGCCCTTCAGGAGCGTGTCGAAGGCGTGCCGCAGGAGCATCGCCTGGCGGCCCACGTCGGGGATCACGCTCGCGGCTTCGAGGGCCGCCCGCAGCGGGAGCTTGACGGCGTCCGGCACGCTCGCCGTGTTCACCATCAGGCGGGCCGTGCAGGCGTACACCTCGTAGCAGCCGCGGCGGTCGCCGGTGTTGAACGCCGGGGCCCCGATCTGGACGGCCAGCGACAGGTAGAGCCGCACCTCCCGCGGCGTCAGGTTGGCCCCGCCCGGCCCCATCTCGCCGACCGCGTCGAAAGCGTGCCGCAGGGCCCACGCCTGCTCGTTCGCGTCCTCCAGCTTGTCGCAGGCGTCGAGGGCTTCCTTCAGCTTGGCCTTGGCGTCGTCGGCCCCGGTGATGCTCGCCAGGATCATGCGGGCGGTGGCGGCGTACACGTCGAAGCAGCCCTGGCGGTCGCCGGTGTTGTAGGCGGGCGCCCCGATCGAGATGGCCATCTCGATGAACGACTGGGCGGCGGCCAGCGGCTCCTCGGGCACGGCCGGGGCGTCGTCGCCGGTCTCGTCTTCGTCCTCGTCGCCCAGGAGGGTGTCGAGTCCGGCCCGCAGGGCCTCGGCCTGCTCGGCCGGCTTGTCCTCGGCCTCGGCGTCTTCGAGCGCCCGTTCGAGGCGGAAGTCGGCCACCTCGCCGAGCCCCTTCACCTTGCGGGCGAGGCGGGCGGCACACGCATACAGTTCGTACGCCCCGACCGGGTCGCGGGCCGCCTCGACCTTGCCGCCGAGGCGCATGGCGGTGGTCAGCAGCGGGCGGGCCGGGCCGAGGGGGTCGTTCGCGTCGTCGTCGTCGTCGTCGGACGGCATGGGGCCACCAGGGGTCACGCGGGGGCGTACGGGTCATTCCATTGTAGGAACGCCGGCCGCGTCCGAAGAGGCGAGCGGGGGGCGTCAGCACCCCGATAACTTCGCAGGACCGGCCGCCGTTGCGTGGTCATCAGGGGGCTGACCCCCCCGCTCGCCGGGGACTCTCACGTCGGCTCGCTCACCAGCACGATCAGCCCGCGGGCGGCGACCGGGTACTGGTGCCCCTCGGCCACCACCGGCCCCTCGCCCTCGGGGGTGAAGTCCTTCGGCGAGGGCAACCCCGTGTCCACCACCCGCCGCCACTTCCGCCGGGTCGGGGAGGCCGGGACGCGGAACCGGAGCGGCTCGTGCCAGGCGTTCAGGGCCACGTAGAAGTCGCAGTCGAGGGCGTAGTCGTCGTCCAACTCGCGGCCGGTGAAGCGGCCGTCGAGGCAGAAGGCCAGGCTCCGCGAGTAGTGCCCGAAGTCGGGCTGGAACGGCTCGACCCCGTGCCAGTGGATGTCGGCCAGGTCCGGCGGCGTCGTCACCACCGGGGCCGGACCGGGGGCGTCCGTCGGCCGGCCGGTGGCGTCGGCCGAGTGGACGCGGTGGTCGTCCGGCCGGCCCGCCTCGGACGGCCGCACGGGGCCGGCGGGGGGGAACGGGCCGGCGTCCGCCCACGGGGTCGCGCCCCGCCCGCCGCCCTTCCGCAACTCGCCGGTGAAGAACCGCCGCCGGCGGAGGGCCGGGTGCCGCCGCCGCAGCCAGATCATCTCCCTCACGAACCGCAGGAAGCCCTCGTTCGTCTCGGCCAGCGACCAGTCGAACCAGGAGACTTCGTTGTCGTGGCACCAGGCGTTGTTGTTGCCCCCCTGCGTGCGGAGGAACTCGTCCCCGCCGAGGAGCATCGGCACGCCCTGGGAGAGCAGGAGCGTGGCGACCATGTTCCTGGCCTGCCGCTCGCGCAGCGCGATGATTTTCGGGTCCGTCGTCGGCCCCTCGACGCCGCAGTTCCACGAGGCGTTGTCGTTCCCGCCGTCGCGGTTGCCCTCGCCGTTGGCGTCGTTGTGCTTGTCGTTGTAACTCACGAGGTCGTGGAGCGTGAAGCCGTCGTGGGCCGTCACGAAGTTGACCGAGTGCCGCGGCAGGCGGCCGCTCCACTGGTACACGTCCGAGCTGCCGCACAGCCGCGACGCGAGCCGGCCCGTCAGCCCCGGGTCGCCCTTCCAGAACTGCCGCACGTCGTCCCGGTAGTGGCCGTTCCACTCGCTCCACCGCCGGCCGAACGGGAACCCGCCGACCTGGTACAGCCCGGCCGCGTCCCACGGCTCGGCGATCAGCTTCGTGTCGGCCAGGACGCCGTCCTCGGCGATGGCCTCGATGACCGGCGGCTCGACCATGACGTGCCCCCGGCGGTCGCGGCCGAGGATGCTCGCCAGGTCGAACCGGAACCCGTCGACGTGCATGTCGGCCACCCAGTACCGCAGGCACGTCATGATGAGGTCGCGGACGACCGGGTGGTTGCAGTTGACGGTGTTGCCGCACCCGCTGAAGTTCAGGTACCGGCCGTGGTCGTCGAGCATGTAGTACAGCTCGTTGTCCAGCCCGCGGAAGCTGTGCGTGCGGCCGCGGTCGTCCCCCTCGCCGGTGTGGTTGAAGACCACGTCGAGGATGACTTCAATCCCCGCGTCGTGGAACGCCTTCACCATGTCGCGGAACTCGGCCGTCTGCCCGTGGTCCTTCCCCGTCGCGGCGAACCCCGACTTGGGGGCGGCGAAGGCGGTCGGGTTGTACCCCCAATAATTCACCAGCCGCTCGCCCGTCTCCGGGTGGAAGAACGGGCAGTCGCACTCGTCCCACTCGAACACCGGCATCAGCTCGACGGCCGTGACGCCGAGCCACTTCAGGTACGGGATCTTTTCGACCATGCCGAGGAAGGTGCCGGGGTGGGCGACCATCGACGTGAGGCTGATCGTGAACCCGCGGACGTGGACCTCGTACAGGACCGAGTCTTCCATCGGGGTGAGCGGCGGGGCGTCGTCCCCCCAGTCGTACCGGGGGCCGCGGTGGAAGAGGGTCCGCCGGCTGGTGCGCTGCGGGTCGGTCTCGCACGTCCCGGCCCACGTCGCCCCGTGCGACACCATGACGCCCGCGGGGTCGAGCAGGAGCCGGGTGGGGTCGAAGCGGTGCCGCGGCCCCTTCGGCCCGTCCACCTTCCAGCCGTAACAGAAAGTCGCGGGCAGGTCCTGGACGCGGACGTGCCAGTGGTCGCCGGTCCGGTGGGTGCGGTCGTCGAGGGGGATCTCGCCGAGCGGCTTCGACCCGCCCTCCTCCGGCAGAATGACGAGGGTGACGCGGGTGCCGTGCCGGCAGAGGAGGGCGAAGTTGATGCCGTCGGCGGTGTACGTGGCCCCGAGGGGCAGGGGCCGGCCGCGGCTGGTGCGGAAGGCGGTCGTCATGGGCGGCACCGGGCAAGGGGACGGGCGAGACCCACCCGAGTGACGATAGCCGGCGACGCGGGGCTGGCAACGGCCCGGCGGGCGGTTCACGGCTCGCCTTCAAGAGTCGTGCCGTCGCATCAGGAAGAGGTCGGGAAAGCGGGGACGCCCGTGAGTGGGTCCAGGTGTTCACGACAAAAGCACCCTAATCCGGTCAAAGTCTTCACAATTTCTTCGCACTCCCCTCGACACCCGCTGCCCAGTCGTTACAGTTACCCAATGCGAAAAGCCGCCCCGCCTCGCACCCGAGTTCGTTGAAGCGCCGCTGCGAACCCCTCTCCCTTCGCAGCCGACCGACGTGGCCCCCGCCCCCACCACGTCCCGCCTTCTTCCGACCGCTTACCTCTCCCGCCCCGCGACTCCCACCCTTGTGACGGAGAGGTTTCATGCGTTTTCGCAGGCTCGCCCGGCTCCTCGTCGCCCCGCTCAAGCCCCGCGTCCGGACGATCACCCGAACGGTCGCCGCCCTCGCCGTCGCCGGCGGGATGATCGGCTTCGCCCGGGCCGATGTCCTCCTGAGCTGGAACACGGCCGGCAACACGGGGACTGAGACCACCGAGCCGGCGGTGTTTTTCGATCCGAACCTCTCGACCGCCAGTTTGACGTTCGGTGCCGGTGTGACGCCCGCATCGAACGGCAATCGGTTCGGCGGCTCCAACTGGTTCGACACGGGCGACACCAACCCGACGACCCTGGCCGAGTCGATCACCGGGAACGACTACATTCAGTTCGTCGTCACGCCGAACTCGGGGGTCACGTTCTCGCTGACCACGCTCGTGTTCACCTGGGAGCGGTCGGGTACCGGCCCGACGGCCCTCACCATCCGCTCGTCGGTCGATGGGTTCGCCACAGACCTGGGGTCGTTGACCGGCCTCTCGCAAACCCAAACGCCCGGGAATACGCTCACGATCTCCGGGATCACCGACCTGGCGGCGGCGACGACGTTCCGCCTCTACGGGTACGGGGGGACGGCCACCGGGGGCACCGGCGGGTTCGACACCTCGACCGGGAACAGCACCCCGAACGTCGTCCTCAACGGGACGACGACTCTCGCTGGGGGCGGCAACACCGTTCTGTATTGGCGGGGCGACGACACCACCCGCGGCGGGACCGGCACGTGGGACCAGGGGGTTACGCCGTCTTGGTCTTCGACGAACGACGAGGCCGGGGTGAACGTCGTGTGGGATTCGACGAAGACGGCGAGCTTCGGCGGGGCGTCGGCGACGGGCAACGCGGTTACGGTCAGCGGCGCGGTCAGCGCCAACAACGGCATCGCGTTCACCCAGGACGGATACACCCTCACCGGCGGGAACCTCAGCCTCGGCGGCGCGACCGCGGCGATCAACACGATTTCCACGACGACCGGCACGGCCACCATCGTCACCCCCCTCACGGTGTCCACCGACTTGACGAAGAACGGGCTCGGCACCTTGATCCTGGCCGGGGCGAACACGATCAACGGCGGCATCACCGTGAATGCCGGCCGGCTCGAACTGAACGCCGCCAACGCCATCAGCGGGACCGTGACGGTCGGTGCCGGTTCGACACTCCGGGTGGCGACCGAAGCCAGCCTCGGGGCGGCCACCGGCGTCGCGGTCAACGGCGGCACCTTCGAGACGGCCGCGAATGTGACCCGCACCGTGACGACGTCCGGCTCGGCGGCGTTCGCCCCCGCGGCCGGTACGACGCTGACCGTGTCGAACGACTTCACGGCCGCCGGGACCGTGACCGTGGCGGGCACCGGCACCCTGAGCCTCCAGGGAACCGTCCGCACCGTCGGCTCCCTGGCCTTTACCGCCGCCGGCACCCTCGCGGGGGCCGGCGAAGTGGCCGCGACGAACCTCACCGCGACCGGCCTGACGGCCGGCACGGCGTCGGTCACGACCGACCTGAACCTGGGGACCGGGACCAAGACGGTCGCCGTGGGGGCGGGCGGGACGCTGCGGCTGGCCGGGAACGTGGTGCTCGCCGGCAGCGGCAACACCTTCCTCGACAAGACCGGGGCCGGCACCCTCCGGTTGGAAGGGGCTAACCCCAACTTGTTCCGGGTGCGGGTCACCGCCGGGGTGGTCGAGGTCACGAACAACACGGCCCTCGGCACCGGCGGCGCGGCCGCCCCGTTCCAGACGTTCTTCAACGGCGGCACCGTCCGGGCCACCACCGACCTGACCGGGGCGAACAGGATCACGACCGGGCTGAGCATCGGGGCGCGGGACGCCACCCCGGCCGTCCTCGACGGCAGCCCGATCGAGTTCAACGGGCCGGTCGCCCTCTTCGAGGCCGCCTCGGCGGTCACCCGGCTGAACGTCAACACGACGGCCATCCTGTCCGGCCCCGTGACCCTGACGGGCACCGCCGGCACCGGGTTCACGGTCGGCGGGACCGGCACTCTGGTGGTCGCCGGGGATGCGAGCGGCCAGACCCGGGCCACGACGCTCCAGGGCACTGCCACCCTCCTCGTGACCAGCACCTACGGGGCGGCCGTGACGGCACCCGCGGGCACGACCCTGTCCGGCGGCGGGACGGTGACCGGGGCGGTCACCGTCGGCGGGGGCACGATCCGCGGCGGCTACGGGACGACCCCCGGCGTCACGCCTTCCGCCCCGACCGGCACCCTGACCGCCGCCGGCGGCGTCACCCTCGGGACCGCGACCGCGGCCGGCACCCTGGCCGTCGACTTCGGCGGCGGCACCACCGTGGACCCCGGGACGGGATCGACCCCGACCAGCAAACTCGCCCTCACCACGACCGGCACGGCCGGCGACTTGAACTTCGTCACCAACGGCGGCACCACGCCGGTCGTGATCAGACTCCTCGACGACGCCCTCCTCACGCCCGGGTCGCCGTTCCAAGCGACCCTGGCGACCGTCCCCGACGGGCTGACCAACTTCAAGCTCGACGGCAACGGCGTGACCGGGTACGCCCTCGGCACCGACTTCGTCCTGTCGTCGGCCGCCTTCCCCTCGTTCGACGTGGTGTCGCTGGTCGTGTCGGGGAACGACCTCGTCCTCACGGCCACACCCGCCCCCGAGCCGGCCACCGTCCTCGGGCTGGCGGCCGCCGGGCTGGGCCTCGGCGGGTTCGTCCGCCGGCGGTTCCAGGGCCCCGCGACGCCGGTCGCGGTCTGACCACCCACACGACCCGATGTGGCCGGCCGCTCCGGGTGGGGCGGCCGGCCACATTGCGTTCCGGGCCGGCACTTCCGCTTGACAATCCGGGCCCCCCTCCGCACACTCTACCAACGGACGCGGTCGCGGCGGCCGTGCCGGCCGGCGGGGATTTTCACCCGTGCCGACGGGACTCGCGGCAGGATCGGACTGGATAATCTCCGAAGCGGTCGTATAATCCCTGCATCGCGACACCGACAGGCCTCGCGTTCTGATCCGTCGAGCGACGCACTTTAACCGCACGGCCCCCCGAAGAACTCGCACGACGCGAACCCGGGCCGTGCCTCTTGGCTTCCCTCCCCGACGCTCCGACTGACGCGACCGGGTGGGGGTTCAGGACTTCAAAGCGCGTGACCGACCGGCCCGGGAATGGCCCCGGCCGACGACTCCGAGGGGCGGACCTTTTTCCCCCCACACCCTGACGACCGGGCCCCGCGGCCCGTCCCTTGAACACCACTTTCCCGCCCGAACGAGGATTCATCATGCCCGACGCCAAGGGCGTCGACGGGCCGCAGGCGCGGCCGTCCCTCCTGCGTGCCAAACGGCCGCTCCCCCCCCGCAAGCCCGGGGAGGCCGGCCCCGGCCCCGTCGAGCGGCCCGCCCCCGCGGCCGACCGCCCGCCGCCGGTCGTCGACCGGGCACCGCCCGCCGAGCGGGCCCCGGTCGAGCGGCCCGCCCCCGTCGCGGACCGCCCGGAGCGCCCGGTCGTCACCGAGCGGGTCGCCCCGCCCCGCACCGGCAGCCGGCTCGACGACCTGTACCGCATGCCGATGCCCAAGCTCTTCGCCCTCGCCGAGCAGCAGGGCATCCACGAACACACCGGCATGAGCCGGGCCCAGCTCATCGTCGGCGTCGTCCGCCGGCAGATCGAACGGGGCGAGAAGGTCACGGGCTCCGGCACCCTCGAAGTCCTCCCCGACGGGTACGGCTTCCTCCGGTCGGCCGCCCACAACTACCTCGCCAGCCCGGAAGACATTTACGTCTCGCCGTCGCAAATCCGCCGCATGAGCCTCCGCACCGGGCTCGTGGTCGAAGGCCCGATCCGCCTGCCGATCGAGAACCAGGACAACTTCGCCCTGATGCAGATTGAGCTGGTCAACGGCAAGTCGCCCGACGAGGGCACCGCCGTCACCAGCTTCGAGGACCTGACCCCGCTGCACCCGAACGCCCGGCTCGTGCTGGAGACGACGGGCGACGAACTGAGCATGCGGATCGTCGACCTCGTGGCCCCCGTCGGCAAGGGCCAGCGCGGGCTGATCGTGGCCCCGCCGCGGACCGGCAAGACGGTGCTGCTCTCGAAGATGGCCAACGCCATCGTCAAGAACCACCCCGAGGCCTACGTCTTCGTGCTGCTCGTGGACGAACGGCCCGAGGAGGTGACGGAGATGCAGAAGCTGGTGACCGCCCCGAACACGGAGGTGGTGGCCAGCACGTTCGACGAGCCGCCGGAGGAGCACATCCACGTCGCCGACATCGTGCTGGAGAAGGCCAAGCGGATGGTGGAGGGGAAGCGGGACGTGGTCATCCTGCTCGACTCGATCACCCGGCTGGCCCGGGCCCACAACACCGAGGCCCCCGGCGGCGGCAAGCTCCTGTCCGGCGGTCTCGACTCGAACGCCATGCAGAAGCCGAAGCGGTTCTTCGGGGCGGCCCGGAACGTCGAGGAGGGCGGCTCGCTGACCATCCTGGCGACGGCCCTGGTGGACACCGGCAGCCGCATGGACGAGGTGATCTTCGAGGAGTTCAAGGGGACCGGCAACAGCGAGCTGCACCTCGACCGCCGGCTGGTCGAGAAGCGGGTCTACCCGGCCATCGACGTGAACCGCAGCGGCACCCGCAAGGAAGAGCTGCTGCTCGACCCGGCCGAGTACGACCGCATCCGCATCCTCCGCCGCGTGCTGGCCGACATGCACCCGGTCGAGGCGATGGAGCTGCTCATCAACCGGGCGAAAAAGACGAAATCGAACCCCGAGTTCCTCTTGACGATGAATTTGGGCTAACTGTAAGCTACTGTAGGTTATCGGACCCGAGCGGACCGAACCTCCCGATCACCGCTGTGACCCCAAACGGGACACGCGGCTACCCTCCACCCCCAAGCCGCGGTCTACCGCGGAGGGGGTGGTTGCGTTTGATAAACGCACTTCCCCATGACTGAAGCCGAGTGGCTGACGGAATCCCTCGGCGAAATACCGCACGTCCGTTTCCTTCTCGACCACCCTACCGGCACCGATCGCAAGTTTCGGCTGTTCGGCGTCGCGTGTTGCCGCCGGGTGTTGGCCTATATCCCAGACACGACCCTCACACGCTTGATCGACGGGTGCGAAGTCTACGCCGATGCCCCCGACACCACTCGGCTCGCCGACTTGGAGCGAAAGGCCCTCAAGTGTCTCGACGCGGTCCGGTTCGATGAGACGTATGGCCACGACGATCACTTCGCCATCGACCTCTACGACTTCACCTTCGCCGTCTACGCTCTGACCGGATTCGATGCCCTCTACCCCGAATCTTGTGCCCAAGCCTGTATGCAAGCCATCCACGGCGACGACGGTTTCTCCACCGACAGCGGCGAACTGCTGTACCAGTTCGACACCCTCCGCGACATCTTCGGCAACCCGTTCCGCCCCGTCGCCTTCGACCCCGCGTGGCAATCGCCGGCTGCCGTCTCGCTCGCCCGGCAGATGTACGAGTCCCGCGACTTCGCCGCGATGCCGGCGTTGGCCGACGCCCTCCGCGCCGCCGGGTGCGGGGTCGCGGCCGTGCTGGAGCATTGCCGCGACCCGGACGGCGTTCACGTCCGCGGGTGCTGGGTGGTGGATGGGGTGTTGGATAAGGCGTGACCCGACCCGGGCGAACCCCGTCCCGTCAGGGTGGGGGTGGCTCGACGCGCTCAACCACCCCGCCCTGACGGGACGGGGGTTCGCCCGTGACGCCCGCCGGTCTGGCGTCCGCCGCCGCCGGGCGTTACGCTGGCCCGCAGGAGGGACTTCCGATGACCACCGCCACGCTCCCGGCCCCACCACCGGCCGGTTCGACCGCCCCGCCCGCCGGGCCGCAGCCGAAACGCTGGACGGTCGCCCAATTCCACCAACTCGGCGACCTCGGCGTGTTCGAGGGCCGGCGGGCCATGCTCATCGACGGCGTGATCGTGGAGGAAGGGCCGATGAACCCGCCGCACGCCATCGCAACGACCCTCGTCGCCGACGCTCTCCGGACGGCTTTCGGGGCGGGTTGGTTTCCGCGGGTCCAAATGCCGGTCGTCCTCGGCCCTCTGACGGACCCGGAACCGGACGTGGCCGTCGTGCCCGGAACCGCCCGCGATTACACGACCCACCCGACCACGGCCGCATTGGTGGTCGAAGTGGCGGACACGAGCCTCGCCTACGACCTCGGCGAAAAAGCTAGCTTGTACGCCGCCGGCGGCATCGCCGACTACTGGGTGCTGGACGTGGCCGGCCGGGTGCTGCACGTCTTCCGCGACCCGCGACCGGACGCGGCTCAGCCGCACGGCCACGGGTACGCCCAACACCAGACGTTCGCCCCCGGGCAGGCGGTCGCCCCACTCGCGGCGTCGGGGGTGACGGTGAACGTGGCCGACCTCCTGCCGTGACGCGGCGACCGGAGCAAGGTCGGAGCGGAGAATTGGGGCGGACTCCCCCAACTCCCCCGCGTTACCGGGAAATGTGGGAGCGGTTTCCCGATGTCATTGACCCGCCGGCGGATCAGGCCGAACGAATCGCGTTTTTGCGGTAGAATCGGGTAACGCCAACCGGCCGACGGTCAATCGACGTAGGGGTCGGCCCCGATGTCCTGGAGCATTTCCTGCCGCTGGCGGTCGTAGTTGAGCAGGTCGAGCCGCTGGCGGAAGTGCTTCCGCTCGATCCGCCGCTGGGCGAGCCGGAAGAGCGGGGCGTGGCTCTGCCAGTCGTGGTCGCCGCCGCTCTTGCCGAGGGCCGCCAACTCGTCCCGCTTGGCATGCCCGAGCCCTTCGAGCAACTGGTCCTCCAGCGACACCATGAACTGGGCGCTCCCGGGGTCGCCCTGGCGGCCGGCCCGGCCGATGAGCTGGCGGTCGACCCGCTCGGCCTCGTGCCGCTCGGTGCCGATGACGTGCAGCCCGCCGGCCTCCACCACCCCCGGTCCGAGTTTGATGTCGGTCCCGCGGCCGGCCATGTTCGTGGCCACCGTCACCCGCCCCGGCTGGCCGGCCTCGGCCACCACCTCGGCCTCCCCGGCGTCCTGGCGGGCGTTCAGCACCTTGTGGACTACGCCCCCCGCCGTCAGCTTTGCGGAGAGCTTTTCGGACGCCTCCACCGTCCGCGTGCCGATCAGCACCGGGCGGCCGGCGGCCACCATGTCGCGGGTCTTGTCCACCACCGCGTCGAACTTGGCGTCCTCCGTGGGGTAGACCTCGTCCGGGATCACGTCCCGCCGGCTCCGCTGGTTGGTCGGCACCTTCGTGGTCCACCGGCGGTAGACCTTCCGCAGCTCCCAGAAGTTGGGCAGCAGGGTGCCGCTCATGCCGCCGAGCTTCTTGTACAGTCGGAAGAAGCTCTGGAAGGTGATCTGGGCGGCGTGCCCGCTCGGGGCCTGGATCGTCACCCGCTCCTTGGCCTCGACGGCCTGGTGCAGGCCGTCCCGCCAGTGGCGGTCGGGCATCGGCCGGCCGGTCCCCTCGTCGATGATGACGATTTTGCCCTCGCCGTTGACCATGTAGTGCTGGTCGCGGGTGAACCGGTAGTGGGCGTGGAGGGCCTTCTCGACGGCCTCGTGGAGCTTGTCCATGGCCTCGGCGTGCGGCCCCCGGGGCGGGTTCGAGTACCGCACCATCTCCCGGGCGGCGTCGGTCAGCTCCACCTTGTCCTTCTTCAGGTCCATGACGAAGTGGTCGCCCCGCTTCATGGCCCGGGCGAGCTTGTCGGCCCACAGGAAGACGACCTGCTCGGCCTCGGTCGCCGGCTGGGTCGGGTTGGCGATGATGAGCGGCGTCTTGGCCTCGTCCACGAAGATGCTGTCGGCCTCGTCCACGATGGCGAAGTGGAGGTCGCGCTGCACACGGGGGTCCGGGCGGCCGCCGGCGTCCGCCGCCCACGGGGCCCAGAACGGGACGGCGTCGGCCTGCCCGCCGCGGACCTTGAGGCGGTCGCGGAGGAAGTCGAACCCGCACTCGGCGGCGGTGGCGTAAGTGATGTCGGCCTTGTACGCCGCCACCCGGTCGCGGTCGTCCATTTTCTGCTGGAGGCAGCCGACGGTCATGCCCAGGAGGTTGTACACCGGGCCGATCCACTCCATGTCGCGCTTCGCCAGGTAGTCGTTCACGGTGGTGACGTGGACGCCCTTGCCGGAGAGGGCGTTGAGGTACGCCGGGAGGGCGGCCGTGACCGTCTTGCCCTCCCCGGTGGCGAGTTCGACCAGCCCGCCCAGGTGCATGACGACGCCGGCCCCGATCTGCACGTCGAACGGGCGGAAGCCGAGGGCGCGGTGGATGGCGACGGCGGCGAGGCCGAACGCCTCGGGGACGAGCTTGTCGAGGTTCCAGCCGCCGCGGGCCTTCCCGCGGAGGACCATGCTGGCCTTCCGCAACTCGGCGTCGGGCAGGGCGTCGAAGTGCCGCTCGAAGTGGCGGACGCGGGGGACGAACAGGGCCGCCCGGGCGAGCCGCCGCCGCCACGGGGGGGCGGTGGTGGCCAGGGTGCGGTTGACCACCCACGGGCCGAGCCGGCCGGGCACATTGGCAATGGTGCGGTGCGGGTGGGCGACCCGCTCGGCGGGCAGGTCGGCGGCGGTCGTCATCGGGGGCTCCCTCCGCGAGTGGCGTCGGGGTCATGATACCGGCGGGGCGGACCGGGGGAACGGGAAGTGATCCGCAGGCGAAGCCTGCCCGTGGCCACGGGCGGGCTTTCGTGGGCGCATAAAAAAACACCGGGCGGCTTTCGCCGCCCGGTGTACCAAGCATACTTTCGGGTCCCGTCCGTCCCTTACGGTAAGCTCGGCAGCTCAGACCGTTACCCCCTCGTAACGGAGAAAGCCCACGCTCATCAGTCGCGGCCCGACACCAAAACTGTCGGGCGGCTGCCCGCGTCGCCGCCCTCTCGGGCCTCGGCGTCGCGGACACTCAGACTTAGAACGCGGCCGGGGGGCGTGCAAACCGGGTGGCAGGAAAATCCGAAAAAACCCGGCCCCTTGACGGGGCCGGGCACGCGGGTCAGGGGTTGCCGCGGTAGCGGAGCGGGGTGCCGTTCTCCCAGTCGGCCGGGATCGGCCGCCGCTGGGGTTCGCCGGCGTACTGCCAGTACTGGAGGGCGTCCTCGCCGACCTTCCACGAGAAGGCGGCCGGGCGGCCGTTGATGCGGGTGGGGAAGGCGACCTCGCCGGCCTCCGGGTCGATCAGGCTCACGCCCAGCTCGGACAGTTCGCCGACGGCGTGGGTGAGGGTCTTCTCGGCGGCGGCGATCTCGTCGCCCACCTGATACCGCCGCTGCCGCTCCTGCCAGACGAGGTCGCGGCGCTGGCGGTCGAGGCGTTCCTGTTCGGGGGTGAGCCGGGTGATTGTGGCCCGGACCCCGAGGATGTCGGCCACGATCCCCTTCACGAGCGGGAGCATCTGCCGGGAGGTCGGGAGGTCGAGCGTGACCTCCTTGTTCCGGCGGGGCTTGCCCGCGGGGTTCGTGGCCCGGTTCGGCGACGTGCTCATGGGCGTACTCCCCGTATCGGTTGACGGACATTTCCGGTCCGCTAGTATCCACATTCTAGGAGCGGCCGGGGGCCTGGTGATGTTACCCGGACGCGGAATCGGGCAGATCGGTTCGGCCTCTTTCTACCCGCTATTCTTTTGACGGGGCGGGAACGGGAACGGTGCGTCGAAACCCTCGGAAGGAGTGGACCACACCCATAGCCCCGCGGCCCGAAAAAGAAAGGCGGCTTCGGCCGCACTTCGTGCCGCCGGCCGCCCCATCCGTTGTGTCCGTTCCGCCTTCCCGTCCGTGGGGGTGGCGGCCCCCGGGAGTGGCCGGCCGGCACCAAGGTATACCCCTAACCATAGGTGCGCTTTCAGGACGTGGGGAAGCGATTTTACCCACCTTTACGCCGGGTCCTTCCACCGGACGAACGCCTCCAGGGCGTAATACTCCGGCAACCCGAGCGCGTCGAAGGTGGCGGCCGTGCCCAGGTTCCGCTCCTCGGCCCGCTTCCAGAACTCCCGCGGGTCGGTGCCGCCGGGAAACATCATGCTGTCCTTCTGCGACTGGTGGCGGAAGATCGCGTGCCGCTTCCGCTCCAGCACGGCCGGCGAGAGCGGCACGGCCATTTCGATCTCGTGCGGCTCCCACTCCTCCCACGCCCCCTTGTAGAGCCATACGTCGAAGTCCTGCCCCCGGGTTCGCACGATCCGGGTGGCGGCGTAGATCGCCTCGGCGCAGGTCCGGTGCGTCCCGTGCGGGTCGGACAGCTCGCCGGCGACGTAAATCTGGGCCGGCTTGAGCCGCTCCAGGAGGGCCGCGATGTCGTCGATGTCCTCGGGCTTGATCGGGGCCTTCGTCACCGTCCCGGTCTGGTAGAAGCGGAGGTTCAGGAACTCCAACTGCTCGGGCGGGATGCCGCAGGCGCGGGCGGCGGCCCGGGCCTCGGTGGCCCGGACCATCCGCTTCACCTCCAGCACCTCGGGGCAGTCGGGCTGGCCCCCGGCCTTGCGGTCGAGGAAGTCGTACACCCGCCCCTTCACCTGCTCCACCGCCGGCCCGGCGAGCCCGAACGCCTTGGCGAACTCGTCGGCGAAGTCGGCGAACCGGCGGGCGTCGTGGTCGAACACGGCGATGTTCCCGCTCGTCATGTACGCGATCCGCACGTCGTGCCCCTGCTCGACCAGGCGGATGATCGTCCCGCCCATCGAGATCACGTCGTCGTCCGGGTGCGGGCTGAACACCAGAACGGTCTTCCTCCCGCCGGCGGCGGCCACCCCCGCCGGGGCGGGGGTGATCGTCCCCAGCCGGTCGCGGAACACCGTCTCGCCGATCCGCTCGGCCGGGCCCTTCGTCCGCAGCAGGTCGTACAGGTGGTGTTCGCGGAAGTCGCCGCCGTCGAGCTTCTGCAGGCCCTTGCCCACCGTCAGGCTCAGCGACACGACCGCCTTGCGGACCAGCTCCTCCGTCCACTCGCACGGGCCGACCATCCAGGGCCGCTTGACGGCCGTGAGTTCGGCCGCCGCCGCCTCGTCGAGCAGGACCGTGGCGTCGCGGTGTTCCTGGAGGAAGCTGGCCGAGGTGGCCTCCGACGGCGGCTGCTCGACGGCCCGGAACACGGCCGGGGCCTTGTGCTCGCCGAACCCCATGAGGAAGATGCGGCGGGCGTCGAGGATGCTCGCCACCCCCATCGTCACGGCCTGGTTGGGGACGTTCTCCTCGCCGAAGAAGCCGCCGGCCGCGTCCCGCCGGGTGACGCGGTCGAGGATCACCATCCGCGTCCGGCTGTTGCGGGGGCTGCCCGGCTCGTTGAACCCGATGTGCCCGGTCCGGCCGATGCCGAGGACCTGGATGTCGATGCCGCCGGCCGCCTTGATCTTCCGCTCGTACTCGGCGCAGAAGTCGTCCACCGCGTCGGCCGGGAGGGTGCCGTCGGGGATGTGGATGTTCTTCCACTCGATGTTGACGTGGTTGAAGAACGTCTCGTGCATCCACCGGAAGTACGAGTGCGGGTCCTCCTTCGGGAGCGGGTAGTACTCGTCCAGGTTGAAGGTCACGACCTTCGACAGGTCGAGCCCCTCCTCCTTGTGCAGGCGGATCAGTTCGCGGTACAGGCCGACGGGGGTGGACCCGGTGGCCAGCCCGAGCACCGTGGTCCGCCCGGCGGCCGAGCGGGCCCGGACGGCGTCGGCGATCTCCCGGGCGACGTGCCGGCTGGCGGCCGACGCGGACGGGAACAGGAGGGTGGGGACGCGGGTGTGCGGGAGCGGGGAAAGGGGTGGCATCGGATCGAATCCGCCGTGAGGGGGGCCGGGCTGGTGGGGCCGGGAGAAGTGTTGTTCTAGCGGCCGGCCGGCGGGCGGGCAGGGGTCGCCGGAGGCCGTTGCTACCGGCGGCCTACGTTACGGTTGTTAGTTGCCGTGCTGACGAGGCGACGGCGGCGGACGGGTTCCGTCCGGCGAGTCGGACGGAGGACGTATTGGCGAGGGCGTCGAACGACCTGCCGGGGCACGCGCCGCCGGGCGGCCCCGCCGGACGCACGGACGACGCGGGGAACGTGATCCCGCGCCGGTACTTTGGACCCATTCGAGCGGTAGTGGCCTGCCAGTTCGGCCGCGGCGTCGCGCCGAGGGTGAAGACGGCCGTGCCGGTGGAGCGGACGGTGCGATTTGAGAAGTGACCGTTACCCGATTTTACCGCAAAAGTGCGATTGGGGTCGCCCGATCCGCTGGCGTGCGAACGGCATCGGGAATCCGCTACCGGATTGTGCGGTAACGCGGGAGAGTTGCCGGATTCCGCCGCGAATCCTGGCTCCGACATTGCCCCACACGTCGCAACGTCCCCGCCCGCGTCCGGCCGCTCTCGGGGTTGCGTCCCACGCCCGCCGCGGGGTAGCATCCGGCCGACCCTGCCCCGGGAAGGACCCGCGCTCATGGACGAGACGCCGACCGACGGCTTCCGCGGCCGCCCGGTGTGGTGGCTGGTGGTCGCCGCCCTCACCGTTGCCCAGGCCGGGCTGGCCCTCACCCCGTTCGGCCCCCGCCCGTGGGCCGCCCTCGCCGACGACCGCCCCGTCACCGCCGGCCGCCACCCGCTGCACCTGTACCACGGCACCCTCGGCTCGCAGACGTTCCACCGCAGCGGCAGCACCACCTGCTTCGACCCCGCCTTCCAGGCCGGCTACCCCAAGACGCCCGTGTTCGACGCCGGCTGCCGGCCGGCCGAATTCGCCCTCGTCCTCGCCGGCGGGGGGTACAACCCGGCGGCCTACAAGTGGGGGCTGTTCCTCGGGCTGGTGGCCGTCCCGCTCGCCTTCGTGCTCGCCTCCCGCGGGGTCGGCCTGCCGGCCGGGGCGTCGTGCCTCGCCGGGGCGTTGGGGGCCGCGTTGACGTGGACGCGGCCGGCCCGCGCGCTGCTCGACGAAGGCGACCTCGACGCCTGCGCCGCCGGGCTCGCGGGCCTCGTGTTCGTCGGCTGGCTGGCCCGGTACGCGAACGCCTTCGGCGTCGGAAGCTGGGCCGTCATGGCCCTCGTCGCGGCCGCCGGGTGGTACGCCCACCCGCTCGTCTGGCTGGCGCTCGTGCCGGTCGTGATCCTGTACTACCTCGTGTACGCCCCCCGGCACGGGCTCGCCTGGCACCTCGGGCTGCTCGGGCTGACGGCCGCCGGGGTGGGGCCGAACCTCTGGTGGCTGATCGACTGGGGCCGCTACTGGTGGCTGCGGCAGGCGACCCCGGGCGAAGGGCTCCTGCCCGCGTGGGGGGCCGTGACCGGGGCCGGGAGCGGGTACGGGCGGCTGGCCCACGCCGTGCCCGGCGGGCCGGTGGCGGCCCTCCTGGCGCTGGCCGGGCTCGTCCTCATGGCCCGGGTCGGCCGGCGGGCCGGGGCGTGGCTCCTGCCGGCCGCGGCCGTCGCCACCCTGCTCGCCGCCCGCGTCGGGGTCGGCCCCGGGGACGGCCCGGACCGCGTCGCCCCGCTGGCCGCCGGCTTCCTCGTGGTCCCGGCCGCGTTCGCCCTGTGGGCGGCCGCCGGGCGGGCGTGGGCCGGCGGGCCGGCCACCGTCGCGGCCGTGGCGACCCTCCTCGTCGTCGGCTGGGCGGACGGGGCGAACCGCCCGCTGGCCCGCGCCCTCGGCCTGACCACCGGGCCACTCCGCCTCGGCCTCTCGCCCGACCAGCAGGCCGTGGTGAAGGCCCTGAACGACCTGACGACGCCCGACGCCCGGGTGCTGTGGGACGAGCCGGCCGACGGCCGCCCGGGGTGGAACTGGTCGGCCCTCCTGCCGGTGCTGACGGGGCGGGCGTACCTCGGCGGGCTCGACCCCCACGCGGGCATGGAACACGGCTTCTGCGGGCAGGCCGACGGCCGGCTCAACGGCCGTCCCCTCGGCGAGTGGGACGACGCCGACCTGTCCGAATTCTGCCGGCACTACAACGTCGGCTGGGTGGTCGCCCGCAGCCCGGTGGCGGTGGACCGGTGGGGCCGCTACCCGAAGGCCCGCCCGGCCGCGCGGCTGCGGGACGGGGCGAACGAGGTGGTGCTGTTCGCCCTCGACCGCCCGCGGTCGTTCGTCCTGAGCGGGACGGGGAAGTGGGACGAGGCGACGGCCCGCCGGGTCGGCCTGTCGGACGTGGCCCCGGACGCGAACGGGTGGGTGGTCCTGAGCCTGCACTACCAGCACGAGATGAAGGTCTACCCGAGCTACGTCCAACTGGAGCCGAAGAAGGACCCGTTCGACCCGATCCCGCACGTCCAGCTCCACCTCCCCGGCCCGGTGTCGCGGGTGACGCTGGTGTGGGAACCTTGAGCGGGAGGTGGGACAGGAGTCAGGAGGCAGGAGGCAGGAGGCAGGAGGCAGGAGGCAGGAGGCAGGAGGCAGGAGGCAGGAGGCAGGAGGCAGGAATTCTTCGGCCCCAACGGGGCCACCGAGAATAGCCAGGGCCGTCAGGCCCTGGAACGCGACGGCGGAAGTAGATCGTAGCCCCAACGGGGCGACCCGGTGCCACCCACGCGGGTCGCCCCGTTGGGGCTGTCAACCCATTTCGCGGGGGTGGTCCCAGGGGTTCCGCTCCGCTCCACCCCTGGCTATTCTCGGTCGCCCCGTTGGGGCTGGAAGACACCGGCAACCCGGCTCGCCACCCGGCAGCACGCTCACATCGCCCGGCACGCGGCCCACCACCCGCCCGGCCGCCCGACACGCCGCCGCGGAAATCTTGCCGACTTTCCCCGCTACGCTGCTTGCCCGTCGCCCGCCGGCCGGTTACAACTGCCGCACGTCGGTCGGTTCGAGATCGGTTTAGCTGGCTGCTCCGCAGCGTGGGCGATGTTGCGTCGCCCGAGCGTATGGCCTCCCATACCTCCCGAGGAAGGCTGTTCCAGGGCCGCTATCGTCCGGAGTAGTACCTCCGGGCCTGCGGTCTGGGCCAACCCCGCGGTTCGTGGTTCCGCAGGCCCGGAGGTACTACTCCGGACGGCGGCCCCGTGAGCCTTCCGCGTCCCAGGTCGAGTAGTAAACACCCTCGAAGCCGGCCGACCGCCCGGCGGGGCGAACACCCCCGCCGGGCGACTGACACACGAGAACGTCGATCGCAGGAGAGACGGTTTAGCTTTGGCTGCACGTGCAGCGGGGCGATGATGCGTCGCCCGAGCGTATG
>JANPKP010000218.1:0-20902 GCA_031426095.1 Gemmataceae bacterium
CCGCCAAGGCCGGGACGGCCACCGTGTACGCCGTGGCGTCGAACGCCGACCAGGTGGTCGACACCGCGAAGGTGCCCGACCCGAAGGGCGACCCGCTCCTCGTCGGCCACCAGATCGGGGACGGCGACCGCGGCCGGGTGCTGGCCTTCGCCGGGTTCGACTCGCAGCTGTGGGAGCGGCTCGGCCAGCCGGCGACGCGGCAGGGGGTGGAACTCCACCACCGCTTCCGGCGGCAGCTCGTCCTGTGGCTGGCCCACCAGGAGGAGGACGAGGGGCAGGTGTACGCCCGCCCCGACTTCCGCCGCCTCGCCGTGGGGGCCAAGCAGTCGGTGAAGGTCGGCGTCCGCGGGGCCGACGGCGTCGAGATCCCGAACGCCAAGTTCGAGGTGCGGGTGGTCGCCCCCGGCGAGCCGGAGGAGGCCGCCAAGCCGCTCCCCGTGGTGGCCGACCCGGCCGGCGGGGCCAGGCTCCCGTTCGTGCCCGCGGCCGCCGGCGAGTACGTGGTGGTCGTGAAGGCGGAGGCGAAGGACGCGAAGGGGGCGGACGTGAAGGGCGAGGCCCGGGCCCGCTTCCTGGCCTACCCGGACGTGTCCGACGAGATGCTGCGGACGGGGGCGGACGCCGACTTCCTGGCGAAGCTCGCGGCGGCCGGGGGCGGGCGGGCGTTGCGGCTCGAAGACCTGCCGGCGTTCCTGAAGGAGTTGAAGGCGACGCCGCTGGAGGCGGTGAAGCCGAAGCCGAAGTACCGCCCCGACTGGCGGCGGAACCACTCGGGCGGCTTCCTCCAGGGCTGGCTGGTGCTGTTCGCCACGCTCCTCGGCACCGAGTGGGGCCTCCGCCGGCTCTGGGGCATGGCGTGAGACAAGGGCGGTTGACAAATGTACCGACAGGTAGGAGATCGAATCAGAACCGGATGTTACTTGGCATGCTTTAAGATGACAGCTTTCAATTCAGTAGCCACTTTTGGATCGCGCTCTGCTTCGAACCTAATTTGTAACTTCCCCAACTGTGACGAATTGAACGCGGTAACTGCGCGACCAAAACTACCTTTCGAGTTTGGAACGTAACCAATTTTAGTTGCCGCGAGCGCTCTTAACTTTACGTCTTTTGTGTTATCGAGAATACCTATGTATGCGTCGAAAACTGGGTCGATCAAATCGCTTTGCTGACTGATAAGGTACAGTTGCGAAATTGCCGATGCACGTATCGTGAACAGCTCGGTATCTCGACAGGCAATCCTCGTTATCAATTTTTGAGCAAGTAGGGGTGGTATGGCTGGCTCACGACCTTGAGATCGGTAGGTGAGGTCGTTGACAAAGAAAATACCAACAGCTTCATCAGAGAAGCCGTTCGCCATACGATCCAGTGCCTCCAAGCGTTTACCGTTCTGAATCCAAGTGCGACCAAGACGGTCCGTTAGATATGTGTCCGCCTTGATAAGAACCGAGACATTGACCTTGTCTGAGAAGAACACATCCCGGTTGAACTTGAACAGATCAACCGAGATGTTGAAGCGGCAGAGTTGATATCCCCATAAAGCGACCTCGGGTGTGTCCGACGCAAGTAGCTCCCGGACCAGTTTGGATTGTTCTATTGGGTTAAGCTTAGACAGACGCTCGATGTTTTCTGCAAGTTTCTGATTGGCGGCAAAGCGTGGGGAGTACGCTTGGCGATGCCTAGTGAAGTACATGAATGGCATTTGCGAAGTTCTGATGTGGCCATCGGCGAGTTTGCAGCACCATATGCCTACTTCACCGACTTTATACGGTGCGTCAACTGTTGGATTACTGGCCGGCCGATCGTCGCTTAATGTATCGACAAAATCAATGCCAGACAAACTGCCGGGGCCATAGTAAACCCGGAGGATTCTCACGGTGGCGGCGGGTGTGCCACCAGCCCCAACGTTGACTGATGTGACTTCTCCGAGAATCAAATAGTTATCGAGCATTGCCACCTGTTGGGGTGGCAACGCGGCCAACGATTGCGTGAGTAGCAACGTGCAGATATGTAGGAATGCCATAAGCTAACTCACTGTGGAATCGTTACCCATGTTTCCGGGACCAAATTGAACTGCTTACCCGGTGGAATCGAAACCTGGAGTCCAGATTGGGCGAATATGAATGAATCCTTTCCGCTATTTACAACCCCAGTGGTGGATTTCCAGACGTTGTCTTTAATTCCACCAGAGGCGTCGAACGTCCAGTCGGCTGTCGCGTATTGCGTGTAGACGCTTGCAGCATCGTTATCGAGTGTTTGAACCGTTCTGGCCGCCACATACATGTTGAACTTCCATGCTATTGAGATGAAGTCCAACCCGTCAATGGCGGACACGCCGTTTTCGCCTTCGCTAGTTAGATAAAGTTGATCGGTTGGGCGACCATGTGGTGAATCGTCTAGGATGAAGGACTTGCCCCCTGTTGCACCATCTGAGGTGGGCTTGAAGTAAGGTGAGGACGTTGTAATATCCGATTGCCTAGAGTCGTACCACGGTGATGTGGTTGTTGCTACTGTGTGCGCACGATCTGCGATCCCATCAAGGTATAATGTCTGAGTTGCGATAAGCGGGTCCAGCGACGAAGTTCTCCTTACGGGCTGGGCCCCCGGCCTGATCGGACCCTCGAAGTTGAAGTCTGCGTGATCGTTTACGACTTCGATGGTCTGTATGATTCCAATTTCCATGTACCTCTCGCCACGCGTTCCGCCTTTTCCGTCGTCAGGCCCACGCATGTCGTAAAGTTTAACACTGGCGATGACAGCGGGAATTTCTAAAGGGCCAGGGTTCTTGGCGGAGCGTTTTGACGAATAGGCTATGCCCGCTTCTGCTGTCTGATTGATTACGTAGTCGTAGTCTGCGTTATTGTAAGTGATTCGGTTTCTGTTAATTCCATCCGTCGAAACCCAGTCAAAGTGAACGATGTCAATGCGGCCGATGCCCATAGTCCACTTGCGACCGGCAGTCGATTGAATATCGACAGTGATCCCACCCACGCGGGCTCCAACCCCCCAAAACACGGTTCGCGTTTCCGTTCGGCCGATAGGGCCTACGAGTGGGCTCGGTAGAACAGTCCCGTTTTGTGCGGCCCATTGCCTGATTGAGAAATCGACGGGCGCGGTGAATGAGTAGCTCAGCTTAGAGTACTCGGGCACCGCAGATGGTCCCGTAAAGCCCACTACCGAAACTGCGGCTTCATCGATTGGATTGTAGCTCGTCTGCCACTTGCCCATCAGCTTGATTTTAGTGTCGCCGACTGTGCTGCTCGTGCTAACTCCTTCGACCCATGCGACCGTGGTCACGGTCGCATCGAACTCCGTCTGCCCACTAATAATTTCTTGGCCTTTGTTGGCGGCCGACCAGATTCGAATGTTACCAAAAAACTCTAGTACGAATTTGCTCCCAACCACGTTGTTCGCGTCCGGCTTAATATGAATCTGCATGAGGTCGTCTTCGCCCGCCACCGGACCATTCTCGTCTTTGTCCTGTAACTGGTACGTACTCGTTGCTTGATCGCCGATAAAGTTGTAGTTGTCGTTGTCGTTGTTGAGTAAAACGACCCCTCCGTCCTGGTTTTCTTCTTGTTCACTCAGCTCATTTCCGTTTTGGTCGATAATGACTAAATCGCCGGCAACTTGAGTCGGCAACTCCACTACCGCCCACGACGTGCGGGCGGCCGACTCCAGCGACGACCCGCCGGCCGGCGTGTCCACCCGGTCGGCCCGGCTCAGGACCACCACCCCGCCCGCGTTCAGCTTCGGGATCACCGACGTGTCGCCGAGCGTGTCCGTCCGGCCCGCCGTCCCGCCCGACGTGGTGGCGAACGCGAAACTCCGCGTCCCGTCCACCGGGGTGATCGCGGCCTGGAGGACGTGGGTGTTCATCTCCTCGTTGGCCGTCGTCCCCCCTTCCGCCGACTCGCCGTTGAACGACCGGGGGTCGTTGTTCCCCTGCACCTTCGCCCCGGCGATCGACACCACGTAGTACGTGACCGTCGCCCCGCTCGCCGGCGTGACGCCCGTCATGAACACGGCCGACCGGGTGCCGTTCTGCGGGTTGCCCACGAGCGTGCCGCTCACCCGGTACTTGCCCTCCACCCCGGCCGCCCCGCTCGTGCTGTTGCTGAACAGGAGGAAGGACGCGGCCGGGTCGACCGTCGACGGGAGGGCCACGCTCGTCGCCGTCGAGGTCAGCGTCTGGGTGCCGGCCACCACCTTCGACCCGCTGTCGGCGTCGAACACCACCACCTGGGCGGCCACCGCCGCCGCCTCCGCGTACTGGCTCCGCCGGAGCCTCAGGTTGTTGGCCGTCGAGAGTTCGCCGCGGACCGACCACTCGCCGTCGGACGCGAGGCCGCCGCCGGTCATGCTCGACGACAGGACGACGAACGAGCGGTCGGCCGGGGCGGCCGTCGCGAGGGCGACGTTCACCTCCTGCGTGCCCCCGTTCATGGCGACGGTGCCCGCGGACGTGGCCGGGCGCTCGACGCGGACCCCGCCCAGGAAGTCGATCACGTTCAGCTCGGCCGTCAGGTTGCCCGACGGGGTGGTGCCGCCGTTGCCCCCGCGGGTGACGCGGACGGCCTCGGCCGTGGTGGCGTCGCCGTCGGTGCTGACCAGCTCGAACCGGGCCGCCGCGTTCGCGCCGAAGTCGGCCGCCGTCTTGGCGTTGCCCAGGAGCAGCGTCGTGTCGAACTTCACCGACGTGGGGCTGCCGTTGGCGTCGAGGATGTTGACCTGTTTGGTCGTGTCGTCGTAGCGGAGATCGACGGTGGTGCGGAGGACGCGGTTGACGAGGACGGCGGCCGGCACGACGCGGTCTTCCAGCCGGCCGACCCCGGGGCGGAACGGGCGGCCGGCGGGCGGGCGCTTGCAGCGGCCGAGGAGGCGGCGGGCAAGGTCGCGGAGGCGGACGGACATGGGCGAGGCTCGTCGGGGGCGTGCGGACGTTGACGACGGGGGCGACTTTAACACCCCCCCCCCGTTCGGCTGCAAGCGAATTCGTCGGGAATTTCGTGGCGGCATCGGATCGCCGTGTTTGAATCGCCCGGCGGGGGCGACTTGCCGCTTAATTTCGCACGACGAGCGGGTCGAAGTCAAGCGGCGGGCGGCGAATCTGCCAGCTCGACCGCAAACTTTACCGGGGCAATCGCATCCCCCGGTCGGGACGGGGAATGCGACGAGGGCGAGCGCAAAAAGCGGTAGAAGGCGGTAACGCCGGCCGTCAGTCGCCCCCCGGAATCACCTCGCCGCCGTCCCGGGTGGCCATCGCCTCCAGCGGGCTGACCGACGCCGCGCCCGACGGCGGGGTTCCGGCGGCGTGGCCGAGAAACCGGACCGACCCGTCGGCGAAGGCGAAGTTCGCCCCGCCCGGGTGGACGCTCCAGACGGCGTTGAACCCGCAGTACTCGTCGATCCGCCCGGGGGCGAACGTGGCCGGCCGGGGGCAGACCCGCGCGCCCGCCGCCGCCGGCGCGCCCGGGGGCAACTGGCCGGCCCCCTGTTCGTAAGCCGACATCGGGTAGAACCACCGCTGGCGGACGACCGGCGACCGGACGTCGTAGTCGCCCGGGTTCCACCACCCCCAGTACAAATCGGGCGACGGGGGCCGCTCGGCCAGGAGCAGGGTGCCCGACGTGCCGTCCTTCACCTCCGCGACCTTGACCCCCGGCGGGCGGGACAGGATGGTCCCGTTGGTGAGCACCCCCTCGTCCCGGAACAGGACGTGCGACGGGGCGGTGAACGGGGGGTCGCGGGAGTCGGTGGCGACGTACCAGGTCAGCCCCCGCCCGGTCTTGCCGAACCCGCCGGCGAACCTGTCGATCCCGGCCCGCGGGTCGGACGGGCAGAGGGCCATCCGGATCGCTTCCCCGGGCGGCGTCCCGGACTGCTGCTCGATGTACGGCAGGGCCTCCAGGAACCACCGCCACGCCGGGAACCGCCCCTCCGCGTTGTGGTAGGCGTGCAGGGCCAGGCCGAACTGCCGCAGGTTGTTCGCGCACTTCGCCCGGTTGGACGCCTCCCGGACCTTCTGGACGGCCGGCAGCAGCAGCCCGATCAGGACCGCCAGGATGGCGACCACCACCAGCACTTCGATGAGCGTGAACCCGCGGCGGACCATCGCACGCCCCCCGGAAGAGTGTGACTGTAATAAAATATATAACCAGAGTGGTTGACCGTATACCGTCCGGTGGTAATTTAGAACCCGTCGCGAGTCCGGTCACACGAGTCGCACCATGACGTTGTTCGCCGCCACCGCCCTCCGCGGCGTCTGCCCGCTCCTGCTCGCCGCCGCCTGGGCCACGCCCGCCGCCGCCCAGACGTACACCTGGAAGAGGAGCGACAACGGCACCTGGAGCACGCCGGCCAACTGGGTCGACGACCTCCGGCCGCCCGACGGCGGCGGGGCCGACGCGGTCCTCGTGTTCACCAACTCGGCCGCCCTCGTCCCGGTGCCCGTCACCGCCTACACGGCCGCCAACGACCTCCCCGGCCCGTTCGACCTCAACGCCCTGGTCCTCGACACCCGGTTCGGGGCGAACGCGTTCGGCGGCTACCTCGGGCTGGTCGTCGGCGGCACCAACCCGCTCCGGTTCGTGGCGTCGAGCACGGCCGCCGCCCCCGTCATCACCGCGAGCGGGGCGGCGGCCCGGGTCACCGTCCCGATCGAGCTGGGGGCCACGACCACGATCAACGGCGGCGGGGCCGGGCACCTCTTCCTCGCCGGGCCGATCAGCGGGGCCGGCGGGCTGGTCCACGACCGCACCTCCGGGTTCACCGGCGTCACCCACGAACTCGGCAACCAGCTCGGCTTCTACGGCGGGCAGACGATCGTCAGCGGGAACAACACCTTCACCGGCGGGGTCACGCTCAAGGGCGGCAACCTGGCGATCAGCATCCCGGCCGCCGGCAACACGCCCCTGGGCACCGGCACGGTCACGGTGCAGGGCACGGCCACCAACCCCGGCAGCCTGCGGTTCGACACGTTCAGCACGAACCCGCTCGTCAACGCCTTCCAGTTGGACGGCCCGCTGTACGTCACCGGGAGCAACCCCGGGGTCGTCAACGGGGCGGTGAACGGCTCGTCCGACCTGGTGGTGAGCGGCGTCGGCCTGCGGCTGAACGCCGCGAGCGGCCTGACCGGGCGTCTGATCGCCGACGGCGGGCCGTTCCGCTCGTCGGCCGGCCTCCTGACCCTGGGGAACAACGGCACCCTCCTGAACCTCACCTCGGCCGTCCTCGGGCCGGCGGCCGGCGGCGGGATTACCCTCGACAACACCGGGACCAACCTCACCAACCGGCTGGCCGACTCGCTCGTGCTCACCAGCACCCGGACCACGTTCACCCTCAGCGGGAACGCCTCGGCCAACACCAGCGAGGCCGTCGGCCGCTACGTCGGGACCGGGTTCGAGACGATCGCCGTGTCGAGCGGGGCGGGCGGGAACGCGGCCCTCACGTTCGGCGGCGCGAACCCGATCGAGCGGCGCAACGGGGCCGTCTTCTTCCTCCGCGGGGCGGCCCTGGGCACGGCCGCCCCCGGGACGACCGCGAACACCCAGAACGTCCTCCTCGCCGACGGCTCGGCCGTGACCGCCGCCCTGGTCGGCAACCCGGCCAGCTCGAACAGCACGACGGCGACAGACGTGCCGGTCCTCCCCTGGGGGCTGGGGCACCTGGCGGCCACCGGCAACCCGTCCCGGCTGCTCACCTACCACGCCGCGTTCGGCTTCCGCCCGCTGCCGGACGCCCAGTTCGCCTTCGCCGTCGCGGAAGGGACGGCGTCGCAGAACAACGTCCGCCTGACCGGGGCGGCGGCCGCGATTTCCGCCCCGACGACGGTCAACGCCCTGGTCATCGCCAACACCTCCGGGGCCGGCGGCGTCACCGGGCCGGGCGTCCTCACGCTCACCGCCGGCACCCTGGTGTCGGCCGTCAGCGGGACCGGCGCGTCGGCGTCGGTCGGGAGCGTGACGTTCCCCGGCGAAGGCTTCATCACCGTGGTCGGGACCGACCTGTTCGCCACCGGCACCCTCAAGGCGTCGGCGGCCGGGCTGGTGAAGGCCGGGGCCGGCGTCCTCGACCTCTCGTCCGCCCCGCTCGACGTGCCGGGGCCGCTCACCGCCCTCGCCGGCCAGGTCCGCTTCGCGTCCGAGTCGTCCTTCGGGAACGTCACCGAGATCCGCCTCAACGGCGGCGGCCTCCGGCCGCTCGCCCCGGGCGGGACGGTCACGCTCACCAAGCCGATCCTCGTGGGCAACGCCGGCGGCACCGTCACCACCGGGAACGCCGGCACCTCGACCGTCACCAACACGGTGGTCGCGTCGGTCGTCGCCGACATGCCGTGGACCTCGGGCACGGTCGCCCTCCCCGGGCAGGCCCGCGGGTCGATCCAGTACGGCGGGTTCGGCGACATCACCCCCACGGCCGACAACACCTACTCGGGCCCGACCATCCTCAGCGCCAGCGCCACCGTCGTGATCGCCCGGGAGGCCAACCTCGGGACCGGCTCGTTGGTCGTCATGGAGGGGGCCGCGTCGCTGCGGACCACGGCCAGCTTCACGATGACCAAGGGCCTGATGCTCAACGGCGGCACCGGCGACATGACCCTCCTGGCGGACGCCGGGACGGCCCTCACCTGGGCCGGTCCGGTCCACCAGCGCAACAGCGGCTCGACTCAGGCCGCCCCGCTGACCAAGGCCGGGGCCGGCACGCTGGACCTCGCCAACACGGACAACACCTTCTCCGGGCTGCTCCGGATCAACGCCGGGACGCTGCGGCTTTCCGGCACGCTGGCCCCGCTCAACTCGGCCGGGCTGAACCCGAACACCGGGAGCGAGAACTACGGCGTGCTGGTGGCCGCCGGGGCCGCCCTCACCGGGGGCGGGGCGGCGAACCGGGCGGTGTTCGTGGACGCCGGCGGCACCCTGGCCCCGGGCAACGGCGGGGCGGGGGCCCTCGCCGTCCGGGGGGCCGACGTGGCGGCCGGGGGCACCCTCCGGGTGCGGGTGACGGACGGGGCGACCCCGGACGCCGCCGGCACCGGCGGGAGCGGCACCGGCCCGGCCTTCGCCCCGACCAGCCACGCCCTGCTGGCCTCGCCGGTCGGCACGGTGACGATCGACCCGCTGGCGAACGTCGTGATCGACGGGACGGGCACGGCCTTCACCCTGGGGGCGGCGTACAGCTACGCCGTCGCCCGGGTCGGCCCCGACGGGACGCTCACCCCGGTCACGATCACCGACCCGGCCCGGTTCACCGCCGTCGGCTTCACGGCCACGGACTTCAGCCTGACGACGGCGGGCGGGGCGGCGTTCGTGAACTTCACCGCGACGCCCGAGCCGGGGGCGGTCCTCTGGCTGGCCGGGCTGGGGCTGGCGGGCCTCGTCCGCCGGCGGCGGGGGGTATGACGCGGGTCACGCCCCCGCCACCCACTGGAACCCCGCCATGACCCGACTCGCACCCCTCCTCGCCGCCGCCCTCTTCGCCGCCGCGGCGGCCGCCGCCCCGACGCCCCGCCCGGTCGGCCCGCCGGCCCCCCCCCCGGGGCGAATCCTCGTCCTCCTCGCCGACGGCTCGCTCCGGGAGTTCGACCCCGACGGGAAGCGGCCGCCGCGGGCCGTCGCCTTCCACCGGGCCGACCCGCCCGCTTACGAGGCCCGGCTCTCGCCCGACGGCCGGCGGGTCGCGTTCCTCGTCCGGGGCAAGGCCGGGCGGCATGCCGCCGAGTTCCGCGTCCGCCCGGCCGACGCCGGGCCGGACGTCCCGTCGGCCCCGCTGCACACGGCCCGGCACGTCGCCCACTGGTTCTTCGCCCCGGACGGGAAGGTGCTCTACGGCAGCGGGCTCGACCTGGAGGCGGCCAACAACCCGAACGCGGCCCGCCACGAGTGCTGGGCGAACTGGGCCGTCGATCTGGGGACGCGGGCCGTCACGCCCGTCGCCGCGGGCGGGGAGTACCGGATCATCGGCACGGACGCGGCCGGCAAGCGGTTCGCCACCGCCCGGACGTTCGCCCTCCGGCCGGTCGGCGGCGGCGTCTTCACCCCGCGGGTCGAGACCCACTGGACCGACCGCGCGACGCTCGAACACCGGGCCGCCCTCCCGGCCGAGGCCGACGTGATGCCGGTCGCCCCGTTCCCCGACGGCACCCGGTGGCTGGTGAAGCGGGACGCGACGAAACAGGGGCTGGACCGGTACGCCGTCTACCGGGACGGGGCGGCGACCGGGGCGGGGTTCGAGGACGTGCCCCGTGGGACGGTCCGCCACATCGCCCTGTCGCCCGACGGCGGCCGCTTGTGCTACGCCCTCCGGGACGACCGCGGCCGCTCCCGGGTGATGGTGTCGGCGGCCGACGGCCGGGGGCCGCAACCGCTCGTGGAGTCGGACCACGCGGTTCTGTCGCTCGACTGGCCGCCCGCCCCGCGGCAGTGACGGGCGGGCCGAAGTCAAGCGGCGGACGGCGAATCTGCCGGCTCTACCGCAAACTTTACCAGGGGAATCGCATCCCCCGCACGGTGCGAGGGATGCGACGAGGCCGAGCGCATAAAGCGGTAAAAACAGGTAACGCCCGTCACTTGTTGACGGTCGTCTTCAGCTCCTCGACGGCGTGCTCGGCCTCCCGCCTGGCGTCCTGCCACTTGTCGGCCGCGGCCGCCTTCAGGTCGTCCAGCTTCTTGGCCGCCGCCGCCCGCTTGTCGGCCGACGCCTTCCACTTCGCCTCCAGCGTCGCCTTCTCGTCGCCGGTCGCCTTCTCGGCCCGCGCCTTGAGGTCGGCCGTCTTCTTGTCGAGGTCGTCGAGGGCGGCCTGCATCGACTTCGCGGCCTCCTCCTTCGTCTTGAATTCGACCGTGGTGGTGCCGTTCGACGAGCTGGTCTTCAGGTCGCAGCCGGCGGTCAGGCCGAGCAGGCCGAACGCGGCGCAGGAGAGGGCACGGGTCCGCAACATGGGGGAGCCTCCGAAGGGGTCGGATTGGGGGCGGGGGCCGGGCGAACCGAGGTGACGGCACGGCGGCCGGGTCACCGCCGGCCGCCACAGAGAGAGACACCGGCGGGGGGCGTTTATTCCCGGCCGACGGCCCGCTCGATCCACCCGCCGCCGAGCACCCGGGGGCCGTCGTAGAAGACGACCGCCTGCCCCGGCGTCACGGCCGACTGCGGCTCCGCGAACGTGACCGCCGCGCCGCCGTCGGGAAGGGCGGTCACGGTCGCCGGGGTGCCGGGGTGGCGGTAGCGGATCTTGGCGGCACACGCGAGCGGCCCGGCCGGCGGGTCGAGGAGCCAGTTGACGCCGGACGCGACGAGCCCGCCGGCGAGCAGGTGTTCCGGGTCGCCGACGACGACGGTGTTCGTTTCGGGCAGGATTTCGAGGACGAATCGCTTCCGCCCGGCGGCCACGCCCAGCCCCTTCCGCTGGCCGACGGTGAAGCGGTCGATGCCGTCGTGGGTGCCCAGCACGGTGCCGTCCCGCTCGGCGATCACCCCGGCGGCGGCGACCTCCGGCCGGCGGGAGCGGACCACGTCGGTGTGGTCGCCGGACGGGACGAAGCAGATTTCGACGCTGTCCGGCTTGTCGGCCACGGCCAGACCGGCGTCGCGGGCCAGGGCGCGAATCTCCGCCTTGGCGTACCCGCCGACGGGGAACAAGAGGTGCGGCAGCACCTCGCGCTGAATGCCGTACAGCACGTACGACTGGTCCTTGTCGGGGTCGGCCCCCTTGTGCAACGCCGGGCCGTCGGCCCCGCTCGCCACCTGGGCGTAGTGCCCCGTGGCGATGAAGTCGGCCCCGAGCTTCTGGCCGAACGCCCAGAGCTGGCCGAACTTCAGCCAGGTGTTGCACACGACGCACGGGTTGGGCGTCCGCCCGCGGGCGTACTCGGCGGCGAAGTAATCCACGACGCGGCTGAACTCCCGCTCGAAATCGAGGGCGTAGAACGGGATGTCGAGGGCGTCGGCGACCCGCCGGGCGTCCCCGGCGTCGACCGCGGAGCAGCACCCCTTCTTGTTGTCGCGGCGCGTGTCGCCCTGGTCGTGGCCGTGCGTGCCGGTCCGCATGAACAGGCCGACCACGTCGTACCCCTGCCTCTTGAGCAGGACGGCCGCCGCCGAGCTGTCCACCCCGCCGCTCATCGCCAGCACGACGCGCTTCATACCTGCCCCCAATGTCCGAGAGTGATTGTACGGACGGTCCGGGCGCGGGAATCCGGCAGAATCCGCGGCCCGAGCCCGCCTTTCCGCTTGCAACTGTACCGGAGTTCACCTATTTCTCGGTAGTGGACGGGCGGTCACGGGTCCGGCACCGCTCGATTCACGCACCGTCGCCGGTTCGGGAGCCGGCCCACCTCCGGGGAACCGCCATGCCGCTCCGCTACCTGTTCGTGGACATGAACTCGTACTTCGCCTCCGTCGAGCAGCAGGACGACCCGAAGCTCCGCGGCCGGCCGATCGGGGTGGTGCCGGTGATGGCCCGCTCGACGTGCTGCATCGCGGCCAGCCGGGAGGCGAAGTTGGTGGGCATCAAGACCGGCACCCCGGTCTGGGAGGCGGAGAAAATCTGCCGCGACTTCGTCCCCGTGCTGGCCCGGCCCGAGCGTTACGTGCGGATTCACCACCGGATCGTGGACGCGGTCGGCCGGTGCGTCCCCGTCGGGCGGGTCATGTCGATCGACGAGATGAGCTGCCCGCTGGTGGGCGAGGAGCGGGAGCCGGACCGGGCGCTGGCGATCGGCCGGCGGATCAAGGCCGAGCTGCGGGCCGACGTGGGCGAGGTGCTGACCTGCTCCATCGGCCTCGGGCCGAGCGTGATGCTGGCGAAGGTGGCCGGCGACCTGCAGAAGCCGGACGGCCTGACCGCGTTCCGCGACGACGACCTGCCGGACGCCCTCCACCGCCTCAAGCTGACCGACTTCCCCGGCATCGGCCCGCGGATGGAGCGGCGGCTGCAACTGCACGGGCTGGTCACGGCCGCCCAGCTCTGCCGGGCGTCGGCCCGGACGCTCTCCGAGGTGTGGGGCAGCCGCATCCACGGCGAGCGGTGGTTCCGCCTCCTGCGGGGCGAGGACGTGCCGGACAAGCGGACGGTCCGCCGCACCGTGGGCCACTCGCACGTCCTGCCGCCGAGCCTGCGGACGGACGCCGGTTCGCACGGGGTGATCGTGCGGCTCATCCACAAGGCGGCGGCCCGGCTGCGGGGCATGGACTACTGGTGCGGGGCGCTCTCCGTCGGGCTGCGGTACGCGGACGGCTCGCGGTGGGACGCCGGCTGCCGGGTGGCCCGCTGCCAGGACACGCCGTCGCTGCTGCGGGCCTTCGGCCAACTCTGGCACCACCGCCCGCCGGGCCGGGAGCCGAAGAAGGTGGGCATGGTGTTGAGCGACCTGGTGCCGGCCCGCAGCGCGACGCCGTCGCTCTTCCCGGACGACCAGAAGGCCACCGAACTCTCGCACACGGTAGACGACGTGAACCGCGAGTTCGGCCGCAGCACGGTCTACTTCGGCACGATGCACGGGATGGAAGACACGGCCCCGACGAGGATCGCCTTCACCCGCATCCCCGAGTTCGACCGCGCGATCAGTTGAAGTCGTGGCGAGAGAGTCAGGAGCGGACGTGTCAGCCGGCGGGAGCCGGCTTTTTTCGTTTCTAAGGGGGGCTACCGGACTCGGAGACGTCGCCATCGACCCTTACTACTTCTCCGGCCGGATGTGGGCCGGGTCGAGGCGTGCGGCCGCGGCGAACGCTGCTGACGCCCGCGCCTTGTCTGCCCTCGCGGTCGGCCGGCCGGCCCCCGGGGCGGCCGAGGCCTCTCGGGCCGGCGGGCCGGGCAGAAGGCCGCCACCCAGGGCGGTGAACCCCCTCGGGTCGGCCGCCGTGAGGGCCTCCGCCCGGAGCACCAGGGTCACCCCGAGGCCGGAGTGGGCGGCGGCCATCCGGGGCGAAAGGCGGATGGCCTCTTGGAAGGCGTCGACCGCCTCGTCCCAGTCCTCCCGGCCGCGGAGTGCGAGGCCGAGGTGGTACCAATTCAGGGCGAACGTCGGGTCGCGCCGGGTGGCCTGGCGGAAGACGGCGGCGGCCGCGTCGGCGTCCCCTTGGGTCAACAGCGCCGTGCCGAGGTTGGTGACGACGATCGGGCTGGCCGGCCGGACCGCGAGGGCGGCCCGGTAGTGGCCGAGGGCGGCCCCCGGGTCCCGCTCGTGGAGCCAGAGGGCGTGGGCCAGGCAGACGTAGAAGTCGTTCGGGTGGCGGGCCTGGGTGACGGCCAGAATCCGGCCCGGGTCGAGCCCCTGGGTCGCCATGAGGGCCGCGAGGAGAATGGCGTTCCCGGGCGGCAGGTTGTCCTCGGCCTCACGGGCGAGCGCTTCCAGGCGGCCGCGGTCCCGGCGGGCGGCCGGGTCGCGGAGGACGTCGGCCCACGGGCACGGGTCGGCCAGCCGGGCGACGGCCAGGATCCGCGCGAGGAGGGTCTCGTCCGGCTCGAACATCGCCCAGTCGTCGAGGGCGGCCACGAGTTCGGCCTTGACCGGGGAGGCGGCGACCCGGGCGGCCACGGCGGCGTCGGGGGCGGCGGCCAGTCCCAACCCGTGGCCGCGGAACGCCGCCAGGTACGCGGGGGAGGCGGCGGCCGTGTCGAATTTCGTCCGCGAGGTTTGGACCGGCTCCCACCGCTTCATCCGGATGTCGTCCAGCGTCTTGACCAGGGCGAGGTCGGTCCGGGCCCGCCCGACTGCCGCATCGCCGGCCCCGGCCTGGTGGGCGGCCTGCTCGACCGCCGCCTCGGCCTCCGCGAACCGGAACTGGGTCCGGAGCGTGGCCGCCAGGGCCAGCGAGTCGGCCACCCCGAGCCGGGCCTGCTGCTCCTTGAACCGCCGCTCGGCCGCCGCCACCTCCCGCTCGGCCCGCCGCTCCGTCTCGACGCGAGACAACTCCGCCTTCCGCTCCACGTCGGTCCGGGCTTGTTCCGCCTTCACCCGGGCTTGTTCCGCATCCCGGGCCGCGGCCTGCCGGTCGTCCCACCAGGCGAACGCCCCGCCGGCGGTCGCGAGCAGCAGCACGGCCGCCGCCAGGGCGAGCTGCACCTTCCGCCGCTTCCGCCCCTCGGTCGCCTTCGCCTCGGCCGCGGCCTTGTCCCGCTCGGCCGCCCGCAGCCGGGCCTCGACCCCGCCCCGGTACGACGCGACCAGCCCGGCCACGGCCCCGGCGTCGGCCGGGCGGTCGTCCGGGGTCGGCCCCAGGCACCACCGGGCCAGCCCGGCCAACTCGGCGTCCGCCCCGCAGCCGTCGAGGCGGGCGAGCGTTTCGGACAGGTCGCCGGTCGCGGCCCGCTTGAGGACTTCGCGGGAGGTGTGCCCGCTGTACGGCCGGTGCCCGGTGAGGACCTCGCACAGGACGGCCCCGAGGGCGAAGACGTCGGCCCGCCGGTCCACCCGGTCGAGTTCCCCCCGGGCCTGCTCGGGCGGCATGTACGCCGGGGTGCCCATCACGCTCCCGGCGGCGGTCTGGTCCGGCAGGTCGGGCAGGTCGCCCGCGTCCCCGGCCTCGTCCGGCCCGGCCCGGGAGTCGGCCAGAACCTTCGCCAGCCCCCAGTCCATGACCTGGACTTCGCCGAACGCCCCGACCATGACGTTCGCCGGCTTCAGGTCGCGGTGGATGATGCCCTCGGCGTGGGCGAAGGCGACCGCCTGGGCGATCTGCTCGAACGTCTGAACCAGGCGAGGGAGGTCGTGGGCCGGGGACGGCCGCTCGGCCAGCAGGTCGGCCAGTGTGCGGCCGCGGATCAGCTTCATGGCCAGGAACGGGCTGCCGTCGGCCGTGGTGCCCAGGGCGTGGACCGGCGGCACCCCGGGGTGCGGCAGCCGGGCCGTGATCTTGGCCTCTCGGACGAACCGCTCGACCGCGTCGGCCGTCGCCGCCCGGTCCGGGTGCAGCACCTTGACCGCCACCTCCCGGTCGAGCGTCCGGTCGCGGGCGGCGAGGACGAGGCCCATGCCGCCGCGGGCTATCTCCCCGCCGACGTCGTACCCGGGGATCGCCCCGGCGACCGCCGGGGCACCGGCGTGTCCGGTGGCCGGCCCCCCGGCGGTCAGCGTGCCGGGCCGATCCAACTGAGGGGCGGGGCTGCCGGTCAGCGTGGCGGTTTGATCGACGGGCGGCGGGGCCGTGTGGGTCGCTTCGCCCGGCCTCGGGGCAGCCGGGCGGAGCGGGGTGCGGGATTCGCGGGCGGGCATGGGCGGCTCTCGGCGCGGCGGCGGAATCAGGCGCGGCTTTGACTGTACCCGCCTCGGAGATGTGTCGCAATGGGCGAGGCCGGGTGATGGACCTGGCGAAGTCAAACCCGGCGGGCCGATTCGGGCCGGAATTCCCGCACGCTCCCGCTTTACCGGGGGTGGCGGGGGCGGTAGCGGGTAAGTCTCGCGCCGGGCGTGGGATCGGGCGAAACGCACCGTTTAAAAGCGGGAGAATCCGGGGGGCACCTGAGCCGGCCGAGCGTCGTCAGCCCACGCCGAGGGCGGGGGCGGGGGTCCACGAGAAGTCGTACGGCGGGTCCACCGGCTCCTCGTGGCCGCCGCGGTCCCGGAAGACGTGCAGCACCCGCACCCGGCTCAGGTCGTCGAACTTCGGCTCCGGGTACAGGTCCGACTCGAACGGGTTGCCCGGCTCGTAGTCGTGGATCATTACCTTCACCTTCGGCAGGCCGCGGAAGTGCATCTCCTCCGCCCGCCGCTTGCCGCCGTGGACGTCGTACAGCTCCAGCAGCACCCGCAGCACCTTCTCGACCTTGCGGTGGCCGACGCCGTCCTCCACGAAGATCATGTCCACGGCCGTCGCCCGCAGCACGCCGTGGGCGTGCTGGCGGGTGCGGGACGGGAACGCCCGGTGGTACGGCGGGCCGACCAGCTTCGGGGCGTCGTCCGGCGAGCCGTCGGCGTCTTCCCGCCCCATCCCCTCGATGAACCACCACTGCGGGGCCAGCCAGAAGCCGCCGCCGCCGGGGCCCTTGAACGGGGCCGCGCGGCGGAACAGCTTCGACAGCCCGCGGAACAGGTGCCGACGCAGTTGCACCTCGTCGCGGCGTTCGAGCCGGGGGCGGACCGACCCGTCGGCCAGGTCGGCCACGCTCACCTTCAGCGGCCAGCCCGGGTCGAACTCGGTCGCCTCCGAGCGGTCCTGGGGCACCACCACCACGCCCACGTCGCCGCTCTCCTTCGCCTCGGCGGCGGCCTTCACCCGCCAGCCCCAGCCGGTCACGACGCGGGCCGCCAGCGTCCGTTCGGCCCGGTCGGCTCCCCCGTTCACGCGGGCGGTCGGCGGGGTGCGGCGGGCGGGGTCGTGCCGCATCCCGGTGCCGAGGCGGACGCCGGCCACGAGCAGCAGCCCCGGGAGCGACCACGCGGCCATCGCCCCCAAAAGCGTGGTCAGCGGCATGGACGTGGTGCCGGGCAGCGGGGCGAACAGGCGGCCGCCGCAGGCCGTGAGGAGGACGTCGAAGGCGGCCAGGGCCAGGATGCCGGCGGCGGCGGCCAGTACGCGGCGCAGCGGCACGGCGTACACCGCACCCCCGGGGGCCGCCCGCCACAGCACGGCCGCCCCCTCGCCGCTCGTCGGCAGGTAGACCAGCCCGGAGGCCGCCGCCACCACGAGGCACAGGCCCAGCACCGGGGCCGGCGGCAGGGCGTAGGCGACCACCGACAGGAGGATGAAGTACGCCACCAGGGCGGCCAGTTCGGCCCCCCGGCGGTCGGTCTCGCCGAGCCACCCGCGGAGCCAGCGGTCGAGGACCGCGACCGGGACGAACACGCCCACGAACGTGGCCCCGAGCAGGGCCGCCCACAGAACCAGCAGGCCGGCGAGGTAGACGACATAGGAGGTGTAGAAGCCGACGTCGCGCCACCCGTTGGGCAGGGCCGCCCACGTGGCGGCGGCGGCCGCGGCCCAGACCAGTTGCAGCACCACCACGAGGCGGACGACCGGCGGCGTCTTGCGGGGCAGGGCGGGGGTGCCGCGGAGGTCGATGCCGTGCTCGTACTTCAGGCCGGCGAGGCCGGCGAGCGCCCGCCGGGCGCGGTCCCCGAGGCGGCCGACCCACGGGAGCGGGCTGCGGCGGTGCCGGACGGCCACCAGCGCCCCCACGCTCAGCAGGGCGGCGGCCGCGAGCCCGTCGTGGACGTCCGTGGCGGTCTGCCGGCCGGCGACTTCCAGGCCGACGAGGGCCAAGCCGACGGCGAGGGTGAACAGGCCCCCCGCCGGGAAGGTGCGGACGCCGGCCGGGAGGACGCGGGTGAGCAGGTTCATGGAGCTATTTCACCACACGGCCGGCCGTACGCCAAGTGAAACGCCCGACCGACGCTGGTCGGGAAGGGTGGCAACAGGCATTCTAGCGGACGGGGCGGGAAAACGCACGGCTGCCCCGCGTCGGGGCCGCCGGACGCTTGGAACTTGGTCGAAGCTCCCCCGGATTCTCCCGGTTTTTTCGCGCCGAGCTTCCCGATCCGTTGTCCAATCAGTGGGTTCGGAAAGCCGCTCCCAAAAAGGCGGTAGCGTGGGAGCGGCGGCAAAATCCGGACGCATTGCCGGCCCTAACCTTGCGTCGGCTACACCACGTCGATCGTCACGCTGATCGGGTCGGAGTACCACGCCCCGTCGAACGCCCGGTAAGTGAACGTCACCGGCCCGGCGGCTTGGCCGTTGGCGGGGCGGTAGCTGAACGTGCCGTTGCCGTTGAGGTAAAGCGTCCCCTGCGGCGGCCCGCTCAGGAGGACCGCGTACAGCTTATCCTGGTCCGCGTCCGAGTCGTTGCCGAGCAGCCCGGCGGACGCCGAGGTCACTTGGAGGACGCCGCCCCGCGCGACCGAGTACGTGTTGCTCACGCCGGTCGGGGCCACGTTCGTCACGTCGATGTAGACGGCGTGGGTGGCCGTGTACCCGTACCCGTCGCTCACCGTGTACGTGAACCGGACGATCCCGACGAACCCGGCCGCCGGGCGGTACTGCATCCGCCCGCCGGTGAGCACCGTGAGGGTGTCGCCGGCCACGTCGGCCCCGGTCGCCACGCTCACCGGCTGCGTGTACCCGGTGACGGTTAGGGTGCGGCCGGGCGGCCGGGGGTCGTTGGCCAGGAGGCCGGGGGCCAGGATGTCGATCGTCTTGCCCTGGTGGACCTCGTAGCTGTCGTCCCCGCTTTGGAGGTCGAGGGCGACGGTGACGGACACGGCGGCCGAGGCGGTCCCACCGAACCCGTCGGCGACGGTGTATGTGAACGAGTCGGTGCCGACGAAGCCGGCGACCGGGGTGTACGTCACGCTGGAGGCGGTGAACGCGACGGACCCGTGCGCCCCCTGGGCGACGGCCGTGACGGTCAGGGCGTCCCCGTCCGCGTCCTGATCGTTGGACAGGACGGACACGGTCACGGGCGTGCCGAGGAAGGTATCGGCGTCGTCATCTGCCGCGGTGGGCGCATCGGACACCGCGTTGACGGCGACCGTGACCGTCGCGGTATCGTACCCGCCGTGCCCGTCGTCAACCGTGTACTCGAAGGTATCGACCCCCGACCAGTCCTCGTCAGGTGTGTACCGGAGGTACACCAATCCGCCGTCGAGTTCGATCGCCACCGTTCCGTGTGCGGGCTCCGTGTAAGCGACGATAAAGAGCGGGTCGCTTTCGGGGTCGGTATCGTTCCCCAGAACGTCGATCCGTACCAGGGCGTCCTCGTCCGTCGTGGCGGAGTCGTCGCAGGCGGAAGGGGCCTCGTTGGGTACGTCGATCGAAACCACGGCCTCGTTGCTCACGTCCCCGCTGACGACCAACACGTAGGTGAACTCGTCCATCCCCGAGAAGCCCGCGGCCGGGGTGTACGCAACCGAGCCATCCGCAAGGGCGACCAGCGACCCGGAATGCGGCGGGGTCGTGACGACGATCCCCGGGGCGGGGCCGGCGGGGTAGGTGTCGTTCCCGAGCATGCCGGCCGCCGCGATGGTGGTCGTCACCCCGCGGGCGGCGGTGACGGTGTCGTGGTCGGCGGACAGACTCGCCCCGGGGCCGGGCGGCGGATCGACCACTTCAATCGGGGCGAAGGCGTCGAGTTCGGCCGTGTACTCGCCGTCGCCGTTATAGTCGGCGACGATCCAATACCGTCCCTTCGTCAATGCCCCAAGGGAGGTCGCGGGGATGACGCCGGCCGCCGACGTGGTGGCAGTCGCTTTGAGGGACGCTGCGGCGAGCGCCGTACCGTTGGCCGGAACCGCGTCCGCGGCCCCCGCGGGGATGGCGTACAGCTTCAACGATTGGACGCCGCGGTACTGCGTGCCGCCGCTAACCTGCACCGCCTCCGCGCTCGTGTAGCGGCGGGCACCGGTCTGGACGGTCCGCTTCCAGTTGGCGATCAGGACGGACGCCGAATTCTGACCGATGTTGCCGGACGCGTCGGTGGCGTACACGGTGGTCGTGTAGAGCCCGTCCGCGAACTCCGCGCCGGCGTTGCTGGCCGCAACGCCGGCGTCGTTCCACGCCTTGCCCGCCTCGGCCCGGGTGTTCCAGTAAGGCGGCCGCCTGTCGAACGGAAAGTCGTTGTCCGGCGGTCGGGTCGTCACGGTGGCCTTAGAGTTCGTGACGGTGTAGAAAACATCAGTGTTATCGACACCGGAGTTGCTGTGCGTGTCGTTCGAGTAGATCGAGCGAATGCCTTCCATGTATTTGGTGTTGAAGCCCGTCTTGATGTCGGGCGACGACGAGAAGTTCAACCCCGGGATGGTCCACGATCGCCCAGATGCGGAGAGAATGCCCACGCTAAAAGACTGTCCCATAAGGGGTGTTATGCCGCCACCCGATAGTGAAACTCGGCATCCAGGCCTTTCGGTTCCAATCGGTTGAGCATCAGGTGGATCATGGCCAGCTTGACGAACGCCTCCGACGACCGCACCGTCTT
>JANPKP010000219.1:0-1787 GCA_031426095.1 Gemmataceae bacterium
CCGCGTGGCCGGGGTGGCGGCCGCACCGGGCCGAGCGGCGGCTGACCGTGCCGTCGGCCGGCGAGTTGGCGGGTCTGGTCGCCCGCTACCGGGAGGCGGAAGCGGCGGCCGGCGGCGGGCGGAAGTGGAACCCGTTCGCCAGGCCCGCCGCCCCCGCGGACGACCCGGTCGGTCGCTGCGTGGGCGTCCTCGAAGCGCTCGCCGCCCCGCACCCGCCGGCCGCCCGGGCCGCCCTCGACGCGGCCGCCGAAATCGGCCACGCGGCCGACGCCCGGGTCGCCGAGCTGCCCCCCGACTGGCCGCCCCTGCGGCTGGCCCGGGCGGCCGCCCCCCTCGCGGCCTGGCCCGACCCGCCGGCCGCCGTTGCCGTCGGGTTCCTGCCGTCGCTCGCCCAGTTGCTCGACGCGGCCTCACCCGCCGCGGTCGAGGCCGTCGCACCCGAGTTGCTTACTGCCGTGTTGCGGGAGGCGCTCCCGGACCTGCTCGCCGGCGGGGTGTTGGGCGGCTCTGTCGAATGGGCGGAAGACTTCGGCCGGCCGGCCGTCCTCCACCGCCTCGCAGACCTCGTGTCGCTCCCGACCGAACCCGCTGCCGGCGGCTGGCCCCGTCGGCTAACCAAGCTCGCGGCCCGGTCGGCGGCCCGCGTCGCGCCCGGATACGAACCGCCCGTCGATGCGGAAACCGGCACTGTGGCCGCGGACTACCGACCGGACCCCGGGCGGGCGGAAGTTCGATACCGCCCGAGCCATTGCCCACAGGGGGTTGTGGTGGGCGTCGGCCGGTTCGCCGTGCCGCCGGCCGTTCCCGCCCTCGACGTGAGTCTCGGGCCGAACCCGCCGTCCGACGCCGTCTGGCTCACCGCCCCGACCCCCTCTGAACTCGCGGGCCTCCCCGCCGGCCGCTGGGCCGAACTCCTCGCCGGCGCGCGGGCGGTGGCGGAAGCGGCCTTCTGGGACGCGCCGCCCCGGGACTCGGGCCGGCCCGACTGGGCGGGTTGGCTGGCGACCGCGGACGGCGGCGATTGGTTCCACGCCCTCGCGTCACTCGCGGCCGCGGGTGGACCGTCGGCCGACGCCGCCCGTCGACTGTTAGCCGCCCTCGAGGGCGGGGCCGGCGTCGGTTGCTTCCCCCGCGTCGGCCCCGAGTCCGGCGGGTTCGCGTGGCCGGCGGGCGTCCCCGTGTGCCAGCCCGGGGTCACCTTCCGCGACGCCGACGCCCCGCCCGGGACCGTCGTCGGCGTCTCGCGCTTCGCCCCCACGCCGCCGGCCGCCCGCTTTGAAATCAGCCTCGGCCCCGCGACGGAGGGGAGTTCTCCGCTCGCGCCGGCGGCCGCCGTCTGGGAGGCCGCCCCGGACTGCTCCCCGCTCAAGGTCGCCGTCGCTGCCACACTCGACGCCCACCTCGCGGCCGGCACCCCTCCGACGGCCGAAGACCTGCTGCGGGCGTTAGACGGGTTGAACGCCACCGCCCCGCCCGCCGCCGACGCGGTCGGTCGCCTCGACACCGCCCTAGCCCGTCTGCGGGAGTGGGCCGGCGGTTATGACTACCGACTTCTCCCCGAAAGGTGGTTGTTCCAGACCGGCGGCGTGGCCACGGCGGCGGGCGGGGACGGGCTGGCCGTTAAGCCGGTGTTCAAGCAGACCGTCGCGGCCGGGGCGGTGGTGCGGGTGAAGGGGTTCGGCCTCACCGGGCCGGACGGGGTGCTGCGGGCGGGCGAAGTGGTGGCCTGCGCCGGGCCGCCGCCGCACGGGCTGACCGACCTGGAAGCCCTGGCGGCGGCGGCCCCC
>JANPKP010000220.1:0-3392 GCA_031426095.1 Gemmataceae bacterium
CGGGGGCGCATGAAGGGGAATGGCCCCGAAGCCGGGGTGCGATGGTCTCCGGCTTTTACACCCCTTTTCATGCGGCGCGAACGGGCGGTAAGATGGGGGCAGCCCCCGCGCCCCCAACCGATGACGCCATGCCCGCCCACCTGCTGTCGCTGACCGACGGGCCGAGCATCCTGGTCGACAAGCCGATCCTCCTGTTCGGCCGGCACGAGGAGTGCGACATTCAGCTGAACTCGAAGAAGGTCTCCCGCCGCCACTGCTGCCTCGCCCAGGTGGGCGACTACCTCGTGATCCGCGACCTCGGCAGCACCAACGGCGTCCGGGTCAACGGCGAGAAGGTGGCCGAGGGGAAGCTCCAACCCGGCGACGAGTTGCAGATCGGGAACTTCAAGTACCAGGTGTGCGGCGACGTGCTCGGCCGCTCGGCGTCGCACCAGGTGCCCGACCACAAGCAGTTCCGCAACGTGCCGCAGCCGCTGATCGACGAGGAGGGGGAGGACTCGAAGGACTGAGTCACTCCCCGATGAGCAACTCGACGCCGGCCTGATCGGCGGGCACCGTCACCCGCTCGGCCGGGGCGTCGCCGAGCTTCCAGGTGAACGCCGCCGGCAAGTCGGCGTGGACGTAGTGCCGGCCCGGGAGGGTCACCTGTTCGCCCTCGACCACCAGTTCCACGGCCCGGTCGGTGTGGTTGAAGAAGCCGACCTTCCGCTTGCCGGCCGCCGCCCCGGACGCGGCCGCCACGGGGATCGCCCGCACCTTCGGGCCCGCCCCGCCGAGCCCGGAGAGGGGGCTGGAGCGGGCCGTCACCGGCGGGAGGATGAGCGTGGCCGGCGGGGCGTCGGCGGGCGGCTTCGCGGGTTCGACGGGGGCCGACAGCTTCGGGGCCGGCGGTGGTGCGGCCGGCGGCACCGCGGGGAGGGTGAAGTCCGGCGGGGCGGGGGCGGGCGTCGGCCGGGCGCTCGGTACCGGCGGCAGGGTGAACAGCGGGTCGGCCTTCGGCGGCAGGGGCGTGGGGGCGGGCAGGGGCACCGGCGGGGGCGGGATCACGTCCGCCCGCGGCGGCTCGGGCCGCAGGCTCGGGGCGGGCACGGCGGGCACGGCGGGCGTCGTCGGAGGCGTGACGGCTTCGGGGGGCGGCCGCACGGGCTCGCGCTCGGCCGTCGGGCGGACCGGGTCGGGCTTCGGCATTTCGGCGGGCTTGGTCGCGGGTTGCGGCTCGACCCGGGGCGGCGGGAGCGGCGCTTCGTACACCGGCAGGCAGGGCGGCACGACCACGATCTGGGCCGGGTAGCCGGCCGGGCAGGGCCAGTACGGCACGGGGTACGGGGCCGGCTGGCAGGCGGAAGCCCAGTCGGGCAGGGCGGCGACGCCGAGGGCGGCGAGCCAGAGGTGGTAGCGCGTCATGCGGGCGGCCTCGGGGGTCGGTCGGCGTTCGCAGAGTAAGATACGAACCGGCGGGAGGGGTGCGAGATGCGGACCGCGTGGCTCCTGATCGCGGGCGTTACGATGGCCGCCCGGCCGGCGGCGGCCCAACCCGAGCGGTCCGCGCTCGCCGAGCGGCTCCGGGCGTTCGAGGAGGCGTGGGAAAAGCAGACCGAGCCCGCCGCCCGCAAGCGGGCCCTCGCCGTCCTGCCGAAGGCGACCACGCAGTTCCTCACGCTCCAGCTCGGCGAGGCCGGGCGGACGCTCGACCTCGCCCGCTCCGCGCTCGCCTCCGACGTGACGCCGTCGGCCGGCCGCCAGTGGGTGGCGAGCCTGACCGCCGTGGCGGAAACGCGGCTCGTGGACGCGACCGCGAAGGAACTCGTGGTCACGGTCGAGCCGCTCTACGCGGCCGGCGGGCCGGTGCCGAAAGACATCGAACTGCAACTCTGGTTCACGAACGCCGGCGTCGTCACCGTCCGCCCGACCGCCTTCCCGGTGACGGTGAAGGTGCCGCTGCCGCCGCCCGGCGACTCGACCGGGCTCGACCGCCGGCTCTACTTCGCGGCCGAGGGGGCGAAGGAGCGCGTCGAGCGCACGGCCGTGGTGTCGCAGGTCCGCGACCTCCGCCCCCGGCTCGCGGCTTTGAAGGCGGCCGTCGCGGCTTGGCCGGCCCTCGACACCGTCGAGAAGGCGACCGCCCGCGACCGCCTCACGATGCTCACCGACCTCGCCGACGGCACCGTTCCCGAGATGGGCTTCCCAGCCGCCGGCCTCCTGGCGAACGCCGAAACGATGCTCGACGGTAAGCCGTTCTTCACCGCCGGCCGGCCGGGCGAGTTCTGGCTGTCGGTGCCGCTGGGGGGCAAGAAGACGGCCCCGGTGCGGGTGTTCGTGCCGCGGGGGCTCGACCCGAAAAAGCCGGTGCCGGTGGTGGTGGCCCTGCACGGGGCCGGCGGGTCGGAAAACCTTTTCTTCGAGGGCTACGGCCGTGGTCGCATCGTCACCGAGTGCCGGGAACGCGGCTGGGTGCTGGTGGCGACCCGCAGCGGCTTCGGCTTCGCCAGCACGCCGCCGGTGCCCGAGGTGCTGGCAGAGTTGGCGAAGCGCTACCCGCTCGACCTCAAGCGGGCGTTCCTCGTCGGCCACTCGATGGGGGCGGTGCAGACGGTCGAACTTCTTCAGAAGCACCCCGGCACCTTCGCGGCCGCGGCGGCCCTCGGCGGCGGCGGCCGCGTGCGGGCCGGCGATCCGCTCAAGGGGGTGCCCGTGTTCGTCGGCGTCGGCGCGAAGGACTTCGCCCTCTCGTCGGCCCGACTGCTGCACAAGGCGCTGGCCGACGGCGGGGCGAAGGCGACGCTCAAAGAATACCCGGACGTGGAGCACATGGCGGTCGTGCGGGAGGCACTGGCGGACGTGTTCGCGGCGTTCGACGCGGCCGCACGATGAGCGGACCCTGCCCGATCGCCCGCCGTGGCGTACACTTCCCCGGACGCCGCCACCCTCCCCGAACGTGAAGGACCCGCGATGAACCGCCTCCTCCTGGCCGGGGGCCTGCTCGGCCTCCTCGCCGCCACCAGTGTGTTCGCCGACGACAAGGCCCTGGCCGACCTCCAGGGGTCGTACAAGGTCCAGGGGCTGACCAAGGCCGGGAACGAAATCCCCGAGGAGATTCGCAAGACGTTCACGGTGAAGTTCAAGGGCGACGACATGGCGCTGGTGGTGGGCGACAAGACCAACAGCGCGAAGGTCAAGGTCGACGCGGCCGCCACGCCCAAGACCATCGACATCTCGCCGACCGACGGGCCGGACAAGGGCAAGACGTTTCCGGGCATCTACAAGCTGGAGAACGGCGAACTGTTCATCGCCTTCAGCGAGAAGACCGACCGCCCGAAGGAGTTCAAGGCCGAGGGCGACACGGCCGTGATGCGGCTCAAGAAGGAATGACTACACACCCCGTTCAGCGCCGC
>JANPKP010000221.1:0-11567 GCA_031426095.1 Gemmataceae bacterium
TGGCGCGGTTATGCTGCCCTTCCGGTCGCCCGCCCCCGGCCCCCCACGTCGCCCGCCGCCCGTCCGACCATCTCGGAGCCTCACCTCATGCGCCACCGCCGTGCCGCCCGCCTCCGGCTCGAATGCCTCGAAGACCGCTGCACCCCCGCCGCCCTCCTCGCCTCCTTCGCCGAGGACGTGGTCGCGGCCGGGGTCGTGAACGCCACCGCGATGGAGTTCGCCCCCGACGGCGACCTGTGGGTGCTCGAGCAGGACGGAGCCGTCAAGCGGTTCGCCCCCGGCGGCACCACCGCCGACGTGGTGGCCGACGTGAACGCCCTGGGACTCAACTCCGTCGGCGAGCGGGGCCTGCTCGGCATCACGTTCAGCCCCACCTTCGCCGCCGACCGCCAGCTCTACCTCTACTACACCAGCACCCAGAGCCCGACGCCGCACAACCGGGTGAGCGCCTTCACCGTCGACACCGCCAACCCGGCCGACTACTCGCTGGTGGACACGGGGACGAACCCGGCGATTTACGACGAGCGGATCGTCCTCGACCTCGAAGGGCTGACCGCGAGCAACCACAACGGCGGGGCCATCCACTTCGGCCCGGACGGCAAGCTGTACGTGGCCACCGGGGAGAACAACGTCCCGGCCAACGCACAATCGCTCACCACCCGCCTCGGGAAGATTCTCCGCCTGAACACCGACGGCTCCATCCCGTCGGACAACCCCACCACCATCGCCGGGCTGGGGGCGACCGCGGGCGTCTACCGCTCGATCTGGGCGGCCGGGCTGCGGAACCCGTACACGTTCACGTTCCAGCCGGGCACCGGCACGATGTTCATCAACGACGTGGGGCAGGGCGCGTTCGAGGAGGTCAACGTCGGCGGGGCCGGGCGGAACTACGGGTGGGGCCTCACCGAGGGGGACTTCGACCAGGCCAGCTTCCCGAACTTCACCCGCCCGCTCTACGCCTACTCGCACGGGTCGGGCACCTTCCAGGGGTTCGCCATCACCGGCGGGGCGTTCTACAACCCGACGACCAACACCTTCCCGCCCGAATACGGCGGCGACTACTTCTTCGCCGACTTCGTGAACGACTGGATCAACGTGATCGACCCGAACACGAAGGAGGTCCGCCGGTTCGCCACGAACGCCGGCGGCCCGGTCGACCTGAAGGCGGGGAGCGACGGCAGCCTCTACTACCTGTCGCGGAACGCCGGGCAGGTGCTCCGCATCCGGTACGCCCCCCTGGTGGTCCCGCCGGGCGTGGACCCGGCCGTGTTCGCCCCCGGCGACGCCCGCCGGCCGGTGAGCGTGTTCGACCCGACGACGGGCGTGCGGCGGACGACGGCCGCCCCGTTCGCCGGCTTCCCGGGCGAGGTGCGGGTGGCGACCGGGGACGTGGACCACGACGGCACGGCCGACCTGATCTACGCGGCCGGGCGGGGCGGCGGGCCGCGGGTGCAGGTGGTGTCCGGGCGGACCGGGTTCGTCCTCCGCGACTTCTACGCCTACGAGCCGAACTTCGACGGCGGGGTGTTCGTGGCCGCCGGGGACGTGAACGGGGACGGGTTCGCCGACATCGCCGTCGGGGCCGGCCAGGGCGGCGGCCCCCGGGTGCGGGTGTTCAGCGGCCAGACGGGCACCATCCTGGCCGACTTCTACGCCTACGAGCCGCAGTACGGCGGCGGCGTGACGGTGGCCCTCGCCGACCTCAACGGCGACACCCTGGCCGACCTGGCGGTGGGAACGGGCGTCGGCGGCGGCCCCCGGGTGCGGGTGTTCAGCGCGGCGAACCCCAACGCTGTGCTGGCCGACTTCTTCGCCTACGAGCCGAACTTCGGCGGCGGCATCTACGTGGCTGCGGGGAACGTCCTGGCCGGCGGCGGGGCGGCGCTGATCGTGGGCACGGGCGTGGGCGGCGGCCCCCGGGTGCGGGTGTTCGCGGCCGGCTCGTACGCGGTGGTGCGGGACTTCTACGCCTACGACCCGAGTTTCCCCGGCGGCGTGCGGGTGGGCGTCGGCAGCGTCGGCGGCAACGGCAAGCTCGCCGTCCTGACCGGCCCCGGCCCCGGCGGCGGCCCCCACGCCCAGGCGTTCGACGTGACCACCGGCGTGACCACGCTGGCGAGCTTCTTTGCGGCCGACCCGGGGTTCAACGGCGGGATCACGGTGGGGTGACGGGGCGTTTCCCGTTGTCTTTCAACCCCAACGGGGTGTCCGTCAATAGCCGGGGGTGGAGCGGAGCGGAACCCCTGGAACAAGCCATACGAGAGCTCAGAACCCCGAAGGGGTGGCAGTCACGTAGACGTCACGTGACTGCCACCCCTTCGGGGTTCCGGCCTTTGGTGATCGCTCGGACCAGGGGTTCACACCCCTGGCTATTAACGGACACCCCTTCGGGGTTGGCAGACGCGGCACACACCGCCGGGACGACACCCGTGCGGCGACATGCGGGTTCATAGCGTCTTCAAATACTCGACCAGCGCCCGCCGCTCGTTGTCCGTCAGGTCGTCGCCGTAGGTGTGGCCGCCGTTGCCGCGGCCGGGGCGGGTCGTGTCGTACTCCTTCCGCCGCTCGATGGCCGGCACCGACGGGTCGGCCGGCTTCGCCAGCGCCGTCACCTTCCAGCCCACCTTCTCCTTGTCGTAGTCGGCCTCGCCGGTCCGGTAGCTGCGGGTGAACAACGTCGGCCTTGCCTTGCTGTTCAACACGCCCTCCAGGGTCGGCACGCTGCCGTTGTGGAAGTACGGGGCGGTCGCCCACACGCCGTCGAGCGGCGGGGCCTGGTAGCCCTCGGTCCACTTGAGCATCTGGCCGTCCACGAACCACCCGGCCTTCTCCTTGCCGAACCACGAGTTCGAGTACTCGGTGCCGTACTCGCGGCTGATGCCGCGGTGCCGCGACGGGTCGGTGCCGATCTCCGCGAGCGGCACGACGCGGTTCGGGTAGGCCCACTGTTCGCCGTAGGTGCCGTGGCACTTCGTGCAGTTCGCCGTGAACACCTCCTTGCCCTTCGCGGCCAGCGGCGCGTCGACCGGGAACGGGTACTTCGGCGGCTCCAGGCTCGTCAGGTATTGCAGCACGTCGCGGAACGCCGGCTCGTGCTTCTCGAAGTCTTTCGGCTGGGTCAGCGGGTGCATCATGAACTGCATGAGGGAGCGGACCGAGCGGCTGTCGGTGGCCCCGGTGTAGTACATCGTCCGCTTCTTCTTGAGGTGCCACCACGCCGGCACGTCCTCGCACAGGTCGTCCTTCAGGCCCAGCTCCTTGCGGGGCGCGCGGAGGGTGAGGTCGGGGTTGCGGTACCCGAGGAGGTAGACGGCGAACCCGCCGGCCTCGTTCGTCCCGCGGACGTTGCTGAAGTGGAACGGCAGCGGCTTGTCGATGCCGTCGGCCTTCGCCAGCTCGGTGAACAACGCCTCGATGTCGAGCGAGCCGTTCCCGAGGCCGACGTGGCTTTTGCCCATGACGGACCCGCCGTGGCAGAGCATGCAGTCGATGGCGACGCCGCTGCCGAGGAAGTACGGGGCCTTGCGGAGTCCCATCGGCAGGCCGTCGTTCGGGTACGGGGCGGCGTGCAGCCCGTACCGCTCGCGGAAGGCGGCGTCCGCGTCGGCCGGCTTCGCGGGCACGCCCCACTGCTTCCAGGCGTTCGTAACCGCCCCCGCGGTCCAGAACGCGGGGATGAACGGCGTCCCGAGCAGCGCCGCCTTCCCGCGCTCGACCGCCTCCCCCCGTAGCCGCGACGCGGAGTCCTCGGAGCGGAGCGTGGGCGCGACGAGTAGCGTGGCGAGAAGTGCAACAAGGCGGGGCATGGCGGCGTTCCGTACCGGCGGCGGGCGAGGTGGGGCTCCCGTCCAGTATAGGCACCAACCGCGACGGCCGGGCGGCGGGCAACCGCGAGACGTGGACGGCGACGTGCGTGGGCGCTCCCGCCCACCGCGGCGGTTCACCCGGGCGGCCCTTCCGCGAGCCGGCGGAACAGTGCGGCCATGCCGGCGAGGAGAACGACGATGACGACGGCACCGGCGAGCGACTTCGCCCGCCGCCCCGGGCCGCCCGCGTGCAGCCACGGGCCGAGTGCCCGCGTCAGCGCCGGCATTAGGACCCACTGGAGGAGCGACACGCTCGCCGCGTTCCCGATCAGGAGGCCGGCGGCCATCCCGAGGGGGGCGGTCGCCCGCCCGAGCGTGAGGGACAGGAGGACTACCGTCGGGTACAGGCCGAGGAGGACGGTGAGGACCATCTTCCACCCCGGCGGCGGGGCGGCGGCCGGGCCGGTGAACCACGAGCCGAACCCGGTCGCCAGGCGGAAGTCGCCGACCTCGGCCCGGACCCGCCCGACCCACTCGGCCCGGACCGGCGACCCGAGCCACGCCCGGAGGGCCGCCTCGTCGGCGAAGTGGACCAGGACCACCCACTCGGCCGACGCCGGGCCGGCCGGCGGGTAGACGTCGGTCCCCTGGTAGCCGGGGAACGCCTCGGCCGCCCGGGCGAACCCGTCCTGGAGGGCGAGGAAGCGGTCGGCGGCCGCCGCCGGCACCCGGTGGACGATGACCGACGAGGCCCTGGAAACGCGGACCGGCACGGGCGGACTCCGGGCGATGAGGGGTGGGCCACGCCGCGCCGTCAGCCGGCCGGCTTCAAGTAGGCCCGCTTGCCGCCGACCCACGTCTCGGCGACGTTCCGGTCGTCCCCGCAGGCCATGATCCCGAACAGGAGGTCGGCCGCCTGGTCGATCGTCTCCGGCCCGGTCGCGGGGGCGGCGAGCGACTGGTGCCAGGCCATCGCCGCCTGCCCGGCGGTCGGGTCGAGGGCCACGAAGTCGGCCTCCTTGCCGACGGCGAAGTTCCCCAGCACGTCGTCCAGGTAGAGGGCGTTCGCCCCGCCGAGGGTGGCGAGGTAGAACGCCCGGTACGGCCCGAGCTTGTTCCGCTCGGCCTCGGCCGCGTCCATCTCCCGGGCGCTCACCGACCCGTCGAGCATGGTGTTGTTGCACATCCCGACCTTGTACGCCTCCTCCAGCACCCGCACGAGGCTGAAGGCGTTTCCCCCGCCCACGTCGCACCCGACCGACAGGCGGACCCGGTGCTCGGGGTCGGTCGCCCGCCCGAGGCGGAACAGCCCGCTGCCCAGGAACAGGTTCGACAGCGGGCAGAAGCAGACGCCGGCCCCCGCCCGGGCGAACCGCCGGAACTCGTCGTCCGACAGCCAGACCCCGTGCCCGGCCGTGAACTTCGGGCCGAGCAGCCCGTGCTTCTCGTGGACGGCGGTGTAGTCCGGGCAGTCCGGGAACTCGTGCTTGGCCTGCCGCACCTCGGTCGGGTTCTCCGAGATGTGGGTGTTCACCCAGCAGTCCGGGTGCTCCCGCTTGAGCCGGGCGCACGCCTCCATCATCGCGTCCGTGCAGCCGACCGCGAACCGCGGCGTGATGGCGTACAGGTGCCGGCCCTTGCGGTGGTACTCGCCGATCAGCCGCTTCGACTCGGCGTAGAACCGCTCCGGGCTGATGACGTGCTCCGGCGGGGCGAACCGGTCGACGCCGGTCAGCCCGCAGATGGTCCGCATCCCCCGCCGCCCGGCCTCGGCGAAGAACTCCTCGGTCGAGACCGGGCTGCTGGTGGAGAACGCCTGGCAGGTGGTGGTGCCGCCGGCCAACAGCGCGTCGAAGAACTTCCCGGCGGCGGCCGCGGCGTAGTCCCGGTCGGCGTACTTGGCCTCCTCGGGGAAGATCGAGTGCTGGAGCCAGTCGAGGAGCTGGTGCCCGTAGGCCCCGAGGGCGCGGGTCTGCGGGAAGTGGATGTGCCCGTCGATGAACCCGGGCAGGATGATCCGGCCCGGCAGGTGCGTGACCGGCACGTCCGGGAACTGTTCCGACACCTCCGCGAAGGGGCCGAACGCTTTGATGACCCCGTCCGCGACGACGAGCAGCCCGTCGCGGACGAACCGGGCCGCCTCGCGTTCGCGGCCGACGTACTTCCACGGGTCGTCGAGCAGGTCGAAGAACGTGCCGCGGACGGCGGTGGCGGTCGACATCGTCGGTGTGCCCCGGTGTGGGTTGGGACGGCCCGGCCCGGACGCGGTCCGGGGGCGTTCGAGCCGCGCTCTGGGCGTCGTAGGCGTTGGACGTCCGGTCGAGCCGCCGGGGCCCGGCTCAGGCGGCCACCCGCTGGAGGTGGACCGCCCCCTGCGGGCCGTGGCGGACGACCGCGGCCGGCCCGTCTACCCGAAGGGTCGCGACCCGGCCGACCCGCGGGCAGTGGTACTCGTAGGTCGCCGCCGCCCGCCCGTCGGCCGCCAGCGGGTCGACGAAGTGGTGGCGGTGGCCGCACGCCGGGCACTCGCGGTCGGTCAGGAGGATGGCCATCGGAATACTCCGTGAATCTCGTTGTGGCGGGGCGAGGCCCGGTCAGCCGGCCGCCACGAAGGCCCGGAGGGCGACGGCCGGGTTGGCGAACGGCCCCGGGTGGACGGTGTCCGCCCCCGGCGAGGCGAGTTCGACGTGGCCGGGGACCACCGACACGGCCGCGGCCGCGAGTCCTTCGGGCGTGTTCACGTCTCGGCGAGAGGGTTCGGGCGCGGGCCTCAGCGGCGGAGGAGGACGAGGACCCCGGCGACGATGCCGAGGACGGCCAGGAGGTCGCCGCTGTAGGCGAAGCTGAGCCGGAGGAACGGGGCGGTGAGGAGCCCCCAGAGGATGAGCCAGACGCCGAGGACGAGCGGGGCGAGGGTCGTGGGCGACTTCATGGGCGGCTCCGGGGTTGGCGGTAGGGCGGGCTGATACCCCGCCCCGGCCCGCGACGCAACCCGGAAGGCCGCGCGTCACGCCGCGGGCGACAGGCACTCCGGCCCGTCGTTCGCCACCTTGTTCACCGCCGGGCCGACCCGCGAGACGCACACCCGCTCCGCCGCCAGCGGCGCGAGCAGGGCGAGGGCGTCGCGGGCCGCGGCGGCCGGGTCGAGCCACGCCGCGAACTGTTCCGGCAGCAGGATCGCCGGCATCCGGTCGTGGCACGGGCGGACCGCGTCGTTCGCCGGGACGGTGATGACGGCGCAGGTGTGCAGCGCGTCCCCGCCCGGCCCCTTCCACACGTCCCACACGCCGGCGAACGCGAACACCCCGCCGCCGGCGAGCGTGAAGTGGTGGGGCACCTTCGCCCCCTTCGGGCCGGCCCACTCGTAGAACCCGGTCGCCGGGATGAGGCACCGGCGGTCGCGGAAGCTGTCCCGGAACGCCGGGTTGGTCGCCACCCCTTCGGCCTTCGCGTTGATCGGCCGCGGGCCGTCGGTCGGCGACTTCGCCCACCGGGGGACGAACCCCCACTTGAGCATCGCCAGCCCCCGGGCGTGCCCGCCCGGCTTGAGGCCGACGACGGCGACCACCTGCCCGGGGGCGGCGTTGTACCGCGGAACGAGCGTGGGAACGGAGGGGAGGCCGAACGCCTCGGCCACGTCGGCGGGGTCGGCGGTGAAGGCGTAGCGGCCGCACATGACGCGATTATCGACCGCCCGGGGGCACCGGCTCGATGTCGGTGGGCGGGAATCGTTTGCCGGCCGGCCCCCGCGGACCGTCCGGGGCGAGCGAAGTGATTGGGCCGAAGTGCTAACGTGGAGTGAAGGCGGTGGGGATCGAACCCACGACCAGCGGATTAAAAGTCCGCTGCTCTACCGGCTGAGCTACGCCTTCGGAGCGGCCCGTGAGGGCCGTCCGCCCTTATCTTAGCGTCGCCCCGGCCCGATTCCAGTGACTGCCGCCGTCACGCCACCCGGGCCGGGCTCACGGCGGGGGGCGGGACGACCGGCGGCACCACCGCCGGCGGGTGCGGGCGGCCGCCCGTGGTGCGGCGGCGGACCCAGCCGGCGGCGGCCGTCGTGCGGCGGCCGGCGTCGTCCCACAGGCTGTACGCCACCGGCGTCACCAGCAGCGACAGGAGCAGCGAGAGCAACTGCCCGCCGAGGATCACCTTCGCCATGCTCGCCCGCGCGGCGGCCCCGGGGCCGCGGCCGGTGGCGATCGGGATCATGGCCGCCACCAGCATCACCGTCGTCATCAGGATCGGCCGCAGGCGGGCCTCGTTCGCCCGCAGGATGGCCTCGTCCCGCGGCAGCCCCTTCGCCCGCAGCACGTTCGTGTAGTCCACCTGCAGGATGCCGTTCTTCTTCACGATGCCGAAGAGCATGAACAGCCCGATCATGGCGTACACGTCCAGCGGCGTCCGCAGGATCAGCAGCGACAGCAGCGCGAACGGCAGCGTCAGCGGCACGGCCAGCAAGATGGTAATGGGGTGGACGAGGCTCTCGAACTGGGCCGCCAGGATCATGTACATGAACACGAAGGCCAGCACGAAGGCGATGGCGAAGTTGCTGTTCGAGTCGTTCATCAGCTTCGCCTCGCCGAGGAACTCGTAGCGGTACTCCGGCGGCATGTCCAACGCCTTCACGTACCCCTCGACTTCGGGCAGCACGTTGCCGAGGGCCACGCCGTCGCCGAGGTTGGCCGTCACGGACACGGTGCGCTGGCGGTTGTACCGCTCGATGGCGGCCGGGCCGCGGGCGGGTTCGAGGGTGGCGAGGTTCCGCAGCTCCACCGGCTTGCCGGCCGCGGTCGGCACCGTGAGGGCCGCCACCGCCCCGGCGTGGTCGCGGGCCGGGAGGTCGGCCCGCAGCCAGACGTCGTACTGCTCCGTCCCCTCCTTGAACTTCGTCACCGGCTCGCCGCCCACGAGCAGGCCGAGGGCGGTCGCCAAACCCTGCACCGTGACGCCCTGGTCGGCCGCCCGGTCGCGGTCGATCCGCACCTGGAGTTCGGGGCTGCGGCTCGCGGCGTTCGTGTCGGTGTCGGTGTAGTTCGGGTTCGGGAGCATCTTCCGCTTCACCGCCTCGGCGTACTCGCGGAGCTTCTCCCCGTCCGGCCCGCGGATGCTCAGTTCGAGCTGCACGTTCTTGAACGCGCTGGAGCCGAAGAGCTTCACCTCCTGCACGCCGGCCCGGATGTCGGGGTAGTCCTTCATCACGTCGCGGGCCTTCGCCATCGCGTCCTTCTGCGTGAACGGCCGCTCCGTGAGGTCCAACATCCGGCAGTAGATGGTGGCCTGCGTCACGTCCCCCTGCCCCTTCGACTGCTTGCCGTTCGTCTCGCCGACGGTGGTGAACACGCTCGTCACCCCGGGCACGCCCTTGAGCCGCCTTTCGAGTTCGGCGCAGCGGTCGGCGGCGGCCCCGAGGGTGTCCCCCTCGGGGAGCGTCATCGCCACCTCGAACTCGCTCTGGTCGTCCTTCGGCACGAAGTCGCTGCCCACGAGCTTGGCCAGCATCGGGGTCGTCATGAAGGTGACGACCGTGGTGACGACGATCACCCAGCGGTGCCGCAGCGACCACGCCAGCACGCCGATGTAGCGGCGCGTCACCCAGCCCCAGAAGCCCCGTCCGGACGCCGCCCCGTGCCCGTGTTTCAGGGGCTTCAAGAACCGCGCACAGAGCATCGGCGTGAGCGTGAAACTGACGGCCATCGACAGCAGGATGGCGAAGCCGACCACGAACCCGAAGCTGTTGAAGAACCGCCCCACCTGCCCGCTCATGAACGCGATGGGGGCGAAGATGACGGCCAGCGACAGCGTCGTGGCGACGACCGCCGTGGCGATCTCCGCCGTCGCCACGCTCGCCGCTTCGAGGGGCGTGCGGCCGTACTCTTCCATGTGGCGGAAGACGTTCTCGAGCACCACCACCGCGTCGTCGATGACGATGCCGACGGCCAGGATGAGGCCCAGGAGCGTCATGTTGTTGAGGCTGAAGCCCATCAGGTCCATCAGGGCGAAGGTGCCGATGATGCTCGTGGGCACGGCCAGCGCGGCGATGATCGTGGTCCGCCAGTCGCGGATGAACAGGAGCAGCACGCCGCTCACCAGCACGGCCGCCAGCACGAGGTGGAACTTGACCTCGTCGATGGACCCCTTGATGAACTTCGACTGGTCGCGGATCACCTCGGCCCGCACGTCGGCGGGCAGCGACGGGCGAATCTTCTCCAGCCGGGCCTTCACCGCGTCGGCCACCGCGACCGTGTTGCCGCCCGACTGCTTCTGGACGATCAGGCTCACGGCCACGTCGCCGTCGAGCCGGCTGGTGGTGCGGGCCTCCTCCACGTCGTCGCTCACGGATGCCACTTCGCGGAGGCGGGTGGCGTGGCCGTTGCGGGTGGCCACGATGGCGTCCTCGAACGCGGCCGCGGTGTCGAACCGGCCGATGACCCGGAGGTTCTCCTCCCGCCCGCCCTGGTCGATCTTGCCGCCGGGGAGTTCGAGGTTCTGCTCCTTCAGCCCCCGCCGCACGTCCTCCACGGTCAGGTCGCGGGCCCGCAGCTTGGCCGGGTCCACGGTCACGTTCACCGCCCGCGTCTGCCCGCCGACGAGGACGACCGCCCCGACCCCGCTCACCCCTTCGAGGTCTTCTTTAATCAGCTTCTTGGCCAGCTCCGTGACCTCCCGCAGCGACCGCCGGGCGGACACGACCACGGTGACGACGGGGGCCGCGTCGAGGTTGAACTTCTCGACCTTCGGGGCGTCGGTGCCGTAGGGCAACTGCGACTGCACGAGGGCCATCTTGTCGCGGATCTCCTGGGCCGCCACGTCGCCGTTCTTCTCCAGGAGGAAGCCGACGACGAGCTGTGAAATCCCTTCCTTCGTGGTGCTGCGAAGCTCGTCGATCCCCGACACGGTGTTGACCGCCTCCTCGACCGGCTTGGTGACGGCCGACTCCATCTCGTCCACGCTCGCGCCCTTGAGCGTGGTGGTCACGACGACGACGGGGATGTCCACGTTCGGAAACAGCTCCACCCCGAGCCGGGCGTAGGACGCCATCCCGAGGACGATGGGGCCGAGCACCAGCATGGTGGTGAAGACCGGGCGGCGGATGCAAAAGTCCCAGATCATGGGTCGTCAAGTCCTCAAGTCGTCACGTCGTCAGGTCGGAAGGCACCGACCGGCGGCGGTGTGAGCGGATCAGGAGCCGTGGATCGCCGTGGCGAGATACTGAATGAAGCGGCTCAACATGCGGATCGTGTCCAGGGACAGGGCGTAGAGTTCGTCGAACTGCGGCTGGTCGAAGTAGCCGCAGTCGAGGCCGACGTACAGTGCGGCGCGGACCTCGCCGGCCGAGCCCTTGGCGAGTGACAGGAAGTGGCGGAAGTCCTTGTCGCCGCTCTCCCGCTCGAACCCCTCGGCGATGTTGAGCATGACAGACAGGGACGCCCGGCGAATCTGGTCCTTGTACCCGTAGTCTTTGCCGACCTCGCCGGACCGCGTCAGCTCGTACACCCGCCGCGTCATCACGCGGGCCGACTTCCACGCCTCAATGTCTTCGAACCGTTGAATCGTCGCCATCACCCACCCCACCTCTTCGTTTTTGACCTGACGACTTGATGACGTGACGACTTGACGACTCATCGGGCGCGGATCGGCGACCCGTCCACCACCTGGCTCAACCCCGACACGATCACCACCGCCCCCGCCGGGAACTCCCCCGTCACCTCCACCTGCTCGCGGTCCCGCTGGCCGAGCTTCACTTCGACCGCCTTCGCCTTC
>JANPKP010000222.1:0-27244 GCA_031426095.1 Gemmataceae bacterium
CGGCAGTCCTTCGCGGCCAGGTCGTCGAGGACGGCCGAGAGCCGCTCCTCCGTCCCCTTTTCCAGAAAGCCGAGCCGGACGTAACCGATGCGGGCGTCGCGGTCGAGGAGGCAGTCCCAGTGGGCGGGGCCGGTGCGGACGACGCCGAAGAGGCTCTCGGGGACGTACTGTTTGGCCTCCACCACGACCTTCAGCGGCTCGGCCACGCCCGGCCGGCGGACGATGAACGACCGTTTTCCGCGGGACGGGGCTGCCGGGCTCTCCAGAACGACCGAGGCGTTGACGAGTTCGCGGAAGAGGCGGGCCGAGTTGTCCGCCCCCACGGCCGTGCCGTCGAGGTGGGTGATCACGTCGCCCGGCCGTAAACCGGCCTGCTGACAAGGGCTCCCGGGCACGATTCGGCGGACCCGCCAGGGGTAGGACACCGGGGGTGCCGGCAGCGACACCGGGCCGACCGCCGGGTCGTGGGGGAAACGGCCGGTGCGGAAGCCGACCTCCAGGTCGTAAATCGCCCAGCGGGCGGGCGTCACGCCTTCGAGTTCCAACCCGAAGCCGCAGTCCATCTCCACGGACGCGAACGGCGGGTCCCGCCGGGCCGCGGCCACCAGGCCGGTGTTCGGGTCGGTGGCGTAGCGGAAGCCGTTGACGGCCGCGAAGAGGGCCCGGGGGCCGTCGAGGGCGGCGGGGTTGCCGAGCGAGACGCGGGCGGCGGCGAGGGCTTCCGAGTAGTCGGTGACGGTGCGGCCGCGGCGGACGGAGCGGATCACCTCGTCCGGGCAGGCGACGCCGACCTCCTCGTACATGCCCCGCAGGGCCGCTTCGAGCAGGTCGGGCACCGCGACCGGGCGGACGTAGTTGTGTTCGATGCTGAACGCCATCTCGACGACGCGGCCGGCGAACAGGAGGGCCTGGTTGTGATCCACGCCCGCACCCGATGGCGGGGCCACCCCGGGGGCGGGGGCCGCGGGGGCGAGCAGGAGCAGGGCGAGACTGGTGGCGGCACCCATGATCGAATCTCCGTGCCGAGGAGGGGCCGGCGACCGCTCCATCTTAGCGCCGCACTGCAGGCCGCCCAATCGAAATCGCCGAAGCGACCTGGGGCCGTTACAAACGGTAGCGACGGGTTGCCGGCCGTGACCCTTCGCGGTTTGTCGAAGGCTCTGGGGGCGATTCCACCAACGCTCCCGCGTTACCGCATTTTTCGGTAACGATTCCACGAGTGCTTGTGGCGGCGGCGGTTGCGGCGACCCCACCTCCCCCGATGCGGTAAAATCCGGTAACGCTCGGCGAAGAATCTGGACTCGCGAAGGGGACCGACTGATGCCCGAAACGACGATCTGGCTCGTGCGGCACGCCGAGACGACGGCCACCGACGTGTTCAACGGTGCCGAGAGCGACGTGGGTCTGAGCGACCTCGGCTTCCGGCAAGCGGACGCACTCGCGGAATGGTTCCGGCCGCTGGCCCCGACGGTCGTGGTGTCGTCGGCGATGCGGCGGGCCCTCGACACGGCTCGGCCCGTCGCGGAGGCGTGCGGCGTGCCCCACGTCGTGGAAGCCGACCTCCACGAGCGGCGGGTGGGGACGCTTGGCGGTCAGCCGTTCTCGCAGGCGGAAGGGCCGTGGGCCGAAACCCTCGAGCGGTGGGCCGCGGGCGAGACGGCGTACACCACGCCCGGGGCCGAGTCGTTGGACGAACTTCGGTCGCGAACGCTCCCGGCCTTCCGGCGTGTGGCCGAGCGCTTCGCCGGGCAGCGGGTGGTCGTGATTGCCCACGGGGTCGTCTGCAAGGTGTTGCTGCTCGGCCTCCTTCCAGGGCACGGCCCGGCGGACTGGGTGCGGCTCGGTCGTGTGGCGAACGTTTCGGTCAGCGAGTTGGCCACTGAAGGGCCGGCGTGGTTGCCCAGGAGCCTTCTCCAAGTCCCCGCGACGGTTGCCGCACTCGACCTCGCGACCGCCCGCGGGTGGCCCGCGACGGGTACGAAATCGGTCGGCTGAGGGAAGGTGCGGGGGATGCCGGTTACGGGGGCGGCTTGAGCGGAAATCGGAGCGATTCTGCGGCTTCGGATTGTGCGCTTCGGATGAAGTGGTGCGGACGGCGGGACCGATACCTCTTGCCAGCACGACGGTTTCGGACGAGTGACGGGGCGGAGGCCGGGGGGGACCCGCAAGGGGCCGGCCAGCCGACCGCATTCCGACCCGCGAGGCAGGGGGACGCTACATGACCGGCGCAGAGCTGCTGGCCCCGTCTAACGAGACCGAGGCCCTCCGCCAACAACTGCTCCAAGCCCAACGGCTGAGCAGTGTCGGCGAGCTGGCGTCGAGCATCGCCCACGAGTTCAACAACATCCTCACCACCATCATCAATTCCGCCAAGCTGGCGATGAAGGACCAGAACCCGGCCGAGCGGCAGAAGGGGTTCGAGCGGATCGTCCGGGCCGGCCAGCGGGCCGCCGTGATCGCCAACGGCATGCTCGGGTTCGCCCGCAAGAGCGCCACCGTCCGCCAGAACGCGGACATCGCCGCCCTCGTGGAAGAGGCCTTGATCCTGACCGAGAAGGACTTGTCCAAGCACCGGGTGCAGGTGGACGCCCGGTTCCGCGGCCGGCCGACGGCCTGGGTCGCCCCGGGGCAGATCGAGCAAATCCTGGTGAACCTCGTCATCAACGCCCGGCAGGCGATGCCCAACGGCGGCCGCCTGCGGATCGAGGTGCGGGAGGGGGACGCCGGCGACGTGGTCGAGGTGCGGGTGGCGGACACCGGCGTCGGCATCCCGCCGGACCAGCTCCGGCAAATCTTCGAGCCGTTCTTCACCACCAAGCTCCCGGACGAGTACGGCCGCGGCGGGAACGGGCTGGGGCTGAGCGTCTGCCGTCAGATCATCGAGCAGCACCAGGGCCGCATCCGCGTCGAGAGCGTGGTCGGCAAGGGCTCGACGTTCACCCTCAAACTGCCGAAGCGGCTGCCGGACGACCCGGAGTAAATCGCGAAGCCCCGGATGGGCATCCCGGGGCTTTGGGTTTGGCGGGTGAGAGTGTGTCTGAAACCGATCCCGGGGTTCCCACGGGCGGTCATACCGCGGCAGACTTACGTCAAATTCCGCGGACCGTAGCGTCACCGGGCGGCTCGACGTAAGTCCTTACGTCCGGCCCGGGCGGTAACGCCCGATGTAGCCGCGGCGTAGTGCGTTGCGTCCGATCTCAGTGTCAATTTTACCGCATGTTTACGTGGCCGGTTTCCCTAAGTCTATTCTGACCGGGTCGTTGCGGTGATTGTGAGCGCCCCGCGCTGGGAGAATGCGGTAAAGCTCGGACCCCGGTCCGTGTCGCAGGATTGACGTAACTCTGCCACGTCGGACGGCCCAGCTCGGTTCCCAGACACACCCCTACTTCCCATTTCGAATGCGTTGGAGCAGGACCTGCTCGAAGGCGTAGTCGCGGCCGATCTTGTACCACCCGCGGGACGCCGTCGTTTCGGCCCCGATCACCTCGACCTCGCGGTCCACGGAGGGCGTGTCGCGGAAGGCGGCGGCCCCGAGCGTGCTGCGGGCCGGGCGGGGAATGTCTTCCTGCTCCTTCTCGACCACGACGAGGATCAGGTACCCGCCCCGCTCGGCGGCCCGGATTTCGACCGTCGCGATCTGGCGGATCGTTTGGAAGGTGGCCAGCAGCCGCTCCCGCGGGTCGGGGTTCCCGGCTTTGAAGAACTGCTCGTACCCCGGGGCGATGCGGGGCACGGTGTCGATCCGCCCCTCGTAGCGGTTGGGCGGCCGAAGTACGAAGTAGTCGTCGAGGATGTCGAGGGTCTTCTCGAACACCTCGGCGTAAGAAACGGCGGTCGGCACCCCCGGCGACACCAGCACGGGGTTCTCGACCTCCCCGGCGGTGCGGACCAGCACCGGGTTGTCCACCGGCGGTGCGACGACGCACCCGCCCGCCGCGGCCCCGCCGCCGACGGCCGCCGCACAGCCGACCCGTAGCAACGGTCTCATCAGGCTCTCCCCCTCTCCCCGGTCCGTCGGGCCATCCCCCGCACCCTCCGCGTATGCCACCCCCCCCCGGGGGCGTCAAGGGTAACGCCGGCCGGGCCGCTTTCCCGCCCCCGACGGACGGAAAGGGTTTTCGCCGCCGCGGGGGTTGACGTAAAGTAGAGAACGTCACCCCCGCCCCCGCGGAGACCCGCCGATGCCACGACCCCGGCCCTCGCCCGCTTTCCCGGCCGCCCTCTTGGCCGTCGGCCTCGCCTCCCTTCCGCTGTTCGCCGTCGAGCCCCCGTCGTCGGACGCCGACGCCCTGCGGCAGGCCGGACTCACGCCGACCGACGCCCCCCGGTTGGTTCGCTACCTCCGCCAGCGGACGCTCAGCGACCTCGACCAGACGCGCATCGTGGAGATCATCAAGGCGTTCGGGGCGGACGACTTCGACGACCGCCAGAAGGCGAGTGAGGAGGCCGAGACGTACGGCCCGGCGGCGATAGGGCCGCTCCAGAAGGCATCGACCGACGCCGACCCGGAGGTCGCGTACCGGGCGAAGGAGAGCCTGCGGCGGATGGACAAGATTCAGCACAAGTTCGTGGCCGCCGCCGCCGTCCGGGCGCTGGTCAAGCTCCGGCCGCCGGAGACGGCGTCCGTCCTGCTCGGCTTCCTTCCGATGGCCGACACCGAGGGCGTGGCCGACGACATCCGCACCGCCCTCGTGGCCGTAGCCGTCCGCGGCGGCAAGACCGACCCAGCGCTGGTCGCAGCCGTGGACGACCCCATCGCCGCCCGCCGCTCGGCCGCGTACGTCGGGCTCGTGACCGGCGGGGCGTCCGACGCCCTGCCGCGGGTCCGCGACGCCGTCCGCAAGGAGGCCGACGTGGAGGCCCGCTTCCAGGGGCTCTGGTCACTCGTGCTGTCCGCGAAGGACAAGGAGGCCGTGCCCGCGTTGATCGGCGCGATCCCGCAACTGAGCCGCGGCCGCGTCTGGCAGGTCGAGGACCTCTTGCTCCAACTTTCCGGCAAGGGGGGGCCGGGCGTCCGCTTCGGGAAGGGCGTCGAGGGGCTGACGAAGGCCCGCGACGGGTGGCTCGGGTGGTGGGCCTCGGCCGGACCGGGGTACGACCTGGCGGCTTTCGACTACGCCCCCCGGGTCCGCGGCTTCACCGACCTCGTGGAGCACGACCGGACCGGGTACGGGCGGGGCCGCGTCGCCTCCCTCGGCCCGGAGGGGAAAGAGCGGTGGTCGATCGCCGGGCTCAGCAACCCGGCCGACGCACGCGTCCTACCTAACGGGCGCGTGCTGGTGGCCGAGTTGAATGCCAGCCCCAAGAACAAGGTTTCCGAACGGGAGCCGTCCGGCCGCGTGACGGCCGAGCGGGAGATGGACCAGCCACTCGCGGTCGAGCCGCTCCCCGGGGGCGGGGTGCTCGTCGCCTGCCGGGGCGAGGTCCGCGAGCTGGACAAGGACGGCGTCATGGTGTTCTCCCACACCCGCCCGAACATGGCGAACGACATCGTGGCCGCCCGCCGCCTGCCGGGCGGCGACACCCTGTTCCTGACCAGCACCTTCCCGAACAACTGCTACCGGATCGACGCCAAGGGCAAGGAAGTCGGCAAGCCGCTCCAGCTCGGCCGAGTCGCCCCGTACTTCGCCGGCCTGGACGTGCTGCCCGACGACAAAATACTCGTCACCGAGTTCAACAAGGTGACCGAGTTCGACCTGAAGACCGGCAAGCCGGGGTGGACGTTCCCGGCGGTCAAGCCGACCTCCGTCCAGCGACTCCCGAACGGCAACACGCTCGTCGTCATGGACGCGAAGAAGGTGGTCGAGGTGGACGAGAAGGGCGAGGTCGTGTGGGAGCACCAGTCGAAGGACGGCCTCACGGTGCTGCGGGCGTACCGGCGGTGACGGACCGCTCGGGGTGCCAGCCCGTGCGAACCCGGTAGACGCCGACCGACAGCCGCGGCCGGTCGCGGCCGTTGATCGGAACGGGCTCGGAGTCGCCATAGAAGGCCGGGACCGTTTTGCCGGAGATCGCGTCGTCGAACACGAGTGTGCGGACCCGGTCGGCCTCGTCGTCCGCGACCGTGTACCAAAGCCGGCCGGGGTAGGGCCGGTAAAAGCCCACGGAGTCCGGGTAGTCCGGCACCACGAGCCAGTCCCCGGGCCGCACCTCCGAACGACCCGGGATGTAGGGAGACATCCCCTCCCGCTTACAGTAGAACTCGAAGCCCCAGTGGCCGACGAACCAGACCTCACCCCCGCCGCCCGCGTCACGGACGACGGCCGCCGCCCGCCCCGCCGCCGCCTTTTCGACCCATGCGTCGTACCCGTCCAAAAGTGCGAACAGGACGCCCGCCGCAACGCCCGCCGGCACGACCCACGTCGGAGGCCGTCGGCCCGGCCTCGCCCGCCCGACTCGGCCCGCCACCCGGGCTACGAGCAGCGCCGCCACGACGGACACGCCCACGACACGACGGCCGGCCGGGAAGGGGCTAAGGACGACCGTGCCGGCGAGTTCGAGTAGCAGCCAGCCGGCGAGAAAGAGGGAGTCCCGGGAATGCGACCTGAGCGAGATTCGCGCCCTCTTCGGCTCGCATCGGAGGAGCAGGAGGGCAACGCCTCGCAAGGTGACGAGCAGGACGGCGACGCCCAACGTCCACCAGAGGACTACGGTCAACGACGTACCGCCGTCCGGCCCCAGGATGGTATGCCGTCGCGGCAGGTAAACGACGGCCGCGAGCCCGGCGGTCGTGACGCCGCCCGCGAGCGCGATGAGCCGTCGCGGGACGCCCACGGCCGCGGCCCCGTAGAACCCGACGGCCCCTGCCAGCCCGCCGAGGTACGCGACGAGCGCACCGACGAGCGCCGACTTCTCCTCCAGCGCGTTCACGATCCGAACCCAGGTTTCCAGCCGCTCGCCCCCCGGCGGGCCGCCTGCTTGGCTGAGGGCGTGGAGAACAAAGTGGGACTGCCCGTATCGCTGGTCCAGCCACGTTTCCCATACGGCGAACGCCGCCACGGCGACGGCGACGGCGACCACGGTCCGGGCGAGCTGGTGGTAAACGAGGCCGTACCAGAGCATCACGACGGGCAAGAGGAGCATGGTGTACTTCGTCTGCGCGGCCAGCCCGCCGACGAGCCCGGCGGCCGCCGCGCCGCGCCAACTCCCGCTGTCCGCCGCCCGCGTCAGGAGTACCACCGCCGCGAGCCCCAGTGCGGCGGCCGGCACGTCGAGCATCAGATTGACCATCGGCAGCACGGTCGGCGACACCAGCAGCAGGAGCAACACCTGGGTTCCAGTCTGGCGGGCATACCGCCGCAGGAGAGCGTCGGCCGACCGTGCGAAAAGCCACACGAACGGAAAAAGCCAGCACTTCAGGAGCGGGACGTTTTCGCCGAACAGGCGGACACCAGCCGCCAACCAATACGGCACGACGGGCGGCGCGAGAACGGTCATCGCCGGCTGGGGCTGGGTGTACCAGAATAGTTCGAACCCGTAAGGATTCCACGGCTCGGCGGCGATCTGACGGGCGAACAGGAGGTACGCCGTGTCGTCCACGACGACGGGCTTGGCCGCGTTCGCCAGCGTGACGAAAACGGCCAGGGCGGTCGGCGAGGTGAGCCACGAACGGCGCACGTGTCACTCCGGGCTTGTGGGGGGAAGCGGAGGTCGGGCTGGGACTCGGCCGTGGCGGGTGCTAAACTAGTGTTAAGGCGTTGCGAAACCACACCCTCTCCCGCACGGACGGAGTTGACCCGCGGTGTCGGCCGGCACGAACCCCCCGCCCCAGACGCGATCAGACCCGCGGGCGCTCCACGCCTACCTGCTGGGCACGCTGCCGCCCGACGCTGTGGCCGCCCTCCTGCGCCGCCTCGCCTTCGACGTGGCCGGCGACCCTGCAACCGGGGCTGTCGTCGTGTGCGAACACCCTCGCGGCGTGTCCATCGGCCGCGAGGGGAGCCGGCTCGACCTCCGCCCCGGCCCGGACGCCCTCGCCACCCGGGGCTGGCCGGTCCACTGGGTCGGCCGCGGAGGGGGCACGATGTTACACCTCCCCGGCCAGGTCGCCTGTTACCCCGTCCTCCCGCTCGCCGGTCTCGGCCTTTCGGTCGTAGACTACCTCCGCGCCCTCGAAGCGGTGGCCGTGGAAGTCGTCGCCGGCTCTGGCGTGCGTGCGGCGGCCGACCCCGCCCGGCCGGGTGTGGTGGTCGGCGGCCGGCGCGTCGCCCACGTCGGGGTCGCGGTCCGAGGCGGCGTCTCGACCTACGGTTTCGTGCTGAACGTCGATCCCGACCTCGAACCGTTCCGCGACGTCCTGTGCGACGGCGACGCCATGCCGATGACATCGATCCAACGTGAATCGCCGGCCCGCGTTCGAATGAGCGGCGTCCGCCAGCGGCTCGTCGACGCGGTCGCCGCCCGCTTCGGGTACCCCCGCGTCTCCCTGTTCCACTCACACCCGGCCGTTGCCCCCACCCCGAAGGCCCATGCAGTCCCTACCCCTACTCGCTAGCTCGCCTGTCGCATCCCCCGCCTCGTGGGGGCCGCCGGCCGCCGACGCCCCCACCCGGGTCGGCCGCCTGCCCGCGTGGCTGAAGCGCGACCTACCGGCCGGGAACGGCAACTTCTTCACCCAAAAGCTGATCGACGACCTCCGCCTCGAAACCGTCTGCGAGAGTGCGAAGTGTCCGAACCGGCCGGAATGCTGGTCGCGGCGCACGGCCACGTTCATGGTGCTGGGCAACGTCTGCACCCGCCCCTGCGGCTTCTGTTCGGTGCCGAAGGGTCAGCCGCTTCACGTCGAGGACGACGAGCCGGCACGGGTGGCGGAGGCGGCCGCCCGACTCGGCCTGAAGCACGTCGTCATCACGTCCGTGACCCGCGACGACCTGCCCGACGGCGGGGCCGACCACTTCGCCCGCTGCGTCGCCGCCGTCCGCGAGCGGATGCCCGGCGTGGCGGTGGAGGTGCTGACACCCGATTTGAACGGCGACCCCGCCGCCATCGACCGCGTGATCGACGCCCGCCCCGACGTGTTCAACCACAACCTTGAGACGGTCCCCCGCCTTTACCGCGTCGTCCGCGGCCGGGCCGAGTACCGGCGTAGCCTCGACCTGCTCGACCGCGTTAAAGGCCGTGCCCCCGAGATCGTGACCAAAGCCGGCCTCATGCTCGGCATCGGCGAAACGGTCGAGGAACTGTTCGACGTGCTGGCCGACTTGCGGGCGGTGCGGTGCGACGTGCTGACGCTCGGCCAGTACCTCGCACCGACCCTGAAGCACATCCCGGTCGCCCGCTTCGTGCCCCCGGCGGAGTTCGACGCCCTCGCGGCGTCCGCCCGACTGCTCGGCTACAAGCAAGTCGTGGCGGGGCCGTTCGTTCGTTCCAGTTACCACGCCGACGAAATGGTGCCCGCCCGTGAACACGCCCCGGTCGGTCCCGATTACGCTGCCTGAGTTGGTGGTGGCCGCCCGCTTCAGCCTCTGGCACGTCCGCCCAGGCGATCGCGTGGACGAGGGCGACCGGGTGGCCGAGGTGCTACTGCCCGGGGCGACGGTGGATGTCGCCGCCCCCGCCACCGGTACGATGGGCGAGGCGGTGGTCGGGCCGAACGAGGGGGTCGCCGCAGGGGCCGTCCTGGGGTGGATGTTTGCGATCGAGTGACGGCCCGCGTTCCGAGGAACCTCATGCCCCGCCCCGCCTTCATCTCCCTCGACGGCCTCGACGGCACGGGCAAATCGACCCAATGCCGCCGGCTCGTGGAGTGGCTGGCGGGCCAGAAGGTGCCGGTCACGGCTTGCGTCGATCCGGGCGGCACCGACCTCGGACATCGGCTCCGCGAACTCCTCCTCCACGGCCGCCAGCACGCGATGGGCATGCGGGCCGAGGCGCTCCTCTTCATGGCGTCGCGGGCCCAACTCGTGGACGAGGTCATCCGCCCGGCCCTCGAACGGGGCGAGGTCGTCGTGTCCGACCGCTATCTCCTGGCGAACGTCGTCTACCAGGGCCACGCCGGCGGCTTGGAGCCGAACGAGTTGTGGGCCGTCGGCGCGATGGCCGCCGGCGGGGTGGAGCCCGACCTGACGCTCGTCTTCGACCTGCCGCTGGACGAGGCGTTCGCCCGCCGCGGCGGCGAACCCGACCGTGTGGAAGGCCGCGACCGGGACTTTCACGCGGCGGTGAAACGCGGCTTCACTTTCGAGGCCGGCCGCCGCCCGGACCGGCACCGGATCATCGACGCCACCCCGGACCCCGACGCCGTCGGGCGGGTCGTGCGCCGCGAGGTCGCGCGCCTCCTCACCGACCGGGGCTGGTCGCTGAGCGCGGAGGGCGGCTGATGGGCTGGGACCGAATCCGCGGGCACGACGCCGTCCGCGACAATTTTCTCGCCGCCCACGCCCGCGGCCGTCTCGGTCAGGCCTACCTGTTTGCCGGCCCCGACGGCATCGGCAAGAGACTCTTCGCCGACGAGTTGGCAAAGGCCCTCCTGTGCGAACGCCCCCCGGCGGCCCTCACGGCGTGCGACGCCTGCCCGTCGTGTGCCCAGGTGAACGCCGGCAGCCACCCCGACGTTTTCCGCCTCCGCACCCCTGAAGGGAAGCACGAGTTGCCGATCGACGAGACGCGGGCTTTCACGGCCCGCATGGCCCTCAAGTCGTCACGCGGGGCGAAGAAGGTGGGCGTGGTCGAGGACGCCGACGACTTCAACGAGGAGTCGGCCAACGCCTTCCTGAAAACCCTTGAGGAACCGCCGCCCGGCTCGCTCCTCATCCTTCTCGCCACCGGTATCGATAGCCAACTGCCGACGATCCTGTCCCGCTGTCAACTCGTCCGATTCGCCCCGCTCGGCCCCGCTGACATGGCCGTCGTTCTGGCTGAACACGGTGTCACCGACCGCATCCAGGCCGAGCGCCTGGCCGAAGTCAGCGGCGGGAGCGTGGGCCGGGCTCTGGCGCTCAACGACCCCGGCTTGTGGACGTTCCGCCAAAAGCTGGTCGATGGCGTGACGGCCGCGCGGCCGAACTTCACGGGGCTCGCTCAGGCGTGGCAGCAGTTCGTGGACGACGCCGGCAAGGACACGGCTGCCCAACGGGTGCGGCTTTCTCTCGGCCTCCGCTTCCTGGTTGAAAGTCTGCGTCGGGCCCTCCGCCTCGCGCTCGGTGTTGTGGTGGACGGCGTCGCCGGTGAAGAGGGCGACCGCCTCCGGGCGTTCGCCGAGCGGGCCGGCCCCGACCGCGTGGTGGACCTCATAGAGCGTTGCCTGGAAGCCGACGCCCACGTCGAGCGGCGGGTGCAGGTCGCCCTCGTCATCGAGTCGGTGCTGGAACCGTTCGCCCGCCTCGGGGCACCCGTCCGGGTCGGCCGGTAGTTCGGGCTTGGCGTGCCGACCGACCGACGATATGGGCCGCCCATGACCGTTCGCCTCCTACCCGCCGCGTTGATCGTCCTTGCCGGGTGCAGCAACGCCCCGGTGGCGGGCTTTCTCGACTGCGTCTCACCGAGCAAGCCGCCGAAGGGCGGCCCGCCCGCCGGCGGCGTGTGGGGGCCGTCCGTGCCCGCCGTAGGGCCGCGCGACCCGTTAGCCCGGCCGGACACGTTACCCGCACCCGTGGACGTGAGCGGGCCGACAGTCCCATAACAGTGCCCGAATATCAGCCGAGTTGTGTGAAGCCGGTCAATCTCAGGGCTGTGAATCGGAATACAATTCCCGCATTACCGGGGTGAGTGGGAGCGGGAATCACAAGTCTTTTCGCTACAGCAGCATCGGACGAAGCACACGGTGAAAAAGCGGGAGAAACCGGTGGCACTCGGAGCGAGTTTCGAGCGTTAATTGCCTCGGAGTAGCCCTTCGAGTGGGTGCCGCGCACGCAAGTTGGCCCACGTCTTCCGCCACGCCTGGAACTGCTTGAGTGATATGGGCACCTTCCGCCGGTGGGCGGCCGCCAGTCGTTCGATGCCGGGTTTGAGCCTGCCCCACTCGTCCGGCATCACGCGCCGCACTTTTTCCCGCAAGTCCACCAGCCGGGCCGCCCCGACGTGGGCATCCTGGAGGCAGCCCAACGTCTCCTGCAACGCTTCGACGGCGGGGTAAAGCTCATCCGTGAACGCCGGCCCGAAGCAGGGGGCGAAAAGTTCCGACGCATAGCGGACCTGCTTCCCCAGGATGCGGAGCTGGTGCAACTCGACCGGGTCGTTTGGGTTGGCTTCCACCCCGCGGTCGAATGTCGTGAACAGTGCGAGCGTGTGGAGGGCGGCGAGTTCGCCGTAGGTCCGGGCGGTGTCATCGACGGGGTCGGCCGTGGCACCGGGGAGGGCGTCGCACACGCCGTAGAGCGTCGGCCCTGCGTCCGCAACCGCCGTGACGAGGTGATGCTGGGCGGCCTCGCGTTCGCCGAGGGCGAAGCCGAGGAGGAAGTCGAGGGCCGGCTTCCCGGTGTCGGTTCGGAGGACTTTCGAGCCGCCCAAGCCTTCAAGGAAAACGTCCCAGTCGCGGGCACCGCCGGCCGCCCGACGGATCGTCCGTAGCGACCGCTTAGCCCGCTTGAATAGCTTGCGCGGTAATGCGTCGCCAAGAACCCGCAAAGCCGCCCCGGCCCGCCGGGTACTGACGCGCAACTGGTGGACGTACTCCACGTCCTCGTCGGCCTTTTCGGCGGCGAGCGGCAGGTAACGGCAGACCACCTTGAACCGCGAGGCGAGTACGACCGCCGCCGCGTCTCCCACCGGCATTTCGGGTGAAAGGCCGCTCACCCATTTCCCGTCCGCCATGTCCCCCCCTCAAGAGCCATAAAGGTCCGCCACGTGGGCCGCCTGTTGCCGTTCGGCCAACCAGCCGGACACCTCGCGCGTCTCGCTCGCGAGCGTGTCGATCTGCCGCCGTTCCTCCTTGAGGGCGGCCGTGATTTCGCCCGGAATCGGCAGGTAAGTCTGTACCAACTCCGCACCCAACCGGCGACCGAGCCGCGTTTCGAACTCGCTGCGGATGGCGGGCCACCGTACCGGTAACAGCGTGACAACGAGCAGCTGGAAGACGACCACTACGACGAGCGGGACGAGGAAAATCAGGCCGACTTGGAACAGACCGGGCACGTTCCCGTGGATGAAGAAGTCCCAGAGGAGCACCCCGGCCGTGGCCACGAGCGACACCTCCGGGAGCGTGTTCGCGGCCAACCCGAGCCCGCCCCGGAGCCAGCGTCGCCACCCGGTCGGGCGGGTACAAACCTGCTCGACTTCCGCGAGGGCGTCGATTAGCGAGCGGGTGACGCGATCCCGCCAGTCGATGCGGGCGGCGGACGCCGTGGGGTCGCTCAGGAGGGCGAGCGGGAAACCTCGCTGGTCGGCCTCCACGAGTAGGCGGTTGACGAGGGCCGTCCCCCGCTGGTCCAGAACCCGTTCTCCAGCCGTGCGGGAACACTCCTGCACGAACGCCCCCAGGTTCCACTCGGCGGGGGTGGCCACCTTCCCGCCGAGGAACCCGCCGGCCAGCGGGATGCGGTCGCGTAGGGTGCTTCCGGCGTAGCGGAGGCGGGTCGTGAGCTTGAGGTAGGCGGCCATCAGTCCGCGATACCGCTGCTGGTCCTCGACGCTAAAGTGATGCTCGACTTCAGTCTGGTACGGGTCCAGAGTGCCGACCAAGACGGCGGCCTGGGCGGCGGCCTCGTCGGACAGCACCCGCTCCCAGGCGTCGCGGACTTTCCCACCCTCGGCAGTCAAATCCGGCGGCCGGACTTTCTCGACGGCCCCCTCGATCTGGGCGAGCAATTGGCCGACGCCGCGGGCCTTGAGGGCTTCGATTTCGAGGCGGGTGAGGCCGAGGTTGAGCCAGTGATGGAGATCATTGAACTGCTCGCCGGGCGGCAGATCGGGCGGCGTGCCCTGGGAGGCGTTCGCCGCATCGACCCAGAGTTGGGCAGTGGTGCGAAACAGCCGGGGGTTCTGGAACCCCTCCGACGCGAGGTCGGCAAGCAAGTCCTGGTCGGGCCGAAGTCCGGTTTCAGACCCCTGGACGCAGCGGTCCCACTTGTTCAGCACGAACGCGAACGCCCGCCGCCGCCGCTGCTCCTTGAACAGCTCCCACCCGAGCTTGTCGTGGTACTTCTCCTGCGAGCCGACGTACAGCACCACGTCGGCGACCGGGAGGAGTGCGAACAGCTTGTCCCGGTTGGCGAGATCGTTGGAGTCCAAATCGGGGGTATCGACGATGACCTTCTGGGCGAGCGGTTCGCGGTCGTGCTGTGCCAGCCGGCACATGCGGAGGGCGGGGTCGAGGCGGTCGGTCTTCACCGAGTGGTGGAAGTAGACGACCGGGTCGCGGGTGGTCGGCCGGGCGAACGACGACTGGGCAACGGCCCCCCCGGCCAGGGCATTGAGGAGGGTCGATTTGCCTACCCCAGTTCCGCCCATGAGCACTACCACGAGCAGCGGCTTATCGACGTCGAGCGCTTCCGCTTGACGACGGAGGTCGCCGTCTAAACCCTCTAACTCGGCCCGTTGGACGAGAGGAACCGTGTGCCGGTGGCGGGCGTCGAGCCAGCCGCGGAGTTTCCGTTCGAGTCCGCGTAGCAGGGGGGCGAGCGTCCGCAGGAGCGGCCCTTCCGGCGGCGTTGCCGTGTCGGTTCCTTCGGTCGTCATGGGGTGGGCCGCTCCGTCTCGGGCGGCGGGGTCGGGGCCGCCTTCGCGGAAACGGCGGCGTCGAGCCGGCGGATCGTCTCCGGCACCCGCCGCAAAACCTGGTGCAGCCGCTCGAACGAGGTGCCGCCGGTCGCCGGCCAGTCGGTGAGCCACGCGGCGAGGGGGGTAGTCAGCGTGTCGGCCACCAATCCTTCACGGTGCCCCCGAACCTTCGACCGGGCCGCCTCCACGGCCGACCGCACGCCCAACTCCTCGACCTGGTGTGTAGCCGAGACGCCGAGCGGCAGCAGCAGGAGCAGCCACCAGTTCGGCGGCCAGGTCGCCCCGACGATCAGCCCGATCACAGCGAGGTCGGTGGCCGCCTTCCCGCCGCGTAGGGAATTGAGCAGGGCGGGGTTCTTGTCCAGCCCCTCGGTGAGCTGCCGGCCGGCCCGCTCCAACTCGTCCGTTTCCTTCAACTCGTAGGTGCGAACCACTTGCTGGTAGCGGTCGCGGGCCTGGGCGGCGAGGCCGGCGTCGAAGCCGTGGGCGAGTTGCTTCCAGACCGGGTGGGCGTCGGCCCGCGTGCGGACTTCCGTTTGGAGGAAGTCGAGCCACGCGGCCAGGGCGGCGTCGAGAACGGACCGCTCGCTCAGATTCAAAGTGTTAGGCCGGGTCAGGAGCTTAGCGGCGTAATCGCGGCCGAGGCGGTACGGCGTCCGCAGCACCCAGAACGCCCCGCTCAGGACGCGGCCGGCCCCCGGCAGGTCGATCATTTCCATGAGCTGGTCGCGGGTCCGGTCGAAGCGGCGGAACGGCTCGCCGGACAGGAACTCGCGGCGGTAACGGTCCTCGAACTCGGCCTTCCCACGCTGCACTGTGGCCTTCCAGGCGTCGAGTTCGGCGAGGTCGCGGCGTGCCACGTCGAGTAGCCCGTCGCCGGCGGCCGACAAGTAACGGACGGCGTTCATCACGGTCCGCCGCCGGGCCGCCGTCTCGTCCCTACACAGAACAAGAATCTGGTTCAGCAGGGCGGCCCGGTACCGCGCCCCGGCCCCACCCGGGTCGGCCCGTTCGGCCGACGACAGGCTCGGGACCGCCACCACCGGGACCCGGGGGGCGGTGCCGTCGGGCAGTTTCGGCAGGCGGCCCAGTACTTCCTGCCGGAAATGGTCGACGAGTGCCGCCGCGTCCGCTTCCCGCATCTTCGTCAGGACGACCACGACCGCCTTGCCGGCCTTCACGAGCATGTGCAGGGATTGCGTCGGCACCTCGTCGTTGTACCGCTCGTCGGACGCCACGTAGACGACCACGTCGGCCAGCGCCGAGACCTCCACAAGCCGGGCGACGTACCCGGTCGAAGCCCACGTCGTCATGTCCGGGCAGTCCCACACCACGAAGTCGCTGAGTGGGTTGGGGCCGGCCGCGTCGGGGCGGGGCGGCACCCTGCGAACCTGGTAAACGTCCTCGTCCACGTTCGCGGGCTTTTCCTGACTGACCCGCTGGAGCGGGCCCAGGAAGCCGTGGTGGCTCGGCCAGGGGATCGTGGACGCGGCCGGGAGGTAGGCCGTCGGGTGGCGGGTATAGCCGGCCTGCGGGTTGGCCTCTGCGACGACCGCCCCGACCAGGAAGTTGACGACCGTGCTCTTGCCCGCCCCGGCCCCCCCGACGACCGCGAGGTGCAGCGGCCGAGGCCCCTGGCCGTCGAGGAACGGGCCGACGACGTTCCGGCTCAGCCCGGCCGCCAGCCGTAGGTGGCCGGCGTGGGCGGCCAGCGCCTCCTGACGGCGGCAGTGGTCTTCGAGCCACGCCAGGTCGTCGGCGAGCTGGCCCACGGCGGCGCGGTGGTCGAGCGGTTCCGTGTCCGGCATTTCACCCCACTCCGAGTCGTGTTTCGACCCTCGATCGCGCCGGACGCCCCACCATTTTCGACGGGCGTTACCCGATTCTCCCGCTTTTTTCACACGCGCTTGCCGCATCCGCCGGCCGGCGAACGGGTAGCGATTCCCTTACCAAATTTTGCGGTAACGCGGGAGCGTCGCCTCATTCCGCCTCGAATCGCTGGACTTCCGGCCGTCCGTCACGAGCGGAACGACGGCCGCGTCGTCGTGTCCGGCGTCCGGTCGAGGCAGAAGCCGTCGATCGGAACGCACGGCTTCTGGCCGCGGATCACGTCCACCATGACACGGGCGGTGCCGAGCGACAGTTGAATGCCGGCCCGCCCGTGACCCGCGGCAACGAAGACGTTGTCGAACCCCGGCACCGGCCCGATGAACGGCAATCCGTCCGGCGTGCCGGGCCGTAGACCGGCCCAACAAGTCACGACTTCCGCTTCGGCGAGATACGGCACGAGCCGCGCCGCGAACGCCAGCAGGCCTGCCACCCCGGCCGCCGTCGTCGCACGCTCGAACCCCGCTTCCGGCTCCTCCGTCGAGCCGACCAGCACCCGCCCGTCGCCACGGGGCACGAGATAACGCTTGCCCGCCATCAAGACCCGCTCGAACGTCGCCCGCTTCACGTTCAGCAAGGCGATTTGCCCGCGAATGGGGTGAACGCCCGGGCGGTGGCCGAGCAAGCCGAGGAACTCCTCGCTCCACGCGCCGGCGGCCAAGAGGACGTGGCCGGCCCGCGCGACTTCTCCCACCGCGAGCCTCACGCCGCTCACCCGCCCGCCGGCCCGCTCCCAACCGTCAACGGCGGCGTGCGGATGGAGCGAAACACCCACGCGCTCACATGCCGCGATCAGCGCCCTCAGATGCCACGGGTTCCGGACCTGGGCACAGTCGGGCAGGAGGTACGCCTCATCAATCGGCACGACGGCAGGTTCGAGTGCGTTCAGCCGGGCTCCTGTCACCCGCTCGAAGGCAATCCCTTCCCCTTCCCAGAGGGGCGGCACGTCCGCGTCGTGCGGGGCCAGGAACTCGATCCCCCCACAGCGGCGGTAGCCGTTGTCGATGCCCGTCAGCTCCCGCAACTCGGCCGCGAAGGCCGGCATCTGCCGCGAGCCGATGGCCCGCAAGCGATCGACCGGCGTGGCCGCACGCTCCGGGTCGCCCGGCGGGAGGATGCCGGCCCCGGCCCACGACGCCTCCCGGCCCAGGTCGCCCCGGTCGTACACCGCCACCCCCATCCCGGCCTTCGCGGCGAAGTACGCGGTGGTGAGGCCGATGATGCCGCCGCCGACGATGAGGAGGTCCGGGTGCGTCGCCATGCGGGGTGTTATACGGGGAGGGGAAGGCGGGGGCCGGCCGCGGTTGACGTTGACGACGGCCGCCGCCCGGGCCATAAGCCGCGCGTCGATCGACTCTTCCCGCCGGTGCGAGGGTGACGCCATGAAAGGGTTCGCGGCCGCGGTCGTCGTGGTGGCGGTTTTCGCAGGTTTCGCCTCGGCCCAGCCGCCGGCAACGACGGGTACGCCCGGCCCGCTCCAGGGGTACTGGAAGCCTGTGTCGGTGAGGTTCGAGGACGCCGAGCAGATGCAGGACGCCGTCCGCCCGCTCATCACGATGGTGATCGACGGCGAGGGGTGCTTCCTCTACTTCAAGGTCCGCGACAAGGGCGAGGAGCGGGTCGCGCTGATGACGGAATCGACGGTCCGCCTCGCCCCGGGCAAGGACGGCCCGGGCTCGGGCGATGTGGAGCTGACGTTCACGAAAGGCCCTATGAAGGGGCACAAGCGGCTCGGCGTGTATGCCCTGGCCAACAGCCAGCTCCGCCTCTGCCACGGCCCGGCCGACAAGCCGCGCCCCACGGCCTTCGAGGCACCCAAGGGGAGCGGCTACTTCAACGAGGTGTGGGTGCTGCAGCCGCCGAAGTAACGAAACCCGAGGCAAACCACGTCTGGGCGAGTCCCCTCCGGGCGGGCCTCGCCCAAACACCACTTCGCCCGCCCGAGCGTAAACTAGAATAGCCCGCCCGCGAACCGGGTTCGCGGTCAAGCTGTCCCTGCCGTCATGCTCACCGCGGAACCCCTTGCGATTATGGACGCCCACACGCTCGGCCTCCTGGAGTTCGACAAGGTCCGCGAACTGCTCGCCGCGTACGCCGCGTCGTCCCTCGGCCGCGACCTCGCCCGGCAGGTCGAGCCGTCCACTGACATCGGGGTGATTCGGGGCGAACTCGGTCTCGTCACGGAAATGGTGGAGGCCCTCGGGCTCGGTCAGGCCCCGCCGTTCGGCGGGCTTCGCGACGTGCGGTTGGTCACCCGCCGGGCCGCCATCGGCACCATGCTCTCGGCCGAGCAACTCCTCGAAGTGGCCGACGCCCTCGGCTGCACCGGCGGCATGTACCGCTACCGGATGCGGCTCTCCGAACACCTCACGGGGCTGATCGAACTACTCTCCGGGGTGGAAGACCTGGGGGCCGTGGGCCGGACGGTGGGCGGCTGCATCGACGCCCGCGGGCACGTCCTCGACATGGCCAGCCGGGAACTCGCGGCCGTCCGCCAGAAGCTGTTCGACCTCGACGAGCGGGTGAAGGCCGAGGTCCGCCGGCTCCTCCGCGACCCCGAGTTGCGCCGCATCTTGAGCTACCCGAACGCGACAATTAACGGCGAACACTACGTCCTCCCGGTGTCGGCGAACCACCGTCAGAAGGTGGCCGGCGTGGTCCACCGCGTGAGCGGGACCGGGGAGACGGTGTTCATCGAGCCGGCCAGCATCGCGGTCTTGAGCGCCGAGCGGGTGACGCTCAAGGCGGACGAGGACCGCGAGGTGAAGCGCGTCCTCCGCCGCCTCAGTGCCGAGGTCGGCCGCGTCGCCCGGCCCCTGATTTACGCCCTCGACGTGATCGCCCGCCTCGACCTGGTGACGGCGAAGGCCCGCTTCAGCCGCGACTTCCACATGGAAGCCCCGGACGTGAACGCCGACGGCCGCCTTTGGCTCCGCGAGGCCCGCCACCCGCTCCTCGAAAGCATGTTCCGCGCCGACGGTGTGAATGGGGAACGCGGAATTCGGAATGCGGAATCAGATACCGTGTCGCGGACCCACTCTGAGCATTCCGAAATCCACAATCCGCATTCCGCAATCCGCCGAGTCGTCCCCGTCGACATGCGGCTCGGGCTCGGGTTTAACATGCTCGTCATCACCGGGCCGAACACCGGCGGCAAGACGGTCACGCTCAAGACGACGGGCCTGCTCTGCCTCATGGCCCAGTGCGGGATGCACGTGCCGGCGAACGCGGGGAGTACGGTCCCGGTGTTCCGCCACATCCTGGCCGACATCGGCGACGAACAGAGCCTCGAACAGTCGCTCAGCACGTTCAGTTCGCACGTCTCGCGGATCGCCTCCATCTTCGAGCGGGCCGACAAGGACAGCCTGATCCTGCTCGACGAACTCGGGGCCGGGACCGACCCGACGGAGGGGGCGGCCCTCGGCCGGGCGATCCTCGACCAGCTCGACGTCGTCGGCTGCCGGGCCATCGTGACGACCCACCTCGGCGACCTCAAGACCTACGCCTTCCACAACGACCGGGCCGAGAACGGGGCGGTCGAGTTCGACACCGAGACGCTGCGGCCGACGTACCGCCTGTTCATCGGCCAGTACGGTATGAGCAACGCCCTCCAGATCGCCCGCCGGCTCAAGCTGCCGCGGGAGTTGCTCAAGCGGGCCCGCAAATATCTGAAGCGGAAGAAGGGCAAGACGGCCGACATGGCCCGCCTCCAGCAACTCCGCGAGGAGGCCGAGAAGGCGAAGGTGGACGCCCTCGCCGCCCGCCACGCCGCCGAGCTGGAGAAGGCCGAGTACGAGCGGCTGCGGGCGGCCTTTAGCAAGGAGGCCGAGCAGCAGCAGGCGCTCCACGACATGCGGGCCAAGCTGCGGCCGAACGACGTGGTGACGGTGGCCCGGTTCGGCAAGACCGGCAAGGTGATGAAGGTGGACGCCCGCAAGCAGACGGTAACGGTGAGCGTGGGCCTCGGCCAGTGGGAAGTGCCGTTCGACGAGATTCACCCGGCGGGGTGACCGGGCGGTGGCGGCCCGAGCATCTCCGGCCGCACCTTTTCCAGGTACTGCACCACGAAACCGACGATCAGCCCTTCCACGACTACGACCGGGACGTGCGCGACGAAGACAAGCCTCGCGAGCGTCTCGTAGTCCTCTTTGCCGCCGACGAGCAGCACCGCGAAGTTGCCGAGGACGGTGGCCGCCGCGGTGCCGACGCCGAGCGCGAACCCGGCCGCGAACGGGTTCGGCCTGTAGCGTCGCGTCCGCCGGTAGAGCAACCCCCCAAGTACGGCGGGTACGCCGAGGATGCAGATGTTGAGGCCGAGGGTGGAGAGTCCGCCGTGGCCGAGCAGGAAGTATTGCATCGTGAGGCCGACGGCGACCGCCAGCCCCGCCCGCCGGCCGAGGAGGACGCCGACGAGCCCGTTCAGCAACAGGTGAACGCTCGTGACGCCGACGGGGATGACGACGAGCGACGCGACGAAAAACGCGGCCGTCAGCACCCCGATGCGGGGGATGTCGTCCTCCTTCAACCCGCGGAGGGCGACCCCGACGAGTACGGAGGCCACCGCCAACCCGCCTGCGAGCCACGGGGCGGCGATGGCCCCGTCGGACAGGTGGACGGCGAGGAGGGCCGCCGTCACTTGCCGCCCACCACCGCCACACGGGCCGGCGACCCGGGCACGTCCTCGACCTCGACCCGCAGGTCGTCCGTCCGTTTCGAGCGGTCGACGAGGAGCGTCACCGTCTGCGTCTCGGGCTTAAGATCGACCACCGTCTCGGGCTGTACGGCGGTGGGGGTCGGGCCGACGTAGAGCGTCAGCCCGGCCGTGGTGTTGAACTTCAACTTCACCGCCCCGGCGGCAGTCACGTCGAGGTTGAAGCGGGCGACGGACACCGGTTCGGTGTCCCGCCAGACGACGATGCGGGGCAGGTCGGCGAGTGTCAGGTCGCCGGACACGCGGGTGTACACGGGCGACCACGGGAACGGGTTGTCGGCCTCGACGGCGGCCGCGAGCCGGGTACGGCGGACGAGGTTCATGGTGTCCGGCGTCGGCTCGACGGTCTGCCACCGGCGGACGACGCGGGCCTTGCTCGGGGCGTACGGGCCGACCTTGCCGAGTTCGGACAGGAAGCGGACGAGGTCGGCGAACTCCTGGCGGGTGAGGGCGTCGGTCAGCCCGTCGGGCATCAGCGACCGGGCCGGCCCCGACTCGGCGATGTCCCGCGCGGGCACCACGATCTCCTTGTCCTCCGGCGTCCGCAGCACCACCTCCGTCTTCGACTCGCGGACCTTGATGCCGAGGAACACCTTGTCGTCGGTGGTGACGACGCGGGTGGCGTGGTAGCCCTCCTTCACGGCCTTCGCGGGGAGAAGGAGCGACTCCACGAGGTAGTCGACCTGGGCGCTCGCACCCAGGCTCGTCATGTCCGGGCCGACCTGCCCGCCGGCCCCCCCGATGCCGTGGCACGCGAGGCACTGCAAGTCCTTGCGGCGGAACACGGCCTCGCCCCGCGCCGGGTCGCCGCTCTTCAGGGCGTCGGCGGCGAACGCCTTCACCTCGTCGGCCGTCGGTTCCTTGCGGGCGGCGGCCAGCCCGCCGGCTTTCGTGAGCGCGGCTTGGAGTGAGGCCCCGTCCGGCTGCGTCGAGGCCTTCACGGCGCGGACGCCGAGCTTCGCCGTGTCGGCCGGCAGCGTTTTGCCGTCCAGCGCCGCGGCGAGGGCGGCGGCCCCCCCCTTGCGGGAGAGGAACGCGGCGAAGACTTCCGCGTGTTCGTCGGACGGCACCGACACAGTGAAGTGGCCCGCCGCGTAGTTCGCCGCCGCCACGGCGTCCACCCCGGCGAGGGCGACGATCGCCTTGCGGCTGACGTTGAACGGCTTCGTCGAGCCGCACGACGCCAGCAAAAAGGCCTTCGCGTGTATGTCGCCGAAGGCCGCCACCGCCTCGAAGGCCGCGCCCCGGTCGTCCGGCGTGATGCGGTCGTCGTCGGCCGTCGCCGTCCGTTCCACCTCGCCGCGGAGCTCGTTCAGCTTCCACAGCCCGACCAGACGTACGACGGACCGGCCCGCGTCCGGGTCCGACATCAAGCCACCCAAGACCTTGGCGGCCGCCGGCGGCGCGGCCACCTTGCGATTCTGTACGCCGGCCACGACCTCCGCCACGAGCGCCGCCCGCTCGGCCGCGGTCACCGCTCCCTTATCGGCCGCGTGGGCGAGAACCTTGCCGATCTCGGCCGGGCCGCCGATGCGGGCGAGCAGGAGCCACAGGGCGGTTTGGCGGTCCTTGGGCACCTTACCGCCGTCGAGAAGGCGGACGACCGGGCCGACGGCGTCCTTCGACCCCACGGCTTCCAGGGCAAATGCGAGCCGGCGGGGGTTGCCGCCGAAGTCGAGCACCCCGTCGCGGAAGGCGGGCATCCAGTACGGTTCGAGTTCCCGCACGGTGAGCCAGAGGGCGTAGTCGAGAACCTTGTCGGTCGGCTTGTCGAGCGCGGTGAGGGCGGTGGCGGCTGCCGAAGCCGATTTCAAACCCGCGAGCGCCCGGACGGCTTCGGCGCGGACGAGCGGGTGGGCGTCGGCGACCGCGGCGGTCAACTTCGTGGGGGCGTCCGCCACCTTCGCGCCCCACGCCGCGAGGACGCGCACGGCAGCCGCCCGCGCCTTCGGTTCGCTGGAACGCAACACAGAGTCGAGGAGTGCCGGTTCGACAACGCCGAGAGCCTGGAACACCCACAGGGCTTCGAGCCGGTGATGGACGGCGTCGGGGTCCGCCGGGTCAAGCGCCTTCACCCACGCGGCGAGGTGCGGGGCCACGTCCTTCTCACCGCGTTCCTTCAGCACCCGCTTGGCCTGCTGGCGGGTCCAGTCCTCGGGCGACTTCAACTGCGTGAGCAGGTCGGGCACGGTCGCGTTGACGAGGTTCGGACGGGGAACGAGCGGGCGGCCCTTCGCGGTCACGCGCCAAATGCGGCCGTGGACGTGGTCGCGGCGGGGGTCGCGGAAGTCGACCTCGCCGTGCTGGATGATCGGGTTGTACCAGTCGGCGATGTAGATCGCCCCGTCCGGCCCCATCTTGATGTCCACGGGGCGGAACGCCGGGTGATTCGTTTTGATGAGTTCGCCCTGCTCGCGGCTGGCGAACGTCGCCCCGTCGTCCTGCAGCACGAACCGGCAGACGCGGTGGCCGCGGAAGTCGTTCGTGAGCAGGCTGCCCCGCCAGTCGTCGGGCACGTGCCGGCCGCTCACGACCTCTAACCCGCAGTACTTCGGGCTGCCGGGGTTGAGCCCGTGGAGGATGCGGCTCGCCCCGGCGGCGGTCATGTAGTAGCCGCCGGGGAGGACGTGGTTGATCCCCTCGCCGCCGGCCCCGTCGGTCACGAACGACTGCCCCCAGCGGTCGAAGTGGTGGCCCCAGGCGTTGACCCAGCCGCGGGCGAACACGTCGAGCCGACTCGATTCGGGGTTGAACCGCCACACGCCCCCGGCGTTGAGCCGGCGGACGCCGTGCGGCGTCTCGATGTGGCTGTGGATGTAGATCGACTGGTTGAAGTAGAGGTCTTGTTCCGGCCCCCAGCGGAAGGTGTGGACGATGTGGTGCGTGTCCTCGGTGCCGAACCCGGAGAGCAGAATGCGGGTGCGGTCGGCCTTCCCGCCCGGCTTCGATGCGGACAGGTGGACGATTTCGGTGCTGTTGGCGACATAGGCCCCGCCGTCGCCCGGCTCGACGCCCGTGGGGATGAGCAGGCCGTCGGCGAACACCGTCGTCTTGTCGGCCTTACCGTCGCCGTCGGTGTCCTCCAGCACCACGATCTTGTCGTCCGCCTTCTGGCCCGGCTTGATCTGCGGGTAGACCTCGCTCGACGCCACCCAGAGCCGGCCGGCCGGGTCGAAGTTCATCTGGATCGGCTTGGCAAGCAGCGGGTCGGACGCGAACAGGTTGACCTCGAACCCGGGGGCGACGATGAAGCTCTTCCGCTCCACCTCGGGGTCGGTGTCGGGCACCTTCGCGTCCCGCTGGGCTAGCGCGAAGGACGGCAGTGCGAGCAGGAGTGCGGCCGGGAGGAGGTGTCGCATGGGGGGCATCCGTCGGGGGGGCGGGAGGCCGACCTACTTAGTCAAAGCCTTGAGTTGTTTGGCGATCTCATCCTCGGCAGCGACGATGAGCGGGTCGAACTCGACGATCTCTTTCGCGTTCTTCCCCTGCTCGTGCTTGCGGAAACCGGTCAGGTACGTCTCGTTCTGCGGCCGCCACTTGTAGAAGAAGAGTTGGTTTTTGGCAACCACGGCCGTGCGGAGTGGGTCGAGCCGGGACGGGTCCTGGGTCGGCTGCGTGAGACCGAGGGCCTTGAGGAACAGCGACGCCGTTGCCTCGTACCCCGGGCCGTCTAGATGAATGCCGTTCTCTATTGGCGGCAAGTCTTTCCCCACGAGGTCGAGGTCCGCGAACCGGAGGCCGCGTTGCACGGCCGTGCGGCGGATCGCGGAGTTGTACAGGGCGAGAGCCGCATTACGGGCGGTGGGGTCGTGCAGGCCGGGGGCTTTTTGGACGGGTAGGGGTGATAAGAGGACAACGCGGGCGTTCGACGGCTTGAGGGCGTCGAGGAGTTTGTTCAGGCCCTTCTCGAATGTCGCCAACCCGACCTCGCCCTCGAACGATTCGTTCGTGCCGTAGCTCACGAAGATCACCGTCGGCTTCAATTCCAGGGTCAGCGACACGAGACGCTCGAAGCCCTTCGCCGGCGTGTCGAACCCGGCCCGGGCATCGCCGAACACTGTATCGCCACTCCAGCCGAGGTTGCGGAACGTGATGTTCTTGTCGGGGTACGCGGCGAGGAGGGCCGTCTCCCAGTAGCCGTATCGCTGCTCTCGCTCCACGAGCGTGTTGCCGATCCAAACGACGCGGTCGCCGGTCTTCAACTCGAACGGGGCGGGTGCTGGTGCTTCCGGGGAGGCGGACAGGCCGCAAGCCACGACGAGGGCTGTCAGAGAAAAGATCACGGCGGGAACCCCGGCGGGTCGGTGGCGGGCGGGATCGAGACAACTTACAACGGCGTGACGACCTGGCCTACTTCTTGGGGGCAGGGTTCTTCTTCGCGGATGGGCGGATGGCCGTCTCCGGCGGGTCGGGCTCGGGCACCTTCAGTTCCTTCCGGAGGCGAGCGAGTTCGGCTTCGAGTTCCTTCTGGGCCGAGGCGTACTCCGGCTTGCCGTAAACGCTCGTCAGCTCCCGCGGGTCGGTCTTGCGGTCGAACAGCTCCCAGGCTTCCGCCCCCGGCTCGTAGAAGCGGACGAGCTTGAAGCGGTCGGTCACGACGGCGTAGTGCCGGGCGACGTTGTGGGGGCCGGGGTGTTCGTAATAGTGGTAGTAGAAGCTTTTCCGCCAGTCGGCCGGCGTCTGCCCCTTGAGCAGCGGGACGAGGCTACGGCCCTGGACCTCGGGCGGCACCTGCACGCCGGCGGCTTCGAGGAAGGTGGCCGCGAAGTCGAGGTTGCTGACGATGTCGCCGTTCGTGCTTCCCGGCTTTGTCGTCCCCGGCCAGCGGACGAGTAGTGGCGTCCGCAGCGACTCCTCGAACACCCACCTCTTGTCGAACCAGCCGTGCTCGCCGAGGTAAAAACCCTGGTCCGACGTGTAGACCACGACCGTGTTGTCCGCCAATCCTTCCGCGTCGAGGTAGTCGAGGACCCGGCCGACGCCCTCGTCAACCGCCTTGATGCACCCCAGGTAGTCGTGCATGTATCGGTTGTACCGCCAGCGCACCTCGGCCTTCGGGTCGCGCTCGGTCTTGCGATAGGTGGTATTCCGCGGCTCGTAGTAGGCGTCCCACGCCTTCCGCTGGTCGGCCGTGAGTTGCCCAGGCGTCGTAAGCTTGAGGTCGCGGGCGGTCATCGTCTTGGCGATCGTCATGTCCTGGGCGTGTTCGGCCTTGCCGCGGCCGGCGTAGTCGTCGAACAGCGTGTCCGGCTCCGGGTACTGGCGGTCCTTATCGTGCCCGAGGTGCCGGAGGGCCGGCTCCCACTCGCGGTGCGGGGCCTTGTGCTGGCACATCAGCAGAAACGGCTTGTCCTTGTCCCGCTTCTGGAGCCAGTCGAGCGAGAAGTCGGTGATCAGGTCGGTGACGTACCCCTCGTGCTTGACCCGCACGCCGTCGCGGACCATCGCCGGGTTGTAGTACACGCCCTGGCCGGGGAGGATGTGCCAGTGGTCGAACCCCGTCGGGTCGGATTCGAGGTGCCACTTACCGACCACGGCCGTCTGGTAGCCGGCCGCTTTCAGGAGCTTGGGAAACGTCGTCTGCGTGTTGTCGAAGCGGCTGTTCGTGTTGTTGTAAAAGCCGTTCGCGTGGCTGTACTTGCCGGTCAGCACGGTGGCCCGGCTCGGCCCGCAGATGCTGTTGGGGACGAGGCAGCGGTCGAACCGCGTCCCGCCGGCGGCGAGGCGGTCGATGTTCGGCGTGTCGAGCAGCTTGAACGGGTGCTGGTACGCCCCGACGGCCTGATACGCGTGGTCGTCGGAGAAGAGAAAGACGATGTTCGGCGGCTTTGGGGCGGCGACCGCCGGTGCCAACACACTGAAGAAGAGTGTGGAAAACAGAATGCTCATTCGCACGGGCGGGCCCTCGGGCCGGGAGGTGTCCGAGGCGGGGAAGGGGAGTGCACCCGGAAGGATTTGAACCTTCAACCTTCGGTTCCGTAGACCGACGCT
>JANPKP010000223.1:0-1979 GCA_031426095.1 Gemmataceae bacterium
GGCCGCCCCGCGAAAGTGGGGCGGCCTCGTCGCTTTCGAAGGGCTCGCGAACGCGAGGATGTCCCGGCTAGTCCTGAAACAAGCGTAATGGGATCTGCCCGATTGAGACCAGGCCCAGCATGGCAGGCTACGGATCATCTCCGGGCCGGGCCAGGACCGCCCGGTTCACACCGCCTCGTGCTCGGTCGGCCATCGGCACACCTCCCCTCGTCGGCTCGTCGCCCATACGGACCGGACCGGGGCATCCGGACCCCGTCTTCTCTTCACCTCCGTCTCAACACAGCCGCCGACCGTGTAGGCGCTCCACCAGCCGCAGGAACACGCCCTGCCACGGGTTCCACGACAGCAGCCGGAACATGATCCGACGGGCTCCTCGCACGACCTGGCAGGGGACCTGGATCATCGCCACGCAGAACGTGCTGAACTCCGTCCTCAGCAGCGAACGCTTCTCCTCACGATACTTCGCTGCCCAGCGACCTTGCTCGGGCAGCAGCAACGCCGCCCACGCCTTCAGGCTCCAGGCCAGCGAGGCCATCACCATGTAGGCCCCATTGCTCACCGTGTCGCCCACCGGCATCGACAACGCCTTCACGCCGCCCTTCAACTGGGCGATCAGGTTCTCCTGGTCGCAGCGGTCATTGGCCAGGAAGACGACCTCGGATGCCGGGGTCGTCAGGTCGTTGGTGATGTAGAAGAAGAACCGATCCGGCTCGAACAGCCACAACTGGCCCTTCTCGACCGTCAGTTTCTTCCTCAGCACGACCACCCGGTACGCCTTCTCGCAGGCCACCGGGCGGTACTCGAACTCGGCCACCTCCTCGCCGACCAGCTTCAGGGTCTTGAACTGCCGCTCGGCGACGATCCGGTCCTTGTGCCGTTCACGGGCCTGGCGGGGCACCGTCTCGATCGTGTACCTCGCCGGTCGCTCCAACTCGCTGTATTCCTCGGCGGGCAGGCCCTCGGCCCGTGCGACCAGGTTGGGCATGGCATCGATGCCGAAGATGAACCGGTTGCCCGCCCGATCCCAGCGGTCGAGGTGCCTGGTCTGGCTGAAGTCGGTGTCGCCCCGGAAGGTGATCTTCTTGAACCCAGCCCGGCGGCACAGGCCGGCGGCCTTGTCCAGGTAGACCTCGGCCTGCTCGTGCGAGGGGCGGTTGCCGCCCCGGTTGACCAGATACAGCGGCTCGGCGGTGTTGGCCAGCGAGACGACCAGCGGGTGGTATCCCCACGTCCCGTTGTAGGAGATGTCCACGCCCTGCTTGCACACTCCGTCGGTGGGGGCGAGCGTGCCGTCGGCGTCGATGAAGGCCTCCTCGAAGAAGTCGGCGGGCTGCTGCTCCCAGGCCCGGATCCGGACATCATTGAAGGTGTCCATGAGCCGCTCGATGTCGGACTGGGTGAAGCGGCGGCAGAAGTCCCCGGCTGTGGTGGGGTCGGGGATGCGTCGTGCCCCGAGGGCGTCGAGATAGACCTCGTCGTTGCGACGGACTTCGAGATGCTCGATGCGGCTGCCGCCGGCCAGGAGGTTGTAGGCGATGTTCAGGACGTGGTCGCTCTCGAAGTAGGGCAGGTGCCGCTTCAGCAGGTGGATGTCCTGGTTGATGTCGTGGACCAGGCCGAGCTTCTGGGCCATGAGGTGGATGGCCCCGATGCCGCCCGGTGCGATGGCCCGGACCTTCTCGGCGATCTCGTAGTGGATGTTGGAGGCGGTCATCATCGGCTGGTGGGCTTCGACGCCGGGCTTGTTCTGGATGCGGCGGGTGATTCTCCGCTTGCGTGCGGCGAGTTGTCGGCGGATAGTGGCGTTCACTCGAAAACCTCCTGGCGGCGAATCGACGAGGGTGTGGAGTACCTCGATTGTTCGCCAAAACCAGGGGGTTTTCGAGTTTCTCATCCGAGGGAAGCTGGGATTACGCTTGGTTGAGGACTAGGCACTGTTCGGAAAGGGTCTCGAAGACGCCTACGGACCACCCATGGGG
>JANPKP010000224.1:0-5061 GCA_031426095.1 Gemmataceae bacterium
GACGCACTTGTCGTCGTACTTCTCGGTCACGCTGTCGGCCGGCTTGCTGAAGAACCGGGCCAGCCCCATGTCCAGCACCTTGATGGCCCCGGCCCGGTCCAGCAGCAGGTTCCCCGGCTTGATGTCGCGGTGGACCATGCCGAGTTCGTGGGCGTGCTGGAGGCCGACGGCCGACTGGGCCACATACTGGGCGGCCCGCACCGGGTCCATCGGCCCGTGCCGGGCGACGATCTCCTGGAGGCTGGCCCCGTCCACGAACTCCATGACGAGGAAGTGGAGCTTGTCGTGGACGTCGATGTCGTGGGCGCGGACAATGTTCGGGTGGTTGAGGGCGGCCACGGCCCGGGCCTCGCGGTGGAACCGCTCCAGGCTCGACGGGTCGTCCATCTTGTCGCTCGGCAGAATCTTGAGGGCCACCAGCCGCTTCATCAGGGTGTGTTCGCAGAGGTAGACGGCCCCCATGCCGCCGGCCCCGAGGAGTTCGAGCAGCCGGTACTTCGCCCCGATGTTGAACCGCTTGTACCGCCCGAGTTTGAGCTGCTTGGCCTGGAAGAACGTCAGGTGCCCCTCGCGGACCAGGGCCTGGGTGAGGGCGTCGATCGGGTGCGGGCCGGGGTCGGCCTGCCGCTGGCGGTCGAGGGCGGCGGCCAGGGCCGGCTCGGGCACGAGCCCGCTCTTGCGGACCACGTCCACGAACTCGCCGATGTTTGCGGGGGCCGGCATGAACGGGTATCCTCGTCCGGCGGGCGACCGGGACGGCGGGGCGGGAGGGGCCGACACTCATACTCTCTAAACGTCCGCCGGCGGGTGCAAGCGGACTCTTCGCATTTTAACGCGTTTCCGGTCCGGCCGCGCGGTTCCTTCGACCCCGGGCCGAACCGCCCCCGTTCGGGCGGCGTCGAATGCGGACGGCGGCCGAGTTGTTGAGCCCGGCCCGACCCCCAGGGGGATCACGATGCGGCACCAACTGCGAACCGTCAAGGGCGTCTGCCCGCACGACTGCCCGGACACCTGCGGGTGGGTCGTGACGGTGGACGACGCCACCGGCCGGGCGGTCGACCTCCGCGGCGACAAGGACCACCCGTTCACCCGCGGCTTCCTCTGCCGCAAGGTGTCGAACTACCTCGACCGCGTCTACCACCCCGGCCGGCTCACGCACCCGCTCCGCCGCGTCGGCCGCAAGGGGGAAGGGCGGTTCGAGCGCGTCTCGTGGGGCGAAGCGATCCGCACCATCGGCGACCGCTTCCGCTCCGTCGCCGCGTCGGCCGACGGCCCGCAAGCCATCCTGCCGTACTCGTACGCCGGCACGATGGGGAAGTTACAGGGGTCGAGCCTGGACCGCCGCTTTTTCCACCGCTTGGGTGCGTCGTTGCTCGACCGCACGATCTGCGCCTCGGCCGGGGCCGCCGGCTGCGACGTGACGCTCGGTACGCGGGCGGCCATCGACCCCGAAGCGGCCGTCCACGCCCGGTACATCGTGAACTGGGGGTCGAACACGGCGGTCACGAACATCCACTTCTGGAAGGTCGAGTTCGAGGCCCGCAAGCGGGGGGCGAAGATCGTCACCGTCGACCCGTACCGCAGCCCGACGGCGGCCAAGTCCGACTGGTGGATCCCCGTCCGCCCGGGCACCGACGCGGCCCTCGCCCTCGGCGTCATGCACGTGATTTTCCGCGAGAACTGGCAGGACGACGACTACCTGCACCGCCACTGCGTCGGGGCCGACGAACTGCGTGAGCGGGCGTTGAAGGAATACCCTCCCGAGAAAGTCGCCCGCATCACGGGGCTGGACGTGGCCACCATCGAGCGCTTCGCCGCCGAGTACCGCTTCTCGCAGCGAGACCGCGGCGGGCCGGCGCTCATCCGCCTGAACTACGGGCTTCAACGGCACGGCGGTGGCGGCACGGCGGTCCGCACCGTCGTCTGCCTCCCCGCCCTCACCGGCGACTGGCGGCACGCCGGCGGCGGGGCGCTCCTGAGCACGAGCAAGCTCTACCCGTTCAACAACGCCTACCTCGAACGCCCCGACCTGATCCCGCCGGGCACCCGCACGATCAACATGGTGCAGCTCGCGGAGGCCCTGCACGGCGAACTGCCCGGCCCGCCGGTGACGGCCCTGTACGTCTACAACTCGAACCCGGCGGCCGTCTGCCCGGACCAGGGGCGGGTGATCGCCGGGCTGAAGCGGGACGACCTGTTCACCGTCGTCCACGAGCAGTTCCAGACCGACACGGCCGACTACGCCGACATACTGCTGCCGGCGACGACGCAGCCCGAACACTTCGACATCCACCTCAGCTACGGCCACCTGTACGTCCAGGCCAACGCCCCGGCCGTCGCCCCGCCGGGGGAGGCGAAGGCGAACAACGAGGTGTTCCGCCTCCTGGCCCGCGAGATGGGCTTCGAGCCGGGGTTGTTCGCGGAAAGCGACGAGGAGCTAGCCCGCAACGCGATGGTCGGCGGGGGCGGTGACGTTCACCCGCCGCGGGACGCCTTCGACGGCATCACGCTCGAAGCCGCGACGGCCGGCCCGGTGCGGTTGAACGTGCCGCGGGAGTGGGCCCCGTTCGCGGCCGGCGGGTTCGGCACCCCGTCGGGCAAGTGCGAGCTGTTCAGCGCCCGCGAGGCGGCCGCCGGCCGCGACCCGCTCCCGCACTACGCCCCGCCGCACGAGGACCCGCAGACGCGGCCCGACCTCGCCGCGGACTACCCGTTGCAGATGGTCTGCCCGCCGGCCCCGTCGTTCCTGAACTCGACGTTCGTGAACGTGGACGTGCTGCGGAAGGAGGCCGGCGAGCCGACGGTGGAGATGCACCCGGAGGACGCCGCCGCCCGCGGCATCGCCGACGGCCAGCGGGTGAGCGTGTTCAACGCCCGCGGCCGGTTCGCGGCGAAGGCCGTCGTCGGCGAGTCCGTCCGCCCCGGCGTGGTGGTGACGTTCGGCATCTGGTGGAACCGCCTCACCGAAGACGGCGTCAACTGCAACGCGACGACCAGCACGGCGCTCACCGACCTCGGCGGCGGGGCGACGTTCTTCGACAACCTCGTGGAGGTCATTCCGGCGGGATGATTCTGCCGGCGGGTGCGAAGGCGGTCACATCGGTTCGTTCGAGATCAGCCGCCGTATCCGAAGTCCGCCAGTGCGTCCGAATACGTTTTCTCCAAGTCGAGCGTGACGACCGGCCCGCCACGGACGGCGACCGGAATGGGCGGCAGCGGCCGACCGACGACACACGACTCATGGCAAACGTCGATCTCATTGCGACCGTTGCGGCGGACGGGGCGGTATCCTACCGCATATGTCGGGGTGCCGGCCGGGAAGGTGGGCGGTGTCGGGCCGCCGATCGTTCGCATCATTTCGTCGTGCAGGTTCGCCAGCCGTTCCGTGACCACATCGACGATGACGAGCCCGATGCCACGTTGAAGGTAGCCGGAACACTTGGCCACGAAAGCCGCCCGCTCGTCCGCTTCCTTTTTGTTGCCCGGACTGACGAGTTCGATGACGCCCGCCAATAGCATGGTGTGGCGGCCTTCGGTGATCCGCACTTCGATGTCGTCCGGGAACACGGCAGGGAATGCGGCTTTGTAGGCGACGGTGGCGGGGAGTGTGGCCGTCATGCCATTCCGGGCCACGGGGACCGTGCCCGGGCGGGTGTCGAACTCGGCCACGTCGGCTTCGACGTGCGAGCCGAGGTGGATGTTGGCGAAGGCTCGGAACTCGTCCCGCGGAAGGGTGTGGTTCAACCAACGCATCAACGAAACCGCCCAAGCGGTACTCAGCGATTCTCAAGGGAAGTCGATCATCCCCGGGCGGTGGAAGTGGTCGAGCAGCGGCATGGTTCCCTCCGGCGAAAAGCACCCGGGCGGGATTCTACCACAATCCTCCCGGCCGGTGGTGGCCGCCCCCGGCGTTCGCCGTTTACTAGATACCGACCGCCAAAGGCGGAAGTGATGGATGCGGGCAGAGACAAGGTGAATCCCTCATGTCCCTCGGACTGTCAGCGTAAGATAACACCGCACGTCGCCCGGCACCCGTTGAGGATCACACATGCGCATTCGGATACTGGCAGCCGCCCTCCTGGCTTTGACCGCCTCGACTTCCCACGCCGGGACCGGCTACAAGGTTACGGCCAAGCAAGGGGACGAGGAGGTCACCTACGACGCCAAGTTCGGGGGCGGGAGGGCGTTCGAGCAGTGGACCGCGTTCGACCCCGCGTCGAAGAAGTTCGTCTACGTGCAGTGGCCGCGGGGGCAGGCCGAGCCAAAGCCGGCGGCCGCCATCTGGAATCACAGAACCGGGGAGACGGTCAAGCTGTACAAGTTCCCCGGCGTCGAGGGCCCGCTGCCGGTGATCCCGTCGGTCGAGGAGATGAAGGTGTGCCCGATGACCGGGGATAAAAAGTTCAAGGCCGTGCCGACGTTCGCCTACGACTGAGCGGCGTCCGGGAGGGCCGGCCGAGAGTACCACGTCGAGTGGTGCGGGTGCGAGGCCGGCGGCCCGCCTCGGCGGGGAAAGTCGCAGGCCGGGCTGCGTGAAGGGCCGGAGCCGGGCGGTTCCATGCCCGCCTTGCCAGGATCCAGCGTCACGTCTGAATCCCATTGTCTGCCGCGGGTACTCGGCCCTCGACCGCGAACGAACAACGGTTGCCGAGCAGGAGGTCGATGATGAACGACATGACACGGCGGAATGCGATCAAGACGGCCGCCGCGGCCGGAATGGTCGCCGTGGTCGGTTCGGCCGCGGCCGCGGAAGACAAGAAGCCCGCCAAGGGCCGGAAGGACATGTGGCGGGCGTGGGCGACGACCGAGGGAATGGAGACCAGGCTCACCGTCGAGGGCATTTACGACTCGGGCGGGCCGGGGCTGGTGGCCGTGCTCAAGCCGGCGTCGCCGCAGGGCTTTAACCCGAAGGTCCTGATTCTGGAACTCACCCTGTCCACGCTGCCCGGGATGTGGGCCGCCGTCCTGATGCCCATCCCGGTCTGTTACGTCCAGGCTCCGTACAGAAAGGGGCAGTACGAGTCCGTGCAGGTGCGTTACCCGGATGGCCACGCCGAGAAC
>JANPKP010000225.1:0-11748 GCA_031426095.1 Gemmataceae bacterium
CTGACGTTCATCATGGTGGCGATCATCCCGAAGTTTAAGAAGATCTTCGACGAGTTCGGGCTGACCCTCCCGTGGGCCACCCAGAACCTCATCCGCATCTCGAACTGGATGGCCGAGTTCTGGTGGACGATCCCCCTGTTCCCGATCTTCGTCTACTTCCTCATCAAGCTGATCCGCACGAACAAGTCGGGGAACTTCGCCCTCGACAGGGTGGTCCTCTGGATACCCGTGGTCGGCGGCCTCGTGGAGAAGACCATCGTGGCCCGCACCATGCGGACGCTCGGCACCCTCATCAACTCGGGGTAGCCGATCCTGGAGGCCATCCCGATCGTGAGGGAGACGGCGAACAACGCGGTGTTCGAGCGGATGTACCAGCGCATCTTCGAGTCGATCCGCGAGGGCGAGACGATCTCGGAGCCGCTGCGGCAGGCCCGGCTGGTGGAGGACATGGTGGTCGGCATGGTGGAGGTCGGCGAGGAGACGGGCGACCTGGACACCATGCTCTACAAGATCGCCGACTTCTACGACGAGATGGTGGACACCCTGGTGAAGTCGCTCATCAGCCTGCTGGAGCCGATCATGATCGTCTTCCTCGGCCTGACCATCGGCGGCATCGTGATCTCGCTCTTCCTGCCGCTCATCAAGCTGCTCGAAGGGCTCAGCAAGTAACGCCGAAAGGATAAAGGCTGAAGGATAAAGGCTCAATCCGACCCGGGGTCTCTCCTTTATCCTTCAGCCTTTATCCTTCATCCTTTCGGAGAAGACCATGACACGCGGGACGCGGCGGGCCGCCTTCACCCTGATCGAGCTGCTGGTGGTGATCGCCATCATCGGCCTGCTCATCGGGCTGCTGTTGCCGGCCGTCCAGAAGGTGCGGGAGAGCGCGAAGGTGGCCGCCGCGAAGGTCGAGATCGGCAACCTCGACACGGCCGTCCGTAGCTTCCACGCGAAAATGAACGTGAGCTACATCCCCACCAGCTTCAACGCCAAGGGGTCGTACACCAGCACCGAGCCGGAGGCCGCCTACCTGAAGCAATTGTTCCCGCAGATTAACCTGTCTAGCACTGGCCTCTCGGGCGGCCAGCTCGACGGGAACCAGTGCCTCATCCTCTTTCTGAGCGGCGGGTCGGCCACGAACTACACGGGTTTCTCGTCGAACAAGGCGGCACCGTTCAGTTCGGGCACAGGGACTGGGCCGTTCTTCGAGTTCCCCGCCGGCCGGGTTTCCAGCGGCCGGTTCGTGGACACCTGGGGCAACCCTTACGCCTACTTCACGAGCGTGAACGGGAACGATTACACGACGGCACCGCTTACCAGCTCGACATTCAACTCGGTCACCCCGTACAAGCAGGGGGGGAAGTTCATCCAGCAGCAGAAGTTCCAGATCATCTCGTCCGGCAAGGACGGCAAGTTCGGTGCCCCGGCATCGGCGGGGGCCGACTGGACTCCGGGGTCCGGCGCGTGGGCGTCGGGTGGGGCTGGGGCCGACGACATCGCCAACTTTGGGAACGGCGTGCTTGCCAACGCCCCCTAATGGAGACCGCCATGACGACGCGAACCCGCCGCGGCGGCTTCACCCTGATCGAACTCATCACCGTCATCGGCATCCTGGCCCTTATGGCCGCGATTACGGCGGCCGGCGTGAGCAAGGTCCGGGCGACCCAGATGAGCAAGGTGACGGACCAGACGGTGACCAAGCTCCAGACCGCCCTCGATCAGCAGTGGAAGGCGGCGTGTGACAACGCCGCGTCGTTCAAGGCGCTGACCGCCTCGCAGCAGGACACCCTCATCAACAACTGCCCGAAGAAAGACCGCGAGTTGGCGGCCGCTGCGCTGGCGTACATGATTACGCGGCGGGAGTTCCCGCAGACACTCAAGGAGGCCAAGGACGACGTGGTCGGACCGGGCGGGGTGACGCTCAAGGCCCGGGCGACGTTCGCCAGCCTGCCGTCGTCCGCGGCCAACGCCCAGGAGGAGTCGGCGATCCTGCTCTACGCGATCCTCGCCGAGCAGGCCAACCAGGGGATGAAGTTCAACCCGGACGACGTGGCCCAGGGAATGGACACCAACGGGACGAGCCGTGTCTTCAAGGACGCTTGGGGGATGCCGATCATGTTCGTCCGCTACGCCAGCGGCGGGGCGGGCAACGAACTGAACGCGGCCCCGTACATCAACTCGTCCACCGGGTTGTCGCAAGACCCGCTTGACCCGAAGGGCAAGCTCAAGGCCAACCCGAGCGTGCTGCCCACGACGAACGTGTTTCCGAGCGGCGGGTCGGCCGCTTGGACGGCGTCGGCGTTCGACGGGACGAACCGCCAGCCGGCGGTCATCTCGGCCGGGGCGAACAAGGATTGGGAGAACAGCCCGTACGGCGGCGACAACCCCGTCGGCTACCGGCTCCGCCGCGAAGGCAACAAGGGGGAATGACCATGACCGCTCGCCGCCGGAGTGGGTTCACGCTGGTCGAGTTGATGGTGGTGATGTCGATCATCGTTGTCCTGGCGTCGATCACCGTGCTGGTCGTCCCGGACATCATGTCCCAGGATCGCACGACGGAGGCCGCCGGTCGCCTGCAACAATACCTCCAGACGGCCAAGAACCGGGCCGCCCGCGACGGCCTGCCGCGGGGCGTGCAGCTCATCAACAACGGGAGCGGGCTGGCCACCGAGGTGCAGTACGTCGAGGCCCCGCCGCTGTTCCTGCCGAACCCGGACCAGACGGGCGGGTTCCCCACGCCGAACGGGTCGCCGCAGGTGCTGTTCGAGTTCACGTCCGGTAACCCGACGCCGACGAAGATCACACTCAACAACCTGCCCGACCCCTCCGTCGTGACGGCAGAGAGCACGGTGCTGATCCCCAACCTCCAGGCCTACTTTCAGGTCGCCACCGCGACCCCGAGCGGCTCGACGGTGACGGTGACGGCCAAGGGGAGCCCGCAGTACCCGAACGTCGGGGTTGGGACGAAGGCGGTGTCGTACCTGTTCGGCGTGTACGGCCCGGTGCAGGCCCTGCTAGGCGAGCCGGTCGTGCAACTGCCGGCGAACGTCGGGGTCGATTTGAATTCGAGCGACGGCATCCTGTCGCCGTACATCGTCCTCTTCTCCCCGTCGGGCGACGTGGTGGACGCGACGAAGGGCCAGATGATGCTCTGGGTTCGCGACCCCCGCAAGGGCGGCGGCAGCACCGGCAACCTCCAGACCGGCGGCGAGCAGCAGGTGGTGGCGGTGAAGGCCCGGTCCGGGGCGGTCGGCGTGTTCCCGATCTCGTGGACGGCCAACAACCCGTTCGAGTTCGCCAAGGCGGGCGCGACCGGCCCGTGAATCCGAGTTTCGACCACCGGCCGCGCCCACGGCGACACCCACGCGAGGGACGAGTCATGACGCGGCGAGCCGGGATTTCGCTGACCGAGGTGCTGGTCGCCCTGTTCATCATGGCGATCGGGGTGATCGGCGTCCTCACCATGTTCCCGGTCGGGGCCGTCCAGATGGGGCAGGCCCTCAAGGACCAGCGGTGCGCTGAGGCCACCACCCAGGCCGACGCCTACCTGCGGTGGTACTGGCGGCACGAGATCGTCGAGAAGCCGGCCAACAGCGAGCCGCTGTGGTCGTCCCTCAACAGCCCGTCGGCCAAGTACGAAGACATCCCGAGCGACCAGCTCACCAAGCCGAGCCCGCCAGTGTTCGTGGACCCGATGGGGGCCGTCGCTGGTGCAGGGGCGACCGTCACTGGTGCTCCCAACATTCAGCGGGTGAGTCTCAAATTGATTACCGACCCGCCTAGCGACAACAGGACATTCTCTCTGCGGACTTGCACCCTGCTCGACGGGTTCACCTACGACGACAACGGCACCCCGACGGCCGAGCGGGAGGACCGGTACAACTGGCTGTGGACCGTCCAGCGGCCGAGCAACGCCCAGAAGTTTCGGGCGAACATGAACGTGGTCGTGTTCAACCAGCGGGTCCACCTGTTTCTCCCCCCGAACTCCGAGCAGTCGAAAACCGCGACGTTTACCGACAACTCCACGACGGTAATGCTGGGTGGTGCGATTACAGGACTGCAAAAGGGCGGGTGGCTGATGGACGCCTCCACCACGTCGAACAACGTTCAACTGTGCGACTTTTACCGCGTCGTGAGCGTGACGAACGACACCGCCGTCGAGTTGCAGACGCCTATCAAACCGGCGCTCGGTGGCGGTTCGCGGACCACCGGCAAGGTCGTCTTCCTGGCCGGCGTGGCCGAGGTGTTCGAGCGGCCGCCGCTGGACATCGACACCACGAAAGCGCCTTGATTCCCCCAACTGCTTGCGTCCACGCGGCCCGCCCGCCGCCGGCCCGAGAGGCTCTCCAATGAAGGCGACAACAGCGCGAACGTCCGGCCGCCGGCGGGGCGGCTTCACCCTGGTCGAGCTGATGGTGGCCGCCGCCGTCAGCGTCGTCATCATGGCCGTCATGGCCGGGGCCTTCCAGTCCGGCACCGACACCATGCGGTACATGCGGTCGGTCGGCGGCATGCAGGACCAACTGCGGGCCGCCACCGAGATGATCCGCCACGACCTCCAGGCCGACCACTTCGTGGCCCGGGACGGGGACGTGGGGGCGAGCGGGCAGAAAATCTCCGGGGCGAAGTTGTCCGGCCAGTGGCTCACCGACAGCAAGTGGAAGCCCCCGGCCGGCGGCTTCTTCCGCATCCAGGGGACGGGCAAGGCGATGGACCTGAACGTCAGCGACGGGCTGACGTTCCCCAGCCAGAACGCCACCGACCACCTGATCCACTTCACGAGCGTGCTGGCCGGCGACAAGCCGCAGAACACATACACGGTCAGCCAGGGCAGCAACACCCTCAGCAGCCCGCTGGCCGAAATCAGCTACGCCCTCGACAGCCAGAACACCGGGGCCACGCCCAACGGAACGCAGACGTTCAAGCTCGTCCGCCGGCAGCGGCTGGCGGCCAAAGCGACCGCCGACAAGGCCGCACTCGGCGGCGGCGACGTAGCCGTAGTCGCCCAGGGGAACGGGGCGGTGGCCACGTTCGCCGACTTCTCCGGGGCGAACGCCACCACGTTCCGACTCGCGGACAACCGGTCCGCCGGCGACACCAACATCGGGGCGATCAGCAGCGCTGGCCGGCAAGGGGACGACATCCTCCTGTCAAACGTCCTGTCGTTCGAAGTGAAGGCGAGTTGGGCCGGACCAGGGGAACCGACCCCGTCGCCTAGTAACTACGACTACCCGTTCGACAACATCCCAGGCGGCGTATTCGACACCGGGTACGGGACGGACACGAGCAAGACGCCGCAGAAGATTCGCGTCAAGGCGCTGCAGATCCGCGTCCGCATCTACGACCCGAAGCTGAAGTCGGCCCGTCAGGTGACGATCGTTCAGGACATGTGACGGCGGACGTACAAGGTCGGGGCGGCCGTTCGGGCCGGATTCCGGCGACGCTCCCGCTCTCCCAGGGGCGGCGGGAGCGGGAGTCGCAACGCGAGCCAGTCACGGGCATTACGCCGAACACGAGTCGATAAAACCGGGAAAAACCGGGGGCGGTTGGACGCCGGGGCGAGGTTTCGCCGGGCGTAGCCGCCCCCTGGGAGGGCTACCGATGTTGCTCCGACCACTCGCCGCCGGCCGACGACCCGCACGCCGGGCGGCCATCCTGATCGTCGTGCTGGCGCTGCTCGCGCTCTTCGCCGTCGTCGGCCTGAGCTTCATCTTCTACGCCGACGCCGAGGCCACCAGCGCCCGCATCTACCGGGAGGCCCAGGGCCAGAGCCAGGGGCCGTCGGCCGTCGTCCCGCCCGACGGCGGGGAGGCCGCCAACCAGTTCGTCGGGTTCCTCGTGTACGGGGCCAAGGACACCGGCGGCGACCTCCTCAACGGCATGCGGGGCCACAGCCTCGCCGAACTCCTGTACGGGTGGTCGGGCAAGGCCGGCGTCCACACCGTGCCGTTCGACGGGGCTGGCCTCCCCGCCTTCCAGGGGGAGACGATCTCGACCGTCTCGCCGCCGCTGAGCCGCGACAAGGTGGTGAACTACACCGTCATCTCCGGGCAGGTGGTGGACGGCAACTGGTCCGGCGGCCAGCGAGCGCCGGGCAGCCCCCGGGTTGTCGGCACGAACACCTACGTCGGCCGGAACGTCGGCGTCACCTACCCGGACGCGACCAACTTCTTCCTCGCCAGCCTCGACCCGCGGACGGGCGAGGTGCTGGTCCCGTCGTTCTTCCGGCCGGGGATGTTCTCGGACACCACCAACGCCCTCTCGCCGTCCGGAACGGCGATGACCGGGACGCCGGAGCGGTACTCGTTCCTCCGCCCGCGGCCGAAGGAGAACACCGGCTTCCCGGCCGTGCCCCAGAACCCGGACAACACCTACACCGGCGACGTGCAGAACCTCGTCGGCGGGGTCGGCGTCCAGAAGAACGACAGCCTGTGGATGGACATCGGGCTGCCGCCGTTCGACTGGAACGGCAAGAAGGTGAAGGCCCTCGTCGCCCCGCTCGTCCTCGACCTCGACAGCCGCATCAACCTGAACGCGGCGGGCAACAAGGGGACGACCGGCGGCAAGAGCTTCGGCGGGTACGGGCCGTGGGAGATCAACGCCGCCACGATGCTCACGGGCGGGGAGTTCGACAGGGTCGTGTCCAACCGCCTCGGCGGGACTAACGCGAGGTCGCAGGGCGGTCTCACGACCCGGTACTTCCTCCCGCCGCCGTCCGGCGGGCAGCCGCAGCCGCTCCCGGACTACGCCCAGGTGAACTGGGGGATGGCCGCCGGCGCCCAGATGACGGTGCCGACGTCGGGCGGCGGGTCGCTGGCCGGGCTGCCGACGTACACGAACTACGACAACAACACGACGGCCGCGCAGGCCCAGAACCACCCGTCGCTGTTCTCCGCGGCCGAATGGCCGGCCCCGACGAGCCTGCCGAGCCCGTACACGTTCACCACGGCCGGGACGTACCCGCACACCGACCTGAAGCGGCTGGCGGCCCGGTACGCCTACAAGTTCGACTGGTACGACCAGATGTACGTCGGCGGTTCTGCTCAGAATACTCTCCGCGGGAAGACCTTCCCTCCCCCCCCGGCTCCGCAGTTCGACGCGACCGAAGCGGCTCACGGGCTGCGGATGGAGTTCACCACCCTGAGTACCGGGTTCGCCGTGCCGATGGCCCCGCCGGTCGTACTCGACTACGCGAACAGCCAGTTCCAGAAGGCGGCCCCGGCCGGGAATGGCCCGGACACCGGCCACCCGACCGCGACCCCGCCGACCGCGTACCCGACGGCCCAAGCCGGCGGGGCGTCGGCCACGGCGGGGGCGAGCGACTTCGACGGCACGAACAAGATGTGGGTGAACCGGCTCGCCGCCCTCGGCGGGGTCGATGTCAACCGCAAGCTAACTCCCTTCCCCACCGACACGACGACCGGGCTGCCGACGGGCAACAGCTACCCGGCCCTGGCCGACCGTCAGAACCTCGCCTGCGACATCTACGCCCGGTTGGTCATGGCCACCGGGGCGAAGGCCCAGGTCGATCCGGTGACCGGGGACGTGACGAACAAGGCCACGCCCGGCACCCCCGAGTTCGAAGCCCTCCGCTACCTCGCCCAACTCGCGGTCAACATCGTGGACCACGTCGACGCCGACGACATCTCGAGCCCGTTCATCTGGAACTACAGCAACACCGCGGCCCACGCCACCCCGTCGGAGATGACCGGACGGGTGGCCGGGGCGATGCCCGACGACACGAACATCCGTCTGAGCGTGGTGTTCGGGACCGAGAAGCCGCGGGTGGTCCTCAACGAGGCGTACAGCGATTACACCAACGACCCGGACGAGGACGTCGATTTCGCGGCCACCCCGCCCAAGAAGCCCATGAAGCCGCTCCAGGTCCGCTTCTGGGTCGAACTGCTCAACCCGACCGCCGCGCCGTACAAGAACGCGACGACGAAGGGGCCGCTCGGCGACGGGTCGGTGGAACTCGTCACCGCCCTCCCGCCGTCCGACCCGTCGCTGTCCCCGTACCAAATCCTGATCTTCCGGGACGACGACGGGGCGGTGATGGCCGAGTTGAGGAAGCCGGAGAACACCGCCGGCAGCCTCGGCTCCCTCCAGCCGCAGATCACGCTCGACTTCTCCAAGACGGACGCCGCCGGCGGGAAGAAGCTGCCGCCGAACGTCGATACGAGCGGGGCCACGCCCCAGGCGAAGTACGCGGTGGCGGCCGGCAACGGGTTCGTCGTCCTCGCCCCGAAGGTCAAGCAGGCGGGCAACGCCGACATCCAGAAGCTCAACGCCGACCCGCTCGCCGGGTTCGCCGGGGACGCGGTCCGCGTCACGGCCGACCCCGACACCACCAAGGTCGACGGCGGGACGCAGGGCGGCCTGACGTACCTGAGAACGCTGCCGGACAAGATGACCCTGACCGACCCGCAGTACCGGGCCAAGATGAAGCACGTGGTCGTGCTCCGGCGGTTGGCCAACCCGTACGCGGAGGCGACCACGGCCGGCAACCCGTTCAACCCCTACGTGACCGTCGACATCCTGAACTACGTCCCGAGCATGGACGCGGTGTTCGCGGCCAGTGATGCGACGGAGCCGCGGAAGTCGAAGGACGACGACGCTACCGCGGGGTACGACCCGAAGACGCCGAACGGCCAGACGAACCGGCGGTACGCCGTCGGCCGGACCCAGCCGCTCGCCGGGAGCTACGTCAAGGACACGCCCCCGCCCGCGACCGGGTCGTACAACGCGGCCGACCACCTCATCGCCCAGAACGCCTCCGCCCCGGGCGGCGGCGAGGTCAACCACACCTTCGGCCGGCACAACGGGGAGGACGCCAACGACCCGCAGGTCGGCACCGCGGCCGCCCCGCTGGCCACGCCGTTCGACTGGCTCCCGCACTTCGACCGGCCGCTGTCGAACTCGCTCGAACTGCTCATGGTGTCGTGCCGCAAGCCGCACGAGTTGACGCAGACGTTCATCCCCGCCAACCAGTCGAACCTGACCGCCGCGGGCGTCAACCCGTGGGAAAAGGCCGGCGGGCACCTCGCCCACTGGATCGAAGGGAAGGATCCGACCCAGGCGGTGAGCGCGACGAACCCGACGAACGGGCTGTACCGGGCCCTCGACATGCTGCGGGTGGCACCGTGGGACCTGAACACCCCGCTCGGCGGCAAGGTCCACGGGCGGATCAACTGGAACACCGTGCAGGACCCGCGGGTGTTCGCCGCCGCCCTCGACGTGGGTTCGAGCACCAGCCTGGCTTCCCTCGACGCGAACGCCACCTGGGGCGCGCTGGCCGGGAACCGGACGCCCAAGACGCAGCCCGCGACGCCGCCGAGCGGGGCGGCCGGGACGAGCTACGTCGCCGGCCAGAACGACGTGCCGTTCCAGTCGGCCGGGGCGGTCCAGTACACCGACGGCGGGACGCTCCGCGGGCTGCCGCAACTCCTCCAGCGGTCCACCACTGGGACGACCCCAAACCTGTGGGTGACATCGGCGACGCACCCGTACCTGCAGTCGGAGGCGGCCCGCAAGCTGTGGAACAACTCGACCACGGTGAGCAACGCCTTCGCCGTGTGGGTGACGGTCGGCTTCTTCGAGGTGGCCACCGACGCGAACGGGAACGTGCAGTACACGGAGACCACCGTCGGCGGCGGCAGCCCGGGGCGGGCGACCCTCGGCAAGGAGGCGTACAAGGAGGTGCCCGGCGACCTCCGCCAGCAGTACTTCGCGGTCATCGACCGGACCAACCTGACGCTCGACCCGACCGACCCGACCAAGCCGGGGCCGGTGCCGTTCTTCACCGGGCTCGAAGACAGCGCGGCGGCCGGGGCGACCACGATCAAGGTCAAGGTGAGCACGGCGGCGGTCGGCACGTCGGCCACCGTGTACGCGGACGGGCAGCCGATCAAGATCGTGCCGTTCCCGAAGCCGGTGACGACCCCGCCGAGCACGGACACCACGGATGTCCTGTTCGTCGGCACCGGCCCGGCCCCCGGCAACGCCCTGTCGCTGCCGACCAACCGCGAGAGGGTGACGGTGACGGGCATCACCGCCTACGACCCCACCACCGGGGTCGCCACGCTGACGGTGAGCGGGCTGACCTACGCCCACCCGGCGGGGGCGCTGGTGACGAACGTCGTGCCCGGCAACCCCGGGCCGCAGGGGGCGATCTCGGACGTGACGCAGCCGGCGTACAAGCCGGTGGTGCTGTCGTTCACGCGACTGCGATAATGGGCGGGTGCAAGGTCGGTGCGGCGGGCGGCGGCGGATTTCGCCGCCGCTCCCGCGTTACCGCAAAATGTGGGAGCGGTTTCCCGATGTGCTTCGTGGGCTTCGGGATGCGGGGCGTGCGACCGCGTTTTTGCGGTAAAATCGGGTAACGCTCAGCTCACTTCCTTCGCCTGCACCATCTCGACCTTGCCGCCGCGGCCGACGGCGTACTTGAAGTTCGTCCGCTCCGTGCAGGCGGCCCCGACCAGGCCCTTCGGGTCGATCGCCAGGAAGGCCGCGGCCGCCGGGTGGACGCCCCGCCGGGCGGCCGCCGCGATGATCCGCTTCACGGCCGCCTCGCACGCCTCCTGCGGCCCCTTCCCCGCCCGCATCCGCTCGACCACGAAGAACGACCCGCCGACCCGGATGATCTCCTCGCCCACGCCCGTCGCGCCGGCGGCCCCGGCCTCGTCGTCCACGTACAGCCCGGAGCCGATCAGCGGCGAGTCGCCGACCCGGCCGGGGAGCTTGAACGCCAGCCCGCTCGTGGTGCAGACGCCGCCGAGGTGCCCGGCCGCGTCGCGGGCCAGCACCGTCACCGTGTCGTGGTTGTGCTCGTCGGCCGTGAAGTCGGAGGGGTTGTCGAACTTCACCGGCACCGTGCCCGACGCACCGGGGAGCCGCGAGCCGGGCTCCTTCTTCTTGGCGTCCGGGTGCTTCTCGAACCACTCCTTGAGGGCCTCGACGGTGTAGGGCATTTCGAGCGGGAAGCCCTGCTGGAGGGCGAACCACTTGGCCCCCTCGCCGACGAGCAGGACGTGCGGCGTCTTGTCCATCACGCGGCGGGCGACCTGGGCCGGGTGGCGGATGTGCTCCAGGCCGGCGACGGCCCCGCAGCCGAGCGTCCGGCCGTCCATCACGCAGGCGTCGAGGGTGAGCCGGCCGATGCGGTCGGGCAGGCTGCCGAAGCCGACGGACGTGCGGGCACTCAGGTCGGCCTCGACGGCCGTGGCCCCGGCGAGGGCCACGTCGAGGGCGGGCTTGCCGGCGGCGAGCAGCGGCAGGGCGGCGTCCGCGGCGACCTTCCCGAACGGCCAGGTGGCGATGACGACGGGGTCGGGCACGGCTGCGCCGGGGGTTGTGGGGGTGGTCGGGTGGTTCGAGTACGCAGACATGATAGGCGGGCGGCTGCCCGACCGCCCTCAAAAGCAGAACCGGCCGCCCATCCCCCGAAGGATGGCGGCCGGCGGCGCGACGAAGGCGTTCCGCTTCAGGAGACGGCCGAGGTGGGGGCCACGCCCTCGCCCCGCTGGCGGTCGAGTGGGAGGAGCTCCTGGCGGAAGATGGCCACGTCGCGGGGAGCCTCGATGCCGAGGCGGATCTTGCCGCGGTCGATGTCCACCACGGTGATGCAGATGTTCTCGCCGATGAAAATCTTCTCGCCGAGCTTGCGGCTGAGGACCAACATGTCGCTACCCTCCGTTGTGCGGCGGTCCGTGGCGTCCGTTGCTGAAAGGTACGCCACGATCCGGCGGCGGG
>JANPKP010000226.1:0-15049 GCA_031426095.1 Gemmataceae bacterium
GGCGACCGGGAAGAAGGCCCTGGATCCGATCCCAGTCGGCGTCCGAAATCGCGTGGCGGTGAAGCATGGGCGTCCTTCCGTGGCGGATGCGGAAGGCTCGTCCTTACCCAGAACACCGGCTACTTGTCCACACGACCTAGCAATTACGGCTGTAGAACTAATTCACGATCCGGTTGAACGTGTCCGTTTCCTCGATTTGCGGTCGAGCAGGGTTTGAGCCCGGTCCCCCATGGGTCTGGTAGTAGCACAGGCTGGCCCGGATCGAGGTCTTGAGGTCGGCCAGCGTGTCGAACAGGCGGTTGTGCGTCGCTCGCCGCCGTAGGAGCTTCCAGAACCGCTCGATCGGGTTGAGTTGCGGGCTGTAGCTGGGCAGCCGCTTGAACTCCAGGTGTGGGTTGTCCCGCAGCGCCTCGTCGATCAGCTTGCCCCGGTGCCACGGGGCGTTGTCGATCAGCAGCACCACCCGCATATGCCGGGCGGCCGGGTACATCCGGGCGACGTGCCGCAGGTGGGCGGCGAACGCCTCCTGCATCCGCCGGGTCTTGCCCTTGCCCGTCCTCTCCTTGGCGTCCTTCGGGCTCTCCAGGGTGTTCGCGTTGATCGCCGCCGTGACCAGGTTGACGACGGCGAACACGCACACCAGGTGCTTGCAGTCCCACGTCCCCACGACCGGCCGGTGACCCTTCACCCCGAGGGTCGCGGTGAGGGTCCGGACCATCGGGAACCGGGCCTCGTCCTGGCTCAACAAGACGAGGTCGCCGGCCGCCGCCCCTTTTTGTGGTCGGCGATCTCCTCCCGGGCCTTCGCCTGCTTGACGGGGTTGCCGCGGAGGAACCGATACGTCGGCCGGTACGGGCGGATGCCGTGCTTCGCCCCGAACGCCTGGAGGGCGGACTTCCCGACCCGGACGCCGCGGGTCTTGAGCAGGTGGTCGGCCAGTTCGGGGTAGGTCCAGTTGGGCCGGTCGAGTCCGTGCTTCGCCGGGCCGTCGATGACCCACTGCCGGAGGACCGGGGCCAGGTCGGGGGTGAGCGTGGGCTTCGCCCCGGGTGCCTTCCGGGGGCGGAGCCCGTCGAGCCCGCGGTCGAGGTAGGCGTTGAGCCACCGCTGGACAGACCGCGGGGAGTTGCCGGTGTCGGCCGCGATATCCGGGTGGCGGCGGCCCCGGTGGGCCATCAGGACGATCTGCACCCGGTGCCGCAACTTCGCGTCGGTGGCCTCGCGGATCACCGCCCCCAATCGTTGCAGGTCGTCGTCCGATAGGGAGATGCGGATCACGGTCGGTTCTCGGCTGGTCGGGAATCTTGCCAAGAACAAAACAGACAGAATCACCCGGATCGTGAATGAGAAGAATGAAGCCCCGGGACTCATGTCCCGGGGCTTGGAGCGTTGTCACGTCGCGGGTGGTTCGACTACTTCACGTCGCTCGGCATCGGGGTCACGTCGCGGAAGACGGCTTCGCTGTGCGTGATCGTGGCTCCACCCTCGCGGTAGGTCGCCGATGAGTAACCGCGGAACACCCGTAGGATGTCGAACGCCCGGTTCGCCTGGTCTTTCTTGTCGTCGGCCCCGCTCAGGCGGGCGGCGTAGTCGGCCCACGGGACGAGCATGTCCACCATGCCGGCCCAGTTGAAGTAGAAGGCCGAGTCGAGCGGCCTGTCGAGGTCGGCCAGCGGGCCGGGGCCTGCCTTCAGCGGCGTCTTGGCCAGGAGTCGCTCGGCGTGGCCGCGCGACAGGGCGAGGGCTGCCACCTTGTCCGAGAGGCCGCCCGTCGGTTGCAGTACGGGATCGACACCCAGGGCTTCGGGGATGGGGTAGAAGGCGAACGTGGTGCCCCCCTTCGACTCCGTCTTCGGCTTCGGAATCTCGACCGGCGGCAGCTGCCCCGGCGGGGCGAGGTCGCGGGCCTTGCCAATGAGGGTGTTGATCGCCACCCGGTAGCCGTCGAGGGCCTCGGCGAACTTGCCGGCGTCGCTCACGCCCAACACTAGGGCGAACTCCGGCAGCGGCAGCGGCGTCTCGGCCTCCGGCTGCAGGGCGTGCCACCGCTTACTCGACCACTTGGCGTCAATCACAAGCGCCTCCTGCCCGTCGGCAAGGGCCGGCAGCCAGAGCTTTTCGGTGACGCGGCCCATCTCCTGGATCGTGGGCAGGAACTCCTCGCGGAACTTCTTGATACCCTCGGCCGCCTCCGGGCTTTTGGCCACCGCGGCCTTCTCCGCGTGTCCGGCGAACACGCCGATCCACCTTGTGAACGCCTTGTACCCCTCGACTGTGGTGCCCGACCTCCAGACGGCGGCCATCAGCGGCTCCCCGCCGACGTGATTGAGCAGCGTCAACGGCTTGGCCGGGGCCGCGTCCGGCTCCGTGTAGTCGTAGGTCAACGTCTCCCACCCGGACGGCGTGCGGAAGCTGAAGGCGGTCGTCGCCCCCGGCTTGCGTATGTCTTTGGCGAATCCTTTTGCCAGCTCTTGCACGTCCTTCTCGATCGCCTTGCGGTCGTCGTCTGGCAGCCCGGCCTTTTCGAGCGCCATCTTGGCGAGGTCGGCCATCCCGGTCACGTCCTCGGACTTCGTCGTCAGCCCCCCGAGGAAGGCGGCGCTGACGTAGCTGACACCCGTGAGCGGCTTGCCCGAGTTCCGGGCCAGCGGCTTGAACTCGTCCCGCCCGGCCAGCGCGGGGGCGTCTCCGCCGAACCGCTTCACCTTGTCCGCCGAGTCAGCGATTACGATCAGGAGATAGCCCTGGCGGACGCCGATGGACAACGTAATCTTGAGCGACTTGAGGTGGTTAACGAGCGGCTTGAACTCGCCCTTCTTGGCCTCGAACTTGGACAGGTCGATGTCCTCCCACGGGATCAGCGAGCCGTCGGCCTTGACGACCAGGAAGTCGTCGCCGCCGACCTTCACCCGCTCGGACGAACCGGTCTTCGGCTCCCGGGCGAGGGCGTCGGCCACGAGCGGGTCGAGCCGCTTGAGCTGAGCGGCGACCTTCACCGGGTCGCTCACCTTGAACCCGATGATGAGTTCGGGCACTTTGATCCGCTGCGGCTTGTCGGCCAGCGCCCGGAGGGCCATGCCGGCCTGGGCGTTCATCTTCTCCTCGGGTCCGCCGGGGGCGTCCCCGTTCAACTGCTGGATGGCAGGGCCGTACCGGGTGGCACCGATCACCTCCTGTAAGACTCCGAGCAGGTCGCTCCAACCGCCGCCGGCGTAAGTGAACGTTTCGTTCGAGAAGGCATCGGCCGCGAGGGCCGGGAGGTCTTTGTTCGCGGGGTCTTCGAAGAAGTCGCGGGCCGGGGCCCACTTCTCGTCGTTCTTGTAGGCGGCCGTCGCCTGGTCGCGGAGGGCCTTGACGGCCGGGTCGTTCCACGTCCGCGTCCAGACCCGGGTGCGGCCGATCAGGTCGAACGTCTCGCCCAGGCGGAGGGTGGCCGAGTACGCCTCGGCGTCGTCCGGCACCTTACCGAGGGCGGTGTCGGCAGGGGCCGGGTCGGCCGCCCGGGCGGTCGGGCCGGCGGCGGCCAGCCACGCGGCGGCCGCGAGGGCCGCGAGCGGGGCTCGGAAATGGAACGGGGACGCGGGCATGGGTGAGACCTCGTGGCGTTCGCGGGGGCGGGCAACACCGACCGACGGAAGACGATTATAGCGAACCCGCCGCCAGCGGGCGGCCTACGGCTTCGCCGGCCTCGTCAGCCGGTCGATCAGGTAGTCGGCGGACGCCTTGTACTTCGCGTCCGGGTGCCCGGGATACACGAGAATTCCCTCCACCTTCGCCTCTTTCAACTTCTCCAGGAGAATCGTGCCGAGGAGGGCCGAGTGGGTGGGGTCGTCCTGGGCCTCGCCTTTGACCGGCGGCTTCTTCTGACTCGGATATTCGAGGAACACCGGCGGATCGTCCGGGCTGACGTGGCTGATCGGCGAGTACTCCTTGATCCACGGCAGGAGCTTCTCTCGCTGCTCGTAAAAGGCCTGGAAGGCACCGTCCCGGTTGCCCGGCGTGCGGACCCCGAAGGCGTGCCCGCCATACCGGGCGTTCGGTATCCACTCACGCAGGACGAGCGGGTCGAGCGTCGTCTGGGCCACGTTCACCGCGGCGCACGTCAGCCGGGTCGACTCGCGGGCCACCGGGTCGGCGCTCTTCGGGTCGGCCAGGTCATCGTGGTAGAGCAGCCAGAGCGAAGAGCAGCCGCCGGCCGACCCGCCGGTGGCCCCGACGCGGGTGGGGTCGAGGTTCCACTCTTTCGCCTTCGAGCGGACGAACTGGAGCGCCCGGGCGGCGTCCCCCAGCGGCCATTTAACCGGCGGCTTCACCCCCGCTTCGTCCGCCTGCGTCGTCAGCCGGTAGTTGATGGCGACGACCGACACGCCGGCCTTGAGGTACGCCGCGGCGCTCGTGCGGTAGCCGTTCTTGTCGCCATTCACCCAACCGCCGCCGTGGATGGCGAGGACGACCGGCGTCGGCTTGTCGGCCTTCGCCTGGTAGAAGTCGAGAACCTGTCGCGGGTGCGTGCCGTAGGCGACGTTCTCCATCGTCGGCGGGACGCCGGCCGGCTTCGGGGCGGGCTTAGGGTCGGCGGCCTTCGGCGGCGCGGCAGGGGCTTTCGGCTCCGCCTGGGCGGCGAGAGCCAACGCGAGAACGAGACCGGTCATGGGGAGGCTCCCTCGGGGAAGAGCGAGCGCGCTGGCAGGGGCGGGATCAGACGCCGGAGCGGAAGTGGAGTACGTCGCCGTCCTGGACGACGTACTCTTTCCCTTCGAGTCGGAAGCGGCCCGCCTTCCGCGCCCCGGCTTCCCCACAGTACTCGATGTAATCGGTGTACGCCACCGTCTCGGCGCGGATGAAGCCGCGTTCGAAGTCGGTGTGGATCACACCGGCCGCCTGCGGGGCGAGCCTGCCGGCGGGCACGGTCCAGGCCCGGGCTTCCTTCGGCCCCACGGTGAAAAACGTCACGAGGTCGAGGAGCTGGTAGCCCGCCGCGATGACGCGCGACAGTCCCGTCTCGGCCAACCCTAGCGAGCCGAGGAACTCGGCCTTGTCTTCGGCGGTGGGGAGGAGGCTGATCTCCGCCTCGATGCGGGCCGACACGACCACACTCGGGGCACCCCGGGTCGCGGCCATCGCGCCGACGGCGGCCGACAGGGCGTTCCCGTCGGCCGCGCTTTCCTCGTCCACGTTGCAGACGTACAGCACGGGCTTGGCTGTCAGGAGTTGCAACGAGTCCAGGAGCCGGCGCTCGGCAGGGTCCCGCGGCCCGACCGCACGGGCCGGCTTGTTGGCGTTGAGGACGGCCAATACCCGCCCCATCAGGGCCGCCTGCTCGGCCGCGTCGGCGTCGCCGCCCTTCGCCTTCTTCTCGGCGACGGGCAACCGCTTCTCCAGACTCTCCAGGTCCGACAAGAGCAGTTCCGTCTCGACCACGTCGGCGTCCCGCAGGGGATCGATGCGGCCTTCGACGTGGACCACGTCGCAGCCCTCGAAGCAACGGAGGACGTACAAAATGGCGTCCACCTCGCGGACGTGGGACAGAAAGCGGTTACCCAGCCCTTCGCCCTTACTCGCACCGCGGACCAGGCCGGCAATGTCCACGAACTCCAACTGCGTCGGGATGAGCTTTGCCGATCCGGCGACGGCCGCCAGTTTCTCCAGCCTGGGGTCGGGCACGGCGACCCGTCCTACGTTCGGCTCGATGGTGCAAAACGGGTAGTTTGCGGCCTCGGCCTGCTGGGCCGACAGCAGTGCGTTGAACAAGGTCGACTTGCCGACGTTCGGTAGCCCCACGATCCCGCAGCGAAACCCCATCGTCATACCCCTTCCGAAACGAATAACCCCGCGACACGATCCACCGTCACCTCTGCCAGCGATTCGACCACGAGGTCGGCCCCGGCCACCCACAACACATCGGCCGGGTGGTGGCCGGCGAAAGTGACAGCCACGCACCGCATTCCGGCGGCCCGGGCGGCTTCGACCCCCGAGGCCGCGTCCTCGAACACTACACACCGGCCAGGCTCGACGCCCAGTTTCGCGGCGGCCGTCAAGAAGACTTCCGGGTCGGGCTTCCCCCACCGCACGTCGTCGCCGCCCACCACCGCCCTGAAGTAATGTCGCGTTCCCGTGATCCCCAGGAGTAGCTCAAGATTCCCGGGCGGGGCTGACGACCCCACCGCCTGTGGCCACCCAGCGGCGGCGAATGCGGCCAAAAGCTCGGCGACGCCCGGCAGGAGCCGGACCCCGTGGTCGCGAACCGACGCCTTGTAGAAGTCTTCCTTCCGCGAGCCGATCTCCGCGCATCGGGCGTCGTCGGCCTCCGGTTCGAACAGCCGGCGGACGATCTCCGGGTTCCGCATCCCGAACGTGGCCGCGAAGTCGGCGTGGGTGAACGGCATCCCGATCTCGGCGGCCAGCCGTTCCCAGGCGTGAAAGTGGTCGGCGGCCGTATCGACGAGGGTGCCGTCAACGTCCCAAAGGATGGCGGGCTTAATCATGGGGCTGTTCTACGCCCGCGGCCGGGGGGTGGCCGGGATAGGATGACCGGAGGTGCCGTGTGGGAGGCCCACCGAGGGCTGAGGTTGTTTACTATTCAGGCCGCGTTCAGGGCGTCGGCTTCCGGGCGACGGGAGCGTGGGTGGCCCGCTCGCACCCGGTCCGCGGTTGGGACCGTGACCTCCCCGACGGCCGCGTAGAGTTGTTCGGCGATGGGCCGACGGACGCGGTCGAAGCGTATCTGGACGAAGTCCGCGAACGGATGGCGGCAGGGATCACGTCCGTAGAGACCACGGAGCGGGAGGCGGACGAGGGTGTCGTGGGCTTTCGAATCGTGGCGTGAAGGGAAAGCCGCCTCAAGGATTTGAACCCTGGACCCCAGCTTTACGAAAGCTGTTTGGGCTGTCCATGCCCGTCCACAATTATCCACGAATGACTGAAGCGCAAGCACTTAATCCTCTAGCCCGTACTCCGGTGTCTATCAGCGTCCACTCCCTAAGGTGGCGTTAAGGTGGCGGAATCGGTGGCCCCCTCCCCTGCCCTTACACCGAGTAGGCGCGGGCATAGCCGTGTGAACAGCCGTGTCGTGGTTCGGGTAGCGGCACAAGACGCGGTCCCCTTTGCTGACGGCCGGCGGGGCGTAGGTGCCGAGGAGGGGCGGGGGGTCGGTCGCGGGTCATGTCGGGTGGGGCCGCCGCCGCCGCCCGCTTCGGGACCGACGCGGTTACGGTCGACCACGGGGCGACGGGACTACGGCTTCCGGCCCGCCCGGTCCGCGACCGCCTTGTGGGCGGTCGCCCGGAGGGAGGCCGCGTACCTGGCGTCGAGGTCCCTCGGCACGAACCCGCTCCCGACCGGGCTCTCCCCGAACCGGGCCTCGAAGAACACGCACGCCCCCGGGACCGGCCGGCGACGCCCGCGTGGTGGCCGTCCGTCGACAGCGTACCCTTGCCGTCCTTGGCGGCGGCCCACCGCCAGCCGGCGTGCAGGGAGTGCGTCTGGTCCGGCAGCCCGGGCGGTTTGGCACGGGCGAAGTCGAACCCCGTGTCGGGCTTGTACCCCCATACCGGGTCCGCGTCCGCCAGGTGGAAGGCGTCGCCGACGGGGACCACCCGCAGGCCCAGGTCGGCCGCGACCCCCGCGTAGGCCCTGGCCAGCCCGTCGTACATGGCCTGCCGGGTCGCCGGCTCGCCCGCCTCCCCGGGGGGCCTGGCGAAGCGGGGGTCGTCGGCCCGGTCCGCCCAGGTCTGGTGGACGACGACCTCCGCCCGGGGGGCGGCCGTCTTGACGTGGTCGGGCAGCTGCCTGGCGAACGGCCGGTAGGTCGCCGGGTCGTGGCTGCGGGCGCTCGCCTGCTGGATCGTCACCGCGTCCCGGGCGTCGGCCCCCAGCTCCTGCCGCAGGCCGTTCTTGCCGTAGAGGCCGAGGGGGTCGTCCGGGTCCGCCTCGAACCGCTTGGCCTTCTCCCAGTGGACCCCCGGGCTGGCCCCGCCGACGACCAGGGGGCGGTGGACGAGCGTGTGGCCGGCCGCCTTGGCCAGGCCGTCGAGGTAGCGGGTCGCGTTCCGGGAGAAGCTGTTGCCGACGGTCAGGAGCTTGACCGTCTTCGGCCTCGCGGGCTCGGCCGCCGCCGCGGGGCGGGCCGGGACGGTTTGTCAGCCGACTGCCGCAACGAGCAGGTCGCCGGCGAGGGTGACCCGAGAGAGGGCCAGGGCGGAAGTGCGACGCATGTCGTCCCCCGGAGCGGCGTGGGCCCACGCCGGCTAGTGTCCGGCGGGACGGGGGCGGGGGCGACGGGGCCGCCGCCCCGGCCGGCCGGGTTAGCCCCGCCCGGCCCGGCCGGGTGTCCGCCCCGTCGCCCCAGACAACATAGAGAGACGCCCGCCCCCGCACGCGGCGGCCCGCCATGCACGACACCGGCCTGATCATCACCCTGACCGGCGGGCTGGCCGCCGCCCTCGTCCTCGGGTACGTCACCCGACTCCTCAGCTCCTCCCCAGCGCCTTTCGGCATCACTGTGGTCGGCACCGGATGCGGCGCCGCTGCCTCGCGCACCACCGTGCGGAACGAGTCCACCACGACGACGCCGGGGTTGGCCGCTTCCACCTCTTTCACGATGCCCGCCAGGACCGCGTCCAGGTCCATTTCCAACACCACCCGGCTCAGGTTCACGAACCGGACCGCGGTGTTCAACTTGGTCGGGTCGAAGAACTTGAACTGCTGCTGGTGCCGTAGCATTTTAGGGCCGGTTCGCTGAGCACGGTGAAGTACAGGGCCGGCCGCGCCGGGGTGGCGTTGGCGAAGACGATTTGGTGCGAGAGGGTCGTCTCCCCCCCCCGCTGGGGGCCCCGGCGATGATGTTAAACGAGTACTCGGGCAGTCCGCCGCCGAGGATCTCGTCAAGCCCCGGCACCCCGGACGGCAGTTTGCGGATCGTCACCCGGTCTTCGGCGCTCATGGTTGCCCCCCGGCTCGTTCGCCCCACGCGGGCCACGCTTCTGAAACCAGTTGTCGCGTGAGGGGTTCGCCGATGAACGTCACGATCAGCCCGAGCAAGTGGGCCGCGATGCCCTCACCGCCGGCGTCCAATCCCTCCAGCGTTCCGTCCGCCCGAAGCCGGACCGCGTGCAACGAATCGTCCCCGGCCCTTGCCAACGCCAACGCCCTGGCCAGGAGGGAACGGTACCCGGCCACGCCCGCCAGTCGCGAGAGGGGAGCCCGCAAGCGGGCACAGACGCGACTCGCTACGTTCGCGGCGGGCGGATCGCCGCACGCCCCTTCGAGGGCGATTAATCGCCCGGCCAAGTCGCTGAGTGCGGTGGGACTCATCAAGGGCGTCTCGCGAACCGGAACGGGGTCGCCAGGACGTACGGCCAGCCGGCCCGCTCCAGCCACCGGCCTTCGACATCGGTCGCCACCGGGACCGCCTATGTCTCGCCCCCGCACGCAAGTCGTGACGGGGACAATGTATCAATTCCAACTGTAGTATTTGCCGGGTCGTCCGCGGCGGGAGGCAGGTCGAACAACTGCTTGGCCACGCCCTGCTCCGCGTGGCCGCGGACCTGCCAACGGTGGTCGTGGGCGACGGCAACGATTGGCGGAACCGCCTGGCCGCCGGCCCGCCCGCCGCGCACGGCTTTCTGCCCGTCACGATGCCGCCGTCGCGGTTCCGCACGTTCCCGACCTTCCTGCCGGCGCTCGGCCTGGACAAGGCGTTCCACCGGGGGCTGTTCATTCGCGAGGCGGTGGTGGTTCGGACGCCGCCGGCCCGCCAGGCGTCGGACCACCTGCCGGTCGTGATCGACCTCCACCTGCGCACACCCCGCGGGCGTTGAGCGCCGCCGAAACGGCTACGTCCGCCGCCGCCGCGAGAGCGACCGCCAGCCACTCGCCGCCGGTCAACGGCGCGAGGGCGAAGAAGTACGCGACCGGCGGGACGGCGGCGGCCGTCAGCACCGCGGCCGTGCCGAAAGCCGCCCACGCGATCAGTCGCCGCTCGCCGGCCGTGGCCACGACCGCGTTGCCGAGGCCCGCGAGGATCAACGTCGTCAGCAGCAGCGTACGTGCCGTTTCGGCATCGCGGCACAGCACGAGGAACGATCCCAGGTAGACGGCCAACGCGGCCCCACTCGTCGTCGCGCCGGCGGTGAGCACGAAGCGGCCGACGTCGGCGAAGAAGGTCCGACCGCCGGCGTGGCCCGCCGCCCGGCCGGCGAGGATGATCGCGGCCGGCCCGCCGATGGTCAGCGCGTTCAGGAGCGTGACCTGTTGCGGCAGGTACGGGAACGGCAGCCCGCAGACGCCGACCGCCACGAGGATCAGGGCGACGGTGTAGACGGTCTTCAACAAAAACAGCTTCGCCGCGAGGCGGACGTTTCGCACCACCCGCCGCCCTTCCGCCAGGGCCGCGGGTAGGACGGCGAAATCGTTCGACTCCAACACGAGCCCGGCCACGGCCTTCGCCGCTTGACTCCCCGCCCCCATCGCCACGCCGAAGTCGGCCCGCTTGATCGGCAGCACGTCGTTCACCCCGTCGCCGATCATGCCGACCCGGTGGCCGGCTCGTTGGAGGGCCTCGACCAGGGCCACCTTCTGCTCCGGCGACACCCTGCCGAACAGGTCGCACCGCTCGGCGATGGCGACGCGGTCGGCGGAGTTCGCCCACGCGTCGCCGGTCGCGACGGTCTGCTCGCCGAAGGCGGCCCCGAGTTCCCGGACGGTGGCCCGCACCGTCTCCGGGTGGTCGCCGGACACGACCTTCAGGCGAATGCCTTGGGCCGTCAACTCCGCGAGCACGTCCACCACCTGCGGCCGGAGTTCGTCCCGCAGGGCGACGAGGGCCAGCGGGCGGAGGGGCACGTCCGGCAGCCGGCCCTGAAGCCCGCCCTCGCCGGCCGGGCCGTCCGCGAACGCGAGGAGCCGGAGGCCGGTCGGCAGCAGGTCCCGCCACGCGGCCTCGGCGGCGGCCCGGGCCGATTCCGGGCACCGCGGGGCGAGGGCTTCGAAGCTGCCGAGCACGAACAGTCGCGGCCCGCCGCCCGCGTCGGCGATGAGCGCGCTGCAGCGGTTATGGGACTGGAATGGCAACTGGTCGCGGGCCGCGAACGGCTCTCCGGCGAGCGCCTGGCGGAGGGCCTCGATGCTCTTGTTCCGCCCGTCCACGCTCGCCGCGGCGAACGCGCCCAGCCACCGCCGCACCACGGCCTCGGGTTCGCCGAACGCGACGACGCGGTCGAGCGTCAGCCGGCCGGTGGTCAGGGTGCCCGTCTTGTCCGTGCAGACCACGTCCACGGCCGCCAGCCCCTCGACGGCCGCCAACTGACGGACGACGGCCCCCCGCCGGCTGAGCCGCGTCGCCGCGAGGACGAACACGAGCGTCGTGAGCAGCACCAGCCCTTGCGGGACCATCGACGTGATCGTGGCCGCGACCATCGGAACGAGATCGGCCGCCGGGAACCCCCGGACGAAGTGCAGCGCGACGTACCCCAGGCACAGCGCGACCGCCGCGGCGGTCAGCCCGCGGACCAGCTGGTCGAGGGTGGCCTGCGTCGGGCCGGGGGCGTGCCGGTACTGCCGCGCGGCCGCGGCCACCCGGTGGGCGAACGCGTCGGCCCCCACCCGCTCGGCCCGGTACGCGCCGACGCCGGCGACGCAGACGCTGCCGGACCGGACCGGGTCGCCGGCCGCCTTCGGGACCGGGTCCGACTCGCCGGTGAGGAGGGCCTCGTCCAGTTCGAGGAAGTCGGCCGCGACGACCGCCCCGTCGGCCACGACCGTGTCTCCGGCGGCGAGCAGCACGACGTCGTCCGCGACGACCTCGCCGGCTGGCACGGCACGGTCGGCCCCGTCCCGCCGGACGCGGACCCGCGCCTCGCCGAGCAGGCTCAGGCGGTCGAGGTGCCACTTCGCCCGGAGTTCGTGGGCCAGCCCGAGGGCCGTGTTCGCCACGGCCATGGCGCTGACAGCCCACGCCGCCCGGTAGTCGGCCAGTAGGAACAGGCCGACCGCCGCCGGCACGACCAGCGCGTTGTACAGCGTCAGCGTGTTCCGCCTGGCGATGGCGGCGTACGCCCGCCACCCGTCGCGGGGCGGCCGGTTGACCCGCCCGGCCGCGACCCGCTCGGCCACCTCGACCGCGGTCAGCCCCGTGGGAACGTTCATCCCGTTGATCTCTCCGCCTACAGGTACGGCGTCGCCAGTCGGGCGCCGCCGTCGCGAAGCCGGCGGAGCAGGTTACGCCGGTCCAACTCGGCCCCCGTCCACCGGCGGCCGCGGGCGATCCTGCCGTCCACCATACGGGCCGGAGCCGCGACCAGGTCCGCGACATAGCACTCGAAGTTAAACTCGAAGTTCAGCCGCAGGCTGCGGGCGTCCCCGTCGGCCGAGTCGATCAGGCACCACTCGTCGTCCGTGACGAACGGCGTCGCGTGGTCGACCGACAGCGGCGTGAGCCGCACGCGGCCGCCGTGGCGGAGCGACTCCCCGATCCGGCCCGTCGTAGCCCAGTGTACCAGCCGCAAATTTATCTGCTCCGGCAAGTCCACGTCAACGGACACGCCCCGTAGGGCCGCCACGCCGAGGGCCAAGAGCAGGTCACCTTCCGACACGAAGTACAGGGTGACGGTCCGCCCCGCGCGGCTGGCGGCGGCGATGTCGATCAGAAGGATTACGCGGTGATTGCGGGGCTGGTCGTGGGCGAACCGCCACGGCTGCAGGGTGGGCATGAACCGCGCCACGGGCCCGCCGGCGGCCGACGACGGACGGGCACAAGTACCGCTCCGCTGTCGTTCACGAGAACCCGCACGGCGACGCCGCGGTGAGCGGCCGCCGCCAGTGCGGCCACGAACGTGTGGCCGGTAGGGTTGATGCCGAACAAGAAGCCCAACACGACCCCGGCGACCGGGACGCGCCCGACCAGACCGACCCAGCCGAGGGCTGCTCGGTGGTTCCGCTTGTACAGGACAGCGTGCGTGGTCGCCCACCCCGTCGGCGGCCAGCAGCGTGCCGCTCGTCACGTACGGCCAATACGACTCGAACACGTCCGCCATCGGTCTACAAAGTCTAGGGGAGGACGCGTTACCGTTCGGAAAACGCCGGGTGCGCATGATTCCGCCGCGGCTGTGCGTGGGCGGCCTGATCGCCTCCAACGGGGCGGGGACCGGCGAGCGGGCCGTTCGGAACGCGAGCCGGGCGCGGGCTGCGTGTGGAGCGACGCCGTAGCCGAACGCCGTCCGGAGGTATTGAGATGGAATTGTCCCGTCTGATCGAGCTATTGTCCGACCCGGCGGCCTACCCGCTCCCGGTGAATGCGATCGAGGTTCGGCAGACGCATATCTCGGCGGTGTTCCTCGCCGGTGAGTTCGTCTACAAGGTCAAGAAGCCGGTCGCGCCGGGTTTCCTGGACTTCTCGACCCTCGAGAAGCGGCTGCACTTCTGTCGGGAAGAAGTTCGCCTCAACCGCCGCCTGGCGCCGGACGTCTACCTCGGCGTCGTCCCGATCGTCCGGGCGGCGACCGGCCTCAGGTTCGAGGGGCCGGGGGAGGCCGTCGAGTGGGCGGTGAAAATGCGGCGGTTGCCGGAGGACGCCACGCTGCTCTACCACGTCCACACCGGGGGGGCCGGGGCCGGGTTGGTCGAGGCCGTCGCCCGGCGGGTTGCCGTCTTCCACCGCGGGGCCGAGGCGAACGAGCGGGTCGCGTCCTTCGCCGGGTTCGACGCGGTCGCCAAGAACTTTCGGGACGTACTCGCGCGGGCGGAACCGCGGGTCGGAGAGGCGGCGAGTCGGTCCGTCTTCGACCGGACCCGCGCCCTGGCGGAGGGCCGGCTCGCGGAACTCCGGCCGCTCATCGCCGGCCGGGCCGCGCGGGGGGTGCCCCCGCGACGGCCACGGCGACCTGCACCTCGACCACGTGTATTGCTTCCCCGACCGCGCGCCGCCCGGCGACGTGGTCATCATCGACTGCATCGAGTTCAACGAGGCCTTCCGGTCCGGCGACCCGGTCGCGGACGCGGCGTTCGCCACGATGGACCTCGCGTTCCACGGCCGCCGCGACCTGGCCTGCGCCTTCGCGGACACCTACTTCCCCGCCGTCGGGGACGAAGAGGGGCGGGCGCTGCTCCCGTTCTACACCGCCTACCGGGCGGCCGTCCGCGGCATGGTCGACGGCCTTCTGCTGGGCGAGGCGGAAGTGCCCCCGGCCGACCGCGAGGCCGCCCGGGGGCGGTGCCGCGCGCACTGGCTGTTGGCCCTGGCCGAGTTGGAGTCGCCGGGACGGCGGCCGTGCCTGCTACTCGTCGGCGGGCTGCCCGGCTCTGGGAAATCAACCCTCGCCCGCGGTCTGGGCGGGCGGGCGGGGTTCGACGTGATCCGCTCCGACGTCGTCCGCAAGGAACTCGCCGGCTTACCCGTCGGCGGGCCGTCGCCCCCGCACCTGCGGGACGCACTCTATTCCGCCGACTCGACCGACCTTACCTACGACGAGTGCCTCCGCCGGGCCGAGCGGCTGGTGGCCGACGGGCGGCGGGTGATCGTCGACGCCACGTTCCGGGAGCGGCATCGACGGAAGGCCTTTCTCACCGCCGCCGTTCGCTGGGGCGTGCCGGCGGCGGTCGTCGTGTGCGAAGCTCCGCCGGAGACGGTCCGGCGGCGGCTCGCGGCGCGGACGAACGACGCGTCGGACGCGGACTGGAACACCTACCGACGGGCCGCCGAAAGTTGGGAGGACGCCGGTGAGGGCGAGCGGCGGCTCCTCCACGCCGTGAGTACGGAGGGGTCGCCGGGGGAAGCGGTCGGCCGGGGGCTTGAGGCCCTTCGCGGCATCGGCCTGTTCGAGCCGTGACCGCCTGATTTGACGGATAAGGGCGACCGGTCGCTCGGCTTTTAAGGAGGTCGAGGAAGCGGTCCTCGTACGCTTTGAACACCCCGAGCCGGTCGAGTGATCTTCCCCACGGATCGTGGACAGGGGTTAGCGGAGTTCCGGGTTGTGGGGCCGCACCCACACGAACCGGGGCAACAAACCCACCCGCGGGGGGACGCGGGCCCGGGTGTGGAACAACACCAAATTAA
>JANPKP010000227.1:0-3947 GCA_031426095.1 Gemmataceae bacterium
GGTGGCCGAGACCGCCCGGGGCGACCCGATCAGGAATTGGATGTAGTCCTCGGGCGTCACCCGGGCGGGGTTCATCCCGCCAAAACTACCCGACGAAGCCGGATGGCGCAAGGGCTTCTTCAGGCAACTGCGTAACCCGTAGAGGAATTAACCACAGAGTCACAGAGGACACCGAGCCGAGCCGAACACCGAGCGGATAATGAATGAGTTCTTTCAAATCGGCCCGGTCTTCTCGCGTGTTTCTTCCCTCGGTGTTCTCTGTGACTCTGTGGTTAATTCCTCTTCCTCCGCACCCCTCACTCGATCACGATCTGGTACTTCTCGGCCAAGCCCCGCCGCGTGGCCGGGTCGCTCAGCCCTTGCACGAAGTGGACCAGGTCCCAAATCTTGTCCGGCCGGCCGTCCACCCGGGGGGCGGCGTCGAGCAGCCCCTTGTGCCCCGGCATGCCGGCCCCGGGGATGCCGGTGTAGAGGCGGGCGTACAACTCGTCCCCATTGCGGCCGGCGCGGAACAGGCCGAGGGTCAGGTTCCGCGGCTGGACCACGGTGCCCCAGATGTCGTACTTGAACACCGGGATGCGGCCGTAGTTCGAGTGGCAGGCGGCGCACCCGGCCTCGCCGAACGCCTTGTGCCCGCGGGCGGCCGAGGCCAGCACGTCGTCGGGCTTGGGGGTGTTCTCGGGCGGGACGGCGAGCCGGTACTTCTCCTGCGTCCGCGGCCGCTCCCACGCCGCCAGCACCCGCACCGCGTCGGTCAGCAACTCGCCCTCGATGGTGCCGAAGTCGTCGTTGTACTTGATGGCCCGCTTCATCGTCCGGTACTCGGTCTCGCCGCGGGCACTGAGGTGGATGACGTAGCTCACCACGTCGTCCAGTTGCTTGTCGGTGAAGTTCGGGAAGGCGAGCATCATGGAGCCGTCGAGCCCCTTGCGGATCGTCCGCTTGAGGTCGGCCCGCAGCGGCCGGCCGGCGGCGTCCGGGCCGCTGGTGACGAACTTGAACACGCCCTGCCGATAGTCCCGCGGCGGCGGCTGGAGTTGGAAGGCGTTCGACCCGTCGCCCCCGCCGGTCGGCCCGTGACAGTGCATGCACCAGCGGCGGAACAGTACGCCGCCGCGGGCCAGGGTGGCGTCGTCCAGGTGTTCGCCGGCCTTCGCGGCCTCGGCCTCGGGGAGCTGATCGACGTCCTTCTTCTCGGCCCCGAGTTTCTTCAGCTCGTCGGCCTTCGGCAGGCGGACCGCCGGGTTGGTGGGGGTGCCGAACACGCGGTCGAGGACGCGGCCGAACTCGGCCCGGTCCTTCCCGGGGATGTCGGTCGTGGGGTTGAGGAAGTTCCGCTTGGCCCGCTCGGACCGCAGGCCGTCGAGCAGGTCGGCGTCGGGCGTGTTCGGGGCCAGCGAGAGGCTCCGCAGGGGCGGGTAGCCGGGGGTGTTCCACCGCGTCGGGGCCACGTCCGGGGCCTTGTCCACGAGCCAGTCGGTGCGGACGGGGTAGCGGGACGCGGCCCCGCCCATGCCGGCCGTGGCCCCGACCTCGTCGGCCGCGGAATTGCTGTCGCCGCAGCCGGCGGGGGCGAGGGCGGCGGCCGCGAGCGTGAGGGCGGCGAGGCGGCCGTTGGCGTGGCGGGGTGCGGTCATGCGGCGTCCGGGGGTGGAGGGGGAATTCCCGCCCTTGATTCTTGTGCTTCCGGGGGGAATGTCAATGATAACGGGGAGAGTCGTTCGCGGGGCGGGGGCCGGGGAAAGTACCCACGGTGGGCGTTCGTCATCACCCCCGCGTGCGGGCTGCAACCCGGCCGCGGGGGGGCTCCACCGCCCGCCGCGCCCGAGCCGGCGGCCGTGCGGGGCGACTCGGCCCCCACCCGCAAGCGGCTCGCCGACGCCGAGGCGAAGCTGACCGCGGGCCACGCCGCCGACGCGGCCGACGACCTGCAACGCATCCTCGACGACGCCGGCGACGACCTCGTCACCCTCGACGGCACGCACTTCACGCCCGCCCGCTGGTTCGCCCACCGCCTCCTCGCCACGCTCCCGGCCGACGCCCTCCGCACCTACCGCGGCCGCGTCGACGGGCCGGCCGCCACGCTGTTGGAAAAAGCGAACCGCGACCACGACCCGCGCCACCTCCACGCCATGCTCGCCCGCCACTTCGTGGCCCGGCCGTGCGAGGAAGGGTCACTCCTGCTCGGCGATCTTCTGTTCGAACGCGGCGAGTTCCGGGCGGCCGAGCGCGTCTGGCGGCGGCTCGTGCCCGACCTCAAGCCGGACGTGGCCTTCCCCGATGCGAAGGGGGATCCGGCGGCGGTGCGGGGGCGGGTCGTGTTGGCGGCCGCGTTCGCCGGCGAGCCGGACCGGGCGAAGGCCGAACTCGACGCCCTGAAGGCGAAACACCCGGCCGCCGCCGGCCCGCTCGCCGGCACCACGGGGCCGTACGCGGTCACGCTACAACGCTTCCTCGACAAGCCGCCGAAGCTGTCGCCCGACGTTCTCGCCCGGCGGTCGTGGCCGACCTACGGCGGCAACCCGGCACGCGACGGCTTCGTCCCCGGCCCGCTCCCCAACTTCTGGGCGTCGCAGCCGACGTGGCCGCGGGCGGGCGGCCCGCAGGCGACCATCCCGGCCGACCCGCTGGCCCCGTTCGCCGGGCCCGCCAAGCCGTCGCGTTCGCCGTTCGGCCACCCCGTTGTCGTCGGCGGCCGGGTGTACGTCACGGACGGCTCGCGGGTGTTCGCCTTCGACCTGCTCACGGGGGAACGCTCGACCGCGTTCGACGCCCGCGGGCGGTCGCTCCCGTCGCCGAACGTCACGCTCACGGCGGGCGACGGGAGGCTGTACGCCCGCCTCGGCCCGCCGGCCGTCCGCCCCGCGGACCCGGCTGCCGGGAAGGCCGACGAGCCGACCGCCCTCGTTTGCTTCGCCACGCTCGACAAGCCGGGGATCGACGGGTCGCCGCTGAAAGAACTGTGGCGGCTCAAGCCGCCGGCCGCGGAGGGGCGGGGGCCGGGGGCGTGGGAAGGATCTCCGCTGGTGGCGAACCGCCGGCTCTGGGCGGCGGTGGCCCGCGTCGAGGGCGGGCGGGTGTCCCACTCGCTCGCCTGCTACGACCCGGCCGACGGGGAGGACGCGCCCCGCCCGGCGTGGGTCGCGGAGGTGTGCGACGGGCCGCTTCCGGCGGGCGTCGAAAGTCGCGGCCGCCAGGAGCTTGTGACCCTCGCCGGCCGGCACGTCGTGTTCAACTCGAACGCCGGGGCGGTGGTCGCCCTCGACGCCGTCACCGGCAAGCGGGCGTGGGCCTTCCGCTACCCCCGGTCGGCCCGGCGGGCGGCGGACGGGGCACGCCAGACCGACCCGGCCCCGGCGGTCTACGCCGACGGCCGCGTGTTCGTCGCCCCGGCCGACGCAGACCGGGTGTTCGCCCTCGACGCGGACTCGGGCGAGCCGCTGTGGGAGGGCGGCCCGACCGACGGCGGCCGCCTCCTCGGAGTGGCCCGCGGGAAGGTGTTCGTTACGGTGTCCGGGGCGGTCCGCGGTCTGCGAGCATTGAGCGTCCGCACCGGCTCGCACCGGGAGCCGGAGGGGTGGGTATTGCACACCGACGGCGGGGCGGCGTCCGACGGCCAGGGGTTCGCCACCGACGCCGCCGTGCTGTGGCCGGCCGGCGGCAAGCTGTGGTTCCTCGACCCCGACACCGGCCGACTGCTCCGCCCGCCGTTGGCCCTATCCCACCCCGGCGGCGGGTTCGGGCACGTCGCCTTCGCCGACGGCTGCCTCGTGGGCGTCACGCGGACGGTGGAGGATGGCACCGCCACGGACCGCGTGTGGTGCTACGTCTCCGAGGCCCGCCTGTTCGGCCCCCTGAAGGCCGGGCAGGCGGGTTTGGGGCGGCTCGCGGCCGACGCCGAAACGCGGCTCGCGTCCGGCGACGCCGACGGGGCACGAGGCTCGCTT
>JANPKP010000228.1:0-6558 GCA_031426095.1 Gemmataceae bacterium
CGGGCTTGGAAGCCCGGGCCACAAGATTCCCACCCCTCGTCCGCCCGCCGCGCCCTGACACGGGCGGGCGAGCCGCCCGTGCCACCCCTTCCAAAAACCTCACGCCGCCTCGGCCCGCTCCCGCTCCTCGTCGCCAGTCGCCCCCGCCCGCACGGGGACGAGGTTCGCCAGGAACTGCCGGGTGCAACTCTCCCAGGTGTACCGCTGCCCCTCGGCCGCGCACGCCGCCGGGTCGCCGGTGGCGAGGGCCCGTTCCACCGCCCGCCCCAGGTCGTCGTCGAGCGCCCCGAGGCGGTCGCGGGTGAGGATGTCGGCCGGGCCCGTCACCGGGTACGCGGCCACGGGCAGGCCGCTCGCCAGGGCCTCCACCACCACCAGGCCGAAGGTGTCCGTGCGGCTCGGGAAGACGAACAGGTCGGCCGCCGCGTACGCCGCCCCGAGGGCCGCCCCGGTGCGGTAGCCGAGGAAGCGGGCGGCCGGGTACTTCCGGGCCAGCGCCTCCCGGCACGGGCCGTCGCCCACCACCACCTTCGTGCCCGGCGTCGGCAGCCGGAGGAAGTCCTCCACGTTCTTCTCGTGCGACACCCGGCCGACGTAGAGCAGCACCGGCCGGGGCAGCCCCAGGTCGGCCCGCGGGCGGGGGTGGAAGGTGTTCAGATCGACGCCCCGCGACCAGCGGCGGACGGGCGTCGTGAACCCCCGGCCGATCAACTCGCGTTCCAGGCTCGGGGCGGCCACCATCATCGCCGCCGCCCCGCCGTGGAACCAGCGGAGGAAGCGGTACGGCAGCCCCTCGGGCACGCCGACGAGGTGGCGGAGGTATTCGGGGAAGCGGGTGTGGTACGACGTGGTGAAGGCCCACCCCTGCCGCCGGCAATAGCGGCGAACCAAAAGCCCGATCACCCCCTCCGTGGCGATGTGGACGTGGTCCGGGCGGAACCGCCGGAGGCGGTCGGCGAGCCGGTGCGGGGGCGGGAACGGGACGCGGATTTCGGGGTAGAATGGGACCGGCACCGAGGCGAACGGGCCGGGCTCGACCACCTCGACCGTGTGCCCCATCGCCCGGAGCGTGCGGGCCGTGGCGTCGAGCGTGCGGACGACGCCGTTCACCTGCGGGTGCCAGGCGTCGGTGGCGATGAGGATGCGGCGCGGGCGGTGGTCGGTCGGGTGGAGCATGAACCGCTTCCCCAGAACGCCCCTCGGGTCGGCTCGACGCCGGCATCTTACAACCGCCCGAGCGTCGCACCACTCGACGACCCCCGGTTTCTTCCAACCTTCACCCCCCACGGACGCCCCGCCATGCCCCCGGACCCGGACAAACGCAAGCTGCGGGAGCTGAAGCGGGCGGTCAAGAAGCGGGGCACCAAGCACCGCCGCCAGGCCCTCAAGCGCGACCTCGCGGAGAACCCCGAGGAGGCCGCCCACTCGGAGGAGAAGCTCGGCCGCTTCCGGTCCGACACGCTCAACGGGCTCGACAAGGACGCGACGCGGAAGCGGGAGGGCGAAGAGTAGGGACGCTTATTTCCCAAACCCCACGCACACCAGCTTCGAGCCGTCGCGGGCGAACAGCCGGCCGCCCGCCAGGGCCGGGGCCGCCCGCACGGGGCTGCCGAGGACCGACGCCCGGCCGCGCTCCTTGTAGCCGTCCGGCGAGGCGTCGAAGCGGACGAGGTCGCCGGCTTCGGTCAGCGCCAGAATGCCGCCGTCCACGGCGATCAGGCCCGCCACGCCGAAGCGCGGCTCGGACCACTTCACCTCGCCCGTCGCCCACGCCACGCACCGCAACTGCGCCCCGCCGCCCTCCTGCCGGCCGTGGACGCCGTACAGGAAATCGCCCACCCGCACCGGCGTGTTGTAATGGCACGACAACGCCTTGTCGTTCGCCCACACTTCTTCCAACTCGTCGCCCTTCGCGCGGAGCAAAATCGCCCCGGTGCCGTAGGAGACGGTGAGGAAGATGTCGTCCCCCTTCACGAGCGGGGTGGCGGCGTTCACCGACTCGTTGATCCGCGGCCGCCACGGGTGCGTGTACCGCACCTTCCCGGAGTCCGGCTCGACGGCCACCAGCCCGGCCCGCGTGAGGAACACGGCGAGCGTCTTGCCGCCGACCACGCCCACCGTCGGCGACGAGTGGCTGGCCCCGTCGTCGGTCGCCTTCCACGCCTCCTTCCCCGTCGCCGGGTCGAACGCCACGACGCCGGCCCCCTTCGCCCCGACGTTCACGAGGAGTTTGCCGCCGGCCACGAGCGGGGAACCGGCGACGCCGAAGAAGCCCTTCGGCGGGGCGTAGTCGGCCACGAGGTTGCGGTGCCACGCCGGCTTCCCGGTGGCCAGCGTGAGGGCCGTGAGGTCGCCGTTGGCCCCGAGCGTGAACACCGTGTCGGCGTGAATGACGGGCGTGGCCCGGGGGCCGTCGTCGAACCCGAAGTCGTCGCGGTAGCGGGTGCGGTAGCGGTGCGTCCACTTCGCCTTGCCGGTGGCCGGGTCGAGGGCGGCCACCACCTCATCGCCCTCGACGCGGTGGAAGAGGACGAGCGTGTCGCCGGCGACCGCGACGCCGGCCCAGCCGGTGCCCACGTCGAGCGACCACGCCACCGGCGGGCCGGCCTTCGGCCACGCCCAGTTCAGGCCCACCTCGGGCGAGTGGCCGTCGCGGGCCGGGCCGAGGAACTGGGGCCAATCCGCGGCCCCGAGCGGGAGCGGTGTTAACGCCAGCGCCAGAACGATGGGCGTGAAGGCGGCGTGAAGGCGTGCCATGTGCGGGCCCCGTTCCGGGTTTGCCGGCCGGCAACTTGCGTGCGGCCGGCCGGGCTTATACTATTGGGACTATTCGTTCTCCGACGCCCCAGCCCGACCGCGGCTAGTCGGCGCGGCGGAAGCTTGAGAGCCGGCAGTGACAACCTTCCGCCGCTTTCGCAACACCGACCCGCCCGCCCTCGTCGAAGTCTGGAACGAGTCCTTCCCCAATCGCGGGGCGTACCCGCTCCCGACCCCCGGCCTGCTCGAACGCTGGATTTTCAGCCGCCCCCACTTCGACCACGACGGCCTGATCGTGGCCGCCGACGACGGCGGCCGCGTCGTCGGCTGGGCCCTCGCCGGGTTCGGCCCGGCCCCCGAGTTCAACGCCGTGGCCCTCGACACGGGCGTGACGTGCGTGGTCGCCGTCCGCCCCGAAGCCCGCCGCAAGGGCGTCGGCCGCGGGCTGGTGAGGGCGTGCGAGGACTACCTGACCTCCCGCGGGGCGACGACCCTGCTGGCCGGCTCGCGGTGGCCGAACTGCCCGTTCGGGTTCGGCCTCTACGGCGGGAGCAACTGCCCCGGCTTCCTCGCCTCGGACGCCGACGCCGACCCGTTCATCAAGGCCGTGGGGTACGCCCCGGCCGGCACCACACTCGTCTTCCAGAAGAAGCTCGACCAGCCGCTGACGCTGGCCGACGCCCGGTTCGGCATGCTCCGCCGGCGGTACGAGACGCAGATGCTCCGGGCCGCGTCCGTGACCTCGTACTGGCACGACTGCGTGTGGGGCACGCTGGAGCCGGTCGAGTTCCGGATGATCGACAAGCTCACGAACATCCCGGCCGCCCGGGCCGTGGTGTGGGAGCTGGAGGGCTACAGTTGGCGGTGGGGGTTCCCGTCGGCCGGCCTCTTCGACGTGCAGGTGCGGGACGACCTCCGCCGCCAGGGCCTCGGCAAGCTGCTCGTGGCCCAGGTGATGCGGGTGCTGCAGGACCAGTTCTTCGGCGTGATCGAACTGCAAGCGGACGCCACCAACGTCGGGGCCGTCAACATGTGCAAGTCGCTCGGCCTCGACCCGGCCGACACGGGGACGGTGTACCGGAAGGCGTAAGGGCGGCACGTCCGTTGATTCAGTCGGGACACCCGGCTCCCACCCACCCGAGATGGGGCGTGTGCGTGTTCAAAAAGCGGGAGAATCCGGGGGCGCTCGCACGGCCGGGCGGGCGTCGGTGACGCTCGGAAGCGCGGTTCGGGGGCGATTCCGTATCATGACTCATCGGTGCGGGCGTCCGTCACCGCCCCGCGACCCCACGACCCCGTTCCCCCTCCATGTCCCGCAACCGCCGCCCGGCCAGCGCCGACCATCCGACGCCGGCTTTGTACGCCATGACCCACTCCGGGCTCGAAGCCGTGGCCGCCGAGGAGATCGTCCGCGACCTGGGGGGCGAGGTCAAGAAGGTCAGCCGCAACCTCGTCGTCTTCCGCCTCAACACCATCACCCCGGACGTGGTCAAGCTCCGCACCACCGAGGACGTGTTCCTCCTGGCCTGGGGGTCGAACAGCCTCACGTACCGGGCCGACGACCTGCAGACGATCCAGTCGTGGACCGCCCGCAAGGCCAAGTGGGCCGACCTGTTCAAGGTCCACCACGCCATCCGCCCCAAGACGAAGGGGAAGCCGACCTACCGCATCGTCTGCCAGATGTCGGGCGAGCACGGCTACCGGCGGACCGACGCCCGCGACTCGTTCCGCGCCGGGCTGGCGCAGCACTTCCAGAAGGGCTGGCTGCCGGCCGCCGAGAACGCCTGGCTCGAAGCCTGGCTCACGATCGTGGACGACCGGGCCGTGTGCGGCCTGCGGCTGTCCGACCGCACCATGCGGCACCGCACCTACAAGCACGACCACATCGCCGCGTCCCTGCGGCCGACGATGGCGGCGGCGATGGTCCGGCTCGCCGGGGCCGGCCCGGGGATGACCGTGCTCGACCCCATGTGCGGGGCCGGCACCATCCCGGCCGAGCAGGTGGAACTGAGCAACAAGCGGAAGGCCGGCGGCGTCCGCGTCCTGGCCGGCGACCTCGACCCGCAGGCGGTGTTCGTGGCGTCCGAGAACCTGGCCAAGTTCGGCGGCGTCGACATCGCCCGGTGGGACGCCACGAAGCTGCCGCTGGCCGCCGAGTCGGTCGACCGGATCGTGTGCAACCCGCCGTTCGGCAAGCAGCTCCTGCGGATCGAGGACATCCCGCCGCTATACACCAACTTCGCCCGGGAGTGCGACCGGGTGCTGCGGCCGGGCGGGCGGGCCGTCTTCCTGGTGGCCGAGCAGAAGGCCCTCGCCGGCCCGTTGCAGGGGCGGGGGTGGACCTGCACCCGGCAGTTCCGCGTCCGCATCCTCGGCACGCTGGCGGTGATGAGCGTCTGGCAGAAGCCGGGCGGGTGAGATAGGATCGAATAAAGCCTCGGGAGGGCCATCCCGGGGCTTTCGCCGAACGGAGCCTCGCATGCCGGTCACGTACAACTGCCCCCACTGCGGCACCGGCCTGCGGACGGCCAACCCGATCCGGGCCGGCCGCGTCGTGAACTGCCCGAAGTGCAAGGAGGCGTTCACGCCGGTGCCCGACGACGCGGAAGAGGCCGCGGAGCCGGCCGCCGGGGCGTTCAAGCTGGCCGACGAGCCGCCCCCGGTGAAGGGGGTCAAGCCCGTTCGCGCGCCGAAGCCCGCCGCCCGCCCGGCCGCCCCGCCGCCCCCGCCGCCGGAGCCGGAGAAGCCCAAGAACCGCTGGGACGAGGACGAGGACGAGGCGAACGACAAGACCGGGTACGGGGTGACGGCCGAGAGCGAGGAAGAGCTGGCCCGGATCGAGGCCAACAAGCCGAAGTTCGGGGCCGTGGCCGACAAGTTCGCCCGGAGCCTCCGCGGGCCGGCGACGGCCAAGCTCGTCCGCCCGGCCAACCTCCTGACGGCCGAGGGGTTCCTGACCGGGGTCGCCGGGCTGTTCCTGTTCGTCGTCAGCATGTGGCCGCTGGTTTTCACCGAGGCCCCGCCGGGCGACGAGGAGACGGTCGAAGCCCTGGTCGGCATGTTCGCCGGGCTGATGACGTTCGGCTGGGCGTGCGTCATCTGCATCGGGGCGAGCAAGATGCAGAACCTCGAATCGTACACCTGGGCCATCATCGGCTCCGTCATGGGCATCCTCCCGCTCCTGGCCGGCGTCTACTCCCTGATCGTGCTGCGGGACAAGAAGGTGATCGCCGGCTTCGAGGAGGCCGAGGCCGGCGACAGCGAGGACGACGACGAGAAGGAAGAGGGTGACGACGAGGACGAGGACGAGGACGAAGACGACGAGGGGGAAGAAGAAGAGGAAGAGGAGCGGCCGCGGAAGCGGAAGCGGTGACGCGGTCCGTACAATCCCCCCATGCGCTACCTCACCGACCTGTTTGCCACCGTCGCCGCCAAGGTCGTGCCGCCGGTGTGCGTCGTCCTCGGCCCGCCGCGGCCCGTGTCGTACCTCGTCGACGCCCTCGGCGGCATCGACACCACCTGCTTCCAGATGGACCTCCACCAGGCCGGCCGGCTGCGGGAGGCGCTCGCCGAGGCCCGCGTCGAGGCGGAGGTCGTCTGCCGGCCCGACCTGTGGGACTTGCCGGCCAAGTTCAACACGGTCATCTTCCCGGCGTCCGCCCACAGCGACCGCGAGCTGAAGCTCGACGTGGTCGAGCAGGCGTTTCATGTGCTGGCCCCCGGCGGCACCTTCCTCACGCTCTCCGAGTACGAGAAGGATTCGCAGTTCGGGAAGCTCCAAAAGAAGATCTTCGGCAAGTG
>JANPKP010000229.1:0-2350 GCA_031426095.1 Gemmataceae bacterium
TCGAACTCGGCTGCGAGGCCGGGTCGATGGCCGGCAACTGCGACTCGGGGTACAGCTGCGTCTACTCGTCCACGATGGCGTGGCGGTCGGCCACCCAGCCGCTGCCGAAGGAGGTGAGCCCGAAGCTCGCCTTCGAGCGGCTCTTCGCCACCACCCCGGACGCCGCCCGGGTGGCCCGCGACGCCCGCCGCAAGAGCATCCTCGACTTCGTCCGCGACGACGCCAAGGGGCTCGACGCCAAGCTCGGGGCGGCCGACAAGCGGAAGCTGGATGAGTACTACACCGCCGTCCGGGACGTGGAACTCCGCATCGAGCGGGCCGAGAAGCTGCCGCCGGTGAAGGCCCCGACCTTCGCCGTGCCCGACAAGGTCCCGGCCGACTACGCCGAACACCTCCGGCTCATGTCCGACCTGATCGTGCTGGCGTTCCAAGCGGACGTGACGCGGCTCGTCACCTTCGTGCTGGCGAACGAGAGCAGCGGCCGGCCGTACCCGATGGTGGGCGTGAAGGAGGGCCACCACGACCTGAGCCACCACGGGAACGACGCGGCCAAGAAGGAGAAGATCGCCCGCATCAACAAGTTCCACACGACGCAACTCGCCTACCTGCTCGGCAAGTTGAAGGGTGTGAAGGAGGGCGATGGCACCCTGCTCGACCACAGCATGGTCGCCTACGGCAGCGGCAACAGCGACGGCGACCGCCACAACCACGACGACCTGCCGATCCTCCTCGCCGGCCGCGGCAACGGCACGATCACCCCCGGCCGCCACGTCCGCTACGCGAAGGACACGCCGGTGAGCAACCTGTGGGTGGGCATGCTCGACCGCATGGACGCGAAGGTGGCCGCCCTCGGCGACAGCACGGGGAGCTTGGCGGGGCTGCGGATATAAAAACAATCGAACGCGGATGGCCCGGGCCATCCGCGTTCCATCACTTCACTTCCCTGTTTTCTCCGCCTCCCGCTTTACGAACTCCTTAAACGAGCCCATGTTGTACGACACGAACATGAAGGCCGCGTGCAGGGCCTGGTACGTCTCGTCCTCGGGGTCGTCGGCGTAGTCTTTTCGGATCGCGTAAAGCCTGGCGAGCAACTGGTCGGCGGTCGGCACGGCCCATCCTCCGGGTCAAGTGGTGGCACCCCCACGACCGATATCTTAGGAGCCTTGACACCACACCGCCGGGGCGGGTAAAAGTCGGTCCCCCTCCGGCACGGATGGCGGGGGCGGGGACGCCATGACCAAGCGCACCAGTCAACCGCTCCGCGTCGGGTTCCTCGTCCAGGACGTGGGCCTCACGGTCGCCGCCTGGCTCGGGGCGTACCTGCTACGCTTCCGCACCAACTTCCTCCCCGTCCACCACGACGTGCCTCCCCTCGACGCCTACGTCGCCACCCTGCCGCTCGTCGTCATCCTCACCCTCGTCGCGTACCGCTACGCCGGCATGTACGAGGTCCACCGGATGCGCCGCTTCCGCGAGGAACTGGCCGCCGTGGGGAAGGGCGTCGGGCTGCTCGCGCTGCTGGTGATGGCGACCAGCTTCGCCCGCCAGGCGCACTACGAGTCCCGGCCGGTGATGGGGCTGTTCGCGGGCCTGTCGTTCCTCGGCGTGGTCGCCGGCCGGCGGGCCGTGTGGACGCTCGTGCGGCACCTGCGGAAGCGTGGGGTGAACCAGAACCACGCCTTGATCGTGGGCACCGGCCGGCTCGCCCGCCGCACCGCCCGCTCGCTCCGCCAGGTGGCGTGGACCGGCATCCGCCCCGTCGGGTACGTCGAAGATTCGACCGCCGTCGGCTCGACGGACCTGCCGGTGGTCGGCACGATCGCCGAACTCCCGGCGCTGGTCGAAGCGCACCACGTCGAGCACGTGTTCATCTGCCTGCCGCTCAACCGCTACGCCGACGCCCGCCGGGTGTTCGACGCCCTCTCGCAGACGGTCGTGGACGTGCAACTCGTGGCCGACGTGCCGGCCCTCTCGGGCCTGGCCCTGACCACGACCCACCTGCACGGGATGACGGTAATCGGCCTCCGCGAGAGCCCGCACTTCGGCCTCAACATGGTGGTGAAGCGGGCGATGGACGCCCTTCTCGCCCTCGTCGGCATCGTGGTGCTGGCCCCGCTGCTGGCGGCCCTCGCCCTGATCGTGAAGTTGACGAGCCCCGGCCCGGTCCTCTACCGCCAGGAGCGGTGCGGGCTCAACGGGCGGACGTTCTCGATGCTCAAGTTCCGCACCATGCACGTGAACGCCGAGGCCGGCGGGCCGGTGATGACGGCCCACGACGACCCCCGCCGCACGCGGCTCGGGGCGCTGCTGCGGGCGACGAACCTGGACGAGCTGCCGCAGTTGTTCAACG
>JANPKP010000230.1:0-2977 GCA_031426095.1 Gemmataceae bacterium
CCCGGCCGCGTCCTCCTCCTCCGCTGCTCCGACGCGGCGGCCGGCGAGCGGCCCGTGTCGTTCGCGTTCGCCCTGCGGCACGTCCGCGAGGTGGTCACGCCCGGGCGGGTCGTGCCCCTGCCGGGGGCCGACGGCTGGCTCGCCGGGCTGGCCGAGTGGCGCGGCCGGCCGCTCCCCGTCGTCGACCTCGGCCGGCGGCTCGGGTTCGCCCCGTTCCCGGCCGACGTTCCGCCCCGCCTCGTGGTCGTCGGCGTGCCCGGGTCGCGGGCGGTCGTCGGCCTGCTCGCCCGGCCGCACGTCGAGGTGCTGCCGCTGCCGCTCCCGCACGCGGCGTCCGCCCGCGAGCTGCCGGCGGCGGCGGGCCTCGTCCGCGGGGCCGTCGAGCGGAGGGCCGACACCGTGATCGTGCCCGACCTCGGCCGGCTGTTCCGGGGCGACTGATCCCCCCACGTCTCGCGGCCGGCAAACTCGCCTTCCCCGCCCCCCCGCCTCCCGGGCATACTCCCGCTCCGCCGATTCGCTGGAGTGCGGGCCGGCGGCGGTCGATGGTGCTGTCACGCCCGCCAGCCGGAATCCGTTTCGCCCCGTTCGACGCGGCCGGCGGCGAGGTATAATGCGGTAGGCGTGACGGTGAGGCGGGTACGGCCGCCGGCCCGGGGCGCGAGAGCGTCGCGGCCCGCCCGGGTTCGTAACACCCGCCCTCGAAGCACGCTCCGGAAGGAAGACGGCACGCCGGAGGACGCCCGCCATGCCCGACACGAGCAACAGCGAGGATTCATCCGACGAGGACGAGGCCGGCCCCGCCCCCCGCGGCCGGGCGGCCACCCGGCACGGGGTGGCGGCCGTCCGCAGCGGGCGGGAGGTTCTGTCCGAGGAACTGGCCCTCACCCTGTTCCGCCAGATGGTCCGCACCCGGGCGCTCGAAGAGCGCTCCATCAAGCTTTCCAAGTCGGGCGAGGCGTACTTCTGGATCGGCGGGCCGGGCGAGGAGGCGTTCAACGTCTGCCTCGGGCTCCAACTCCACAAGGGCTCCGGCCCGGCCTTCGACTACCTCCACCTCCACTACCGCAGTGCCGGCGTCCTCCTGGCGATGGGGATGCCGATGCTCGACCACGTCCGCCAGCTGTGCATGCGGTGGACCGACCCCCACTCCCGCGGCCGCAACTTCGTCGGCCACTACGCGGTGCCGGCCTGGAACGTGGTGCCCGTGTCGAGCGTGATCGAGGTGCAATTCTCGATGGCCCCGGGCACGGCGCTGGTGCAGAAGCGGCACGGCGGCGAGGGCATCTCGGTGGTCGTCGGCGGCGACGCGGGCACGGCCGAGGGGGACTTCGAGACGTGCCTGAACTGGAGCACCCGCCCGGGCCGCGAGCTTCCCGTCCTGATGATCGTGACGAACAACGGGTGGGGCATCTCGACCCCGGCCGGGAGCGTCCACGGCGAGCGGCGGCTGTCCGACCGGGCGATCCCTTACGGCGTGCGGTCGGAGACGGTGGACGGGAACGACCCGATCGCGTCGTGGCACGCCCTCGACCGGGCCATGCGGTACTGCCGGCGGGAGCGGAAGCCGTTCCTCCTCGAAGCGACCGTGAGCCGGCTGCACGGCCACTCCTCGTCCAGCGGGGCCGGCCGCAACTGGGCCGAGGCGGACGGCCTCGCCCTCTTCGAGCAGAAGCTACTGAGCGCCGGGGCCATCGACGGCGACGGGATCGACCGCCTGAAGGCCGAGGCGAAGCTCGAAGCCGACGCCGCCGCCGCCGAGGCGGTGACGGAAGCGGAGCCGACGCCCGCCGACGTGGAGCGGTTCACCTACGCGGACAGTGCGGTGGACGCCGTTTATCCCCGGGACTACACCGGACTGCCGGGCCGGCGGTGAGGGCGACATGGCCACGATGGTCCAGGCGGTCAGGATGGCCCTCCACTACGGCGAGACGCACCTCGGCGTCACCGACGTGTTCGGCCAGGACGTCGGCCCCCCGCTCGGCGGCGTGTTCACCGCCACGCAGGGCTTGAAGACGGCCTGGAACACGCCGCTCGACGAGCGGGGCATCCTCGGCACCGCGATGGGCATCGCCTACGCCGGCGGGCGGCCGGTGTGCGAGATCCAGTTCGCCGACTACGCCTTCAACGTCCTCGACCTGATGAAGCTGGCCGGCAACCAGCGGTGGGCCAGCGGCGGGGCGTTCGACATGCCCCTTGTGCTCATGACGCCCACCGGGTCGGGCATCCGCGGCAGCCTGTACCACTCGCACAGCTTCGAGAGCTGGGCCAGCCGCCTCGCCGGGTGGAAGGTCGTCGTCCCGTCCAACGCCCCCGACGCCTACGGGCTGATGCTCGCCGCCATCAAGGACCCGAACCCCGTGATGGTGCTGCTGCCGAAGGCGCTGCTGCGGGCGAAGTCGGACGCACTCCTGCCCGGCGAGCCGGAGGACGCGGCCGAGCTGTCGAAGATGATCGACGCCCCCGTGGGGGCCGACCGCACCGGCTGGCAGCCCCGCTGGCCGGACGTGGGCGACCACGTCGTACCCATCGGGAAGGCCGCGCTCGTCCGCGAGGGCGACACGGCGACGGTGGTGAGCTACGGCCGCACGTTGCCCCTGTGCGTGCAGGCCGCCGACGAGCTGGCCGCCGACCACGGCTGGGGCTTCGACGTGATCGACCTGCGGAGCATCTTCCCTTACGACTGGGACGCGATCTCCCGCAGCGTGGCCAAGACGGGGCGAATCCTCGTCGTGAACGAGGACACGGAGGTGACGAACTTCGGCGAACACCTCCTCCGGCGGGTGGTGGACGAACACTTCTACGACCTGTCGGTCCGCCCCCGCGTGCTCCTCGGCAAGCACGTCCCGGGCATCGGGATGAACCAGATTTACGAGGCCAACAGCGTCCCCCAGTCGGGCACGGTGCGGGAGGCGATGCGGGAGCTGGCCGCGGAGCCGGGGTGATCTGTAGGGTGGGACAAGGCTCGGCGCAGTCC
>JANPKP010000231.1:0-15815 GCA_031426095.1 Gemmataceae bacterium
AGGACGGTGGGACTGCGCGGACTTGTCCCACCCTACAAAACAGATTCGCGCCCCCATGCACCGCCAGATCGACACCGCCGGCGACCCGTTCCGCTCCGACGCTCCTTTGGGGCTGTACGCCCTCACGGCCGTCGTCGGCACGCTCCTCGCCGCCGACCTGTGGCCGCCGCTCGAAGGGTGGCTGCGAGGGCAGGGGGTCGAACTCGGCGCGTGGGGCCGCACGCTTTTCGGCTACCGGCTCGCCCTTATCGCCGCCGTCCTCGGCGGGGCGAGAGTCTTGTACGCCTCGCTCGACGCCCTGTTCGACGGTAAGGTCGGGGCCGATCTCGCCCTCGCCCTGGCGTGCGTCGCGGCCGTGGTGCTCGGGGAACCGCTGGTGGCCGCCGAGGTCGTGTTCGTCGGCCTCGCCGGGGAGTGCCTCGAAGCGTTCACGTTCGCCCGCACGCAACGGGCCCTCGGCTCGCTCGCCGAACTCTTCCCGCAGCGCTGCTGGGTGCTCCGCGACGGCCAGGAAGTCCGCACGCTCACCGCCGACGTGATCGTCGGCGATCACGTGGTGGTGAAGCCCGGCGGTAAAGTCCCCGTCGACGGCGTGGTCACGGCCGGCCGGTCGGCGGTGGACGCGAGCGCCCTCACCGGTGAGAGTGTGCCCGTCGACAAGGGGCCGGGCGACGGCGTGCTGGCCGGGTCGGTCGTGACCGACGGCACGCTCACCGTCGAAGCCCGGCGTGTGAAGAAGGAGACGGTGGCCGGCCGGGTGATCGACCTGACGGCCCAGGCGCTCCGCGACAAGGCCCCGTCCGAACGCCACGCCGACCGGCTCGCCCGCTACTTCCTCCCCGTGGTGCTGGCCCTCGCGGCGGTCACGTTCGCGGCGAACGTCGCCTTCCAGGTGAAGCCGGCGACGGCCGACTCGCGGGGCGTCGGCTACGCGGCGGCGGCCCGGGTGGCGGCGTACCCGGCCCTCGCGGTGCTGGTCGTCGCCTGCCCGTGCGCCCTCATCCTGGCCACCCCCGCGGCGGTCATCGCGGCCCTCGGACGGTTGGCCGGCACCGGCGTCCTCATCAAGGGCGGGGCGGCCCTCGAACGCCTGGCCGGCGTCACCGCGTTCGCCTTCGACAAGACGGGCACGCTCACCGAAGGCCGGCTCGAACTCGGCGACGTGGTCCCGCTCGCCGAGTTGAGCGCCGACGACGTGCTGGCCCTCGCGGCGGCGGTGGAGCAGGGGAGTGAACACCCCCTCGCCCGCGCCGTGCTGAGGGCCGCCGCCGACAGGAGCTTGACACTCCCCGCCGTCGAGGGCTTCCAGGCCCACCCCGGCGGCGGCGTCTCGGCCACCGTTGATGGCGTTCCCGTGGTCGTCGGCACGCAGCGGCTCCTCGAAGAACGCGGCGTCCCGCTCCCGCCCGAAGCCCTCGCGGCCCGGCAGCGGCTCGACGACGCCGGGCAAACGTCCCTCTTCGTGGCGAAGGCCGGCGTGGTCGTCGGCGTGGTCGGGGCCCGCGACGCGATTCGCGCCGGGGCGGCGGAGGTGGTCGCGGAACTTCGGGCGCTCGGCATTCACCCCGTGGCGCTGCTCACCGGGGACCGGGCGGCGGTGGCGAACGCCGTGGCCGAGCGCGTGGCGGTGACGGAGGTCCACGCCGAACTGCTGCCCGGGGGGAAGGCGGAGTGGGTGCGGAGCAGGGGCCAGGGGCCAGGGGCCAGGGGCCAGGAAGCCCAGACCAGAGTTTCTTCCCTGGCTCCCGACTCCTGGCCCCTGACTCCTTCCACCACCGCCTTCGTCGGCGACGGGGTCAACGACGCCCCCGCCCTCGCGGTCGCCGCCGTGGGGATCGCCGTCGGGTCGGGCACGGACGTGGCCGCCGAGGCCGGCGACGTCGTCCTCATGGGCGACCCGCTCCGGTCGCTGCCGCTGCTCGTCCGCCTCTCCCGCGAAACGGTGCGGGTGGTGCGGCAGAACATCGTCGTCTTCGCGTTCGGCTTCAACGTCGTGGGAATCGTCGTCACCGGCTGGCTCTGGCCGCTGTTCGCCCCGTCGGCCGAGTGGTACGAGAAGGCCCCGCTCGCCGGCGTGCTGTACCACCAACTCGGCTCGCTCCTCGTGCTGTTGAACTCGATGCGGCTGCTCGCCTTCGAGCGGGCCGCCGACGACCGCGTCCGCGGGGCGCTGAAGCGGTTCGACCGCTGGCTCGACACCGTCCACGCCCACGACCTGTTCGACGCCGTGGTGGACCGCCGCAAGCCCGTCGCGGTCGCGGCCGGCGTCCTGCTGTTCGCGGCGTGGCTGGCGTCGAGCGTGGTGCGGGTGGACGCCGCCGAGGTGGCGGTGGTGCGGCGGTTCGGGGCCGTCGCGGCCGACCTCGAACCGGGGCTGCACGTCCGCTGGCCGTGGCCGGTCGAGGACGTGACCCGCGTCCGCCCCGCCGAGGTCCGCCTGGTGGAAGTCGGCTTCCGCCCGCTGCCCGAGGCGCGAGCCGCGGCCCCGGCCGCCGGCGGGCTGACGTGGGCGAGCGGGCACGCCGAGGGGGTGAGCCGGCTGACCGACGAGAGCGAAATGATCACCGGCGATGGCGACCTCGTGGAGGTGCTGGCGACCGTGCGGTACACCGTCGCCGACCCGCGGCGGTTCCTGTTCGCCAGCCGCGACCCGGACGCGGTGGTGCGGTCCGCGGCCGAAGCGGTGCTGCGGGAAACGGTCGCCGGCCGCCGCTTCCTCGACCTCCTCACCGTCGGCCGGGCCGGCTTCGAGCGCGACGTCCTGACGCGGCTCGACGCCCGGTTGAACGAAGCCGTCCCCGGCGGAATTGGCGTGAAGCTCGACGGGCTGACGCTCCACGACCTCCACCCGCCGCAGGGCGTGGTGGCGTCGTACCACGCGGTGGCGACCGCGATTCAGGAGCGGGACAAGGTGGTGAACGAAGCCGAGGCCGAGGCGATCCGGACGCGGCGGCGGGCCGACGAGACCGCCTTCCGGCTCGTCCGGCAAGCCGACGCGGAAGCCGCCGCGCGGGCGGCCGAGGCAACCGCGAGTGCCGACGCCTTCCTGGGGTGGCACCGGGCCCGCAACGAGCTTACGCCCGCCGAACAGGCCCAGCACGCGCAAGAGAAGGCGGCCCGCGTCGCCGCCGGCGAGGCCGCCACGCACGTCGATGCCGACCTCGCCGCCCGCACCCGCGAACTGCTGGCCGGCCGGCGGGCGCTCATCGACTTCCGCCTGCGCCTCCATGCCGCCGTGGACGTGCTCCGGCAGCGAGACAAAGTGCTGGTGGACGCCGACACCCTCCCGGGCCGGCGGCACCTCTTCCTGCTCGACCCCGACGCCGTGCGGCCGCCGGTGCTCCCGCCGCCGGCGGTCCGGACGGGGGAGCCGTAATCCCGCCCGTTCGGACGGCCGTTCCCGGGAGCGGGGATTCCATAAACTGACGGCGGCGGCCGGCGGGGCGTTCTCCGGCCGCCCGGACCCGACCGGGTGGGGTGAGACCGATGAGCGAGCCGGACGGGACCGCGGGGGCCGCCGGGGCGGGCGAGTCGCTCTCCGCCGCCCGGCTCCTCCCGCTGGTGTACGACGAGCTGCGGAAGCTCGCGGCCGCGCGGCTGGCCGACGAGCCGGCCGGCCTGACGCTCCAGCCGACGGCCTTGGTCCACGAGGCGTACCTGCGGTTGGTCGGGGGGGCGAACCCCGAGCGGTGGGCCGGCCGCGGGCACTTCTTCGCGGCCGCCGCCACCGCCGTCCGCCGCATCCTGGTCGACCACGCCCGCCGCCGCCGCCGGCTCAAGCGGGGGGGCGGGATGACCCGGGTGCCCCTGGCCGACGCCCCGGCCCGGCCGCCGGACGTCCTCCGGGAAGACCTGCTCGCCCTGGACGACGCCCTGGCGAAACTCGCGGCCGTCGAGCCGCGGGCGGCCGAGCTGGTGCAGCTCACCTACTTCGGCGGGCTGACGGTCCCGGAGGCCGCCCGGTGCCTCGGCGTCTCCCCCCGCACGGCCGGGCGGCGGTGGACCTACGCCCGGGCCTGGCTCCGCCGCGAGATGGGGGGCGGCGGGGGGGCCGGCGGGGATTGCTGACGAATTGTGGCCGGGCCCGGCCCGGGACGACGCATTGGGGGTGTGGGGGTGAGGCGAGGGGCCGACGCGAGGGGGTCGTCCGTGAACGAGCAGACCATCTTCCTGGCCGCACTGGATGTGGCCGACCCGGGCCGGCGGGCCGACTACCTGGCCCGGGCGTGCGGCGGCGACGCGGCCCTGCGGCGGCGGGTCGACGCCCTCCTGGCGGCCCACGGGCGGTCGAGCGAGTTCCTCGCCGTGCCGGCCCTCGAACAGCTCGCCCCCGGCGGGCGGGCGTCCCCGGACGAGACGAGTGCCGGGGACGCGGCCGGCGGGGAGGTCGACCTGTCCTTCCTCGGGCCCCCGGCCGGGCCCGGGTCGCTCGGCCGGCTGGGGCACTACGACGTGCGGGAGGTGCTCGGCCGGGGCGGCTGCGGGATCGTCCTCAAGGCGGTCGACGAGGTCCTCCGCCGCCCGGTCGCCGTCAAGGTGATGGCCCCGGAGTTGGCCGCCACCTCGCCGGCCCGCAAGCGGTTCCTCCGCGAGGCCCGGGCGGCGGCCGCCGTCCGCCACGACAACGTCGTGAGCATCCACGCCGTCGAGGACAAGCCGGTCCCGTTCCTGGTCATGGAATACGTCGCCGGCCAGACCCTCCAGGAGCGGATCGACGGGACCGGCCCGCTCGACCCGCCCGAGGTGGCCCGGGTCGGCGGGCAGATCGCCTCCGGGCTGGCGGCCGCCCACGCGACCGGGCTGATCCACCGCGACATCAAGCCGGGCAACGTCCTCATCGAGGCCGGCACGGACCGGGTGAAGCTCACCGACTTCGGGCTGGCCCGCACCCCGGACGACGCCAGCGTGACCCAGAGCGGGGTGATCGCCGGCACCCCCCTGTTCATGTCGCCCGAGCAGGCCCAGGGGCTGGCCGTGGACGCCCGCAGCGACCTGTTCAGCCTCGGCGGCGTCCTCTACGCCATGTGCACCGGCCGCCCGCCGTTCCGGGCCGCCACCACCCTGGCCGTCCTCCGGCGGGTGGTCGAGGACGACCCGCGGCCGGTCCGGGAGGTCATCCCCGAGGTGCCCGCCTGGCTGGCCGCCCTGATCGCCGCCCTGCACGCCAAGGACCCGGCCGGCCGCCCCGCCTCGGCCCGGGAGGTGGCCGACATCCTGGCCGCCGGCCGGTTCGAGCCGCGGCCGGCCCCCGCCCCGGCCGAGCCGCCGAAGGCCCCCGAGGCCGTGGCCGTCGGCCGTCCGCCCCGCCGCCGCCGGGGGGTCGCGGCGGCGGCCCTCATCGGCGTCCTGCTCGCCGGGCTGGGGGCGGCCGAGGCGGCCGGCGTCACCCGCGTCGGGGGCACCGTCGTCCGCCTGTTCTCCCCCGCCGGCACGCTCGTCGTGGAGGTGGACGACCCCGGCGTGAGCGTGTCCGTGGACGGCCAAGACCTGACGATCACCGGGGCCGGGGCGAAGGAGATCCGCCTGAAGCCCGGGCAGTACACGGTGCTCGCCACCAAGGACGGGAAGCCGGTGCGGCAGGAACTCGTGACCGTGAGCCGGGGCGGCCGCGAGGTGGTCCGGGTCGGGCTCGAACCGGACCCGCAGCCAAACCCACCGCCCCCCGAACCTCCGAAGCCACCGGCCGTGGCGACAACGCCGCCGGGAATCGACCCGCTCCCCCCTCCCGACCCGGCCGCCGATCCCGACCGGGAGGCCGCCGAGTACGTCCTGTCCGTCGGCGGGCAGGTGCGGATCAACGACGAGAGGAAGGACATCAGCCGGCCGGCCCACCTGCCGGCGGAGCGGTTCGCCGTGACGCAGGTCAGCCTGACAGGCAGCAGGGCGACCGACGACGGCCTGGCCCGGCTGGCCCGCTGCAAGAACCTCAAGGTATTGGGGCTGTTCAACACCGCGATCAGCACCAAGGGGCTGGCCCACCTCAACGGGTGTACCACCCTCGAAGATGTCAACCTGAACATGTCCCGGGCGACTGGCGCGGCCCTGCGGTACTTCGCCCAGTCCAAAGGGATTCGTCTGCTCGGCCTCTGGATGGTCGACGTGCGGGACGCCGACCTGGCCGTCCTGAGTCTGGCGAACGTGGAGAACCTCAACCTGGGAGGCACCCGGATTACGGACGCCGCCCTCGGGCCGCTGAAGGAGTCGAATAAGCTCGCGACTCTCACCCTGAGCTACACGGCCGTCACCGCCGAGGGGCTGGCCCGCCTGGCCGCGTGCCCGTCGCTCCGGTCGCTGGGGCTCAACGGGTGCGGTAAGCTGGACGACGGGTCCGTGCCCGCCCTGGCCAAGCTCACGGGGCTAAAGAACCTGGAGTTGAAGGACACCAAGGTCACGTTCGCGGGGGTCGACGCCCTGGCGAAGGCGCTGCCGGGCTGCCGGATCACGTGGAACGGCGGGGTGAGCGAGCCGACGGCCAAGCCGAACCCCCCGCCAGGTCCGGCGGCCGACACGGACCGGGAGGCCGCCGAGTACGTCCTGTCGGTCGGCGGGCGGGTGCGGGTGGACGACGGGGAGAAGTACATCACCCGGGCCGCCGACCTGCCGGCCGGGCGGTTCACCCTGACCCGAATCAACTTGTCCGTGAACGGTCGGGTGACCGACGACGGGCTGGCCCCCCTGGCCGGGTGCAAGAACGTCAAGTGGCTGGGCCTGCACGGCACCGCCGTGGGGAACAAGGGGCTGGCCCACCTGGACGGCTGCACGACCCTCGAAGAGGTGATCCTGGCCCACTCCAAGGCGAGCGGCGCGGCCCTGCGGTACTTCGCCCGGTCGAAGGGCATCCGCAGACTCAGCCTGTGGAGCCTCGACGTGCGGGACGCCGACCTGGCCGCCCTCGACCTGGGGAACGTGGAGGAACTGAACGTCGGGGCGACCCGGATCACGGACGCCGCCCTCGGGCCGCTGGCGAAGGAGGCGAAGAAGCTCCAGGTTCTCAACCTGCGGTACACGGGGGTGACCGCCGAGGGGCTGGCCCGCCTGGCCGGGTGCCCGGCGCTGCGGGCGCTCGAGGTGGTCGGGTGCGGCAAGGTGGACGACGGGTGCGTGCCCGCCCTGGCCAAGCTCACGGCGCTGGAGCGGTTGTACGTGGACCAGACGAAGGTGACGGCCGCCGGGGTCGACGCGCTGGCGAAGGCGCTGCCGGGCTGCCGGATCGCGTGGAACGGCGGGGTGGTCGAGCCGACGGCCAAGCCGAACCCCCCGCCGGCCGCGGACGCCGACACCGACCGGGCGGCCGCCGAGTACGTCCTGTCGGTCGGCGGGCGGGTGCGGGTGGACGGCGGGGAGAAGGAGTACGCCAAGGCCGCCGACCTGCCGGCCGAGCGGTTCACCCTGGTCGGGATCGAGCTGGGGCACAACCAGCGGTTGACCGGCGACGGCCTGGCCCCGCTGGCGAGGTGCAAGAACGTCAAGTGGCTGTGGATGCACGGGGCCGCCGTGGACGACAAGGGGCTGGCCCACCTCGACGGGTGCACGACGCTCGAAACGGTGGAGATCAACTCCACCAAGGCGAGCGGCGCGGCCCTCGTGTACTTCAGCCGGTCGAAGGGCCTCAAGAAGCTCGGCGTGTGGAGCCTCGACGTGGGGGACGCCGACCTGGCCGCCCTCGACCTGGGGAACGTGGAGGATCTGAACATCGGCGGCAACCCGATCACGGACGCGACCCTCGGGCCGCTGGCGAAGGATGCGAAGAAGCTCCGGGTTCTGACCCTGAACTACACGGGCGTCACCGCCAAGGGGCTGGCCGACCTGGCCGGGTGCCCGGCGCTGCGGGTGCTGGGGGTGGCCGGGTGCGGCAACGTGGACGACGGGTGCGTGCCCGCCCTGGCCAAGCTCACGGGGCTGGAGCGGTTGCACGTGGACCAGACGAAGGTGACGGCCGCCGGGGTCGATGCGCTGAAGAAGGCCCTGCCCGGGTGCAAGATCGTCTGGAACGGCGGGGCGGTCGAGCCGACGGCCAAGCCGCTCCCCCCGCCGGGCCCGGCCGCCGACCCCGACCGGTAGGCCGCCGAGTACGTCCTGTCCGTCGGCGGGCGCTCATCGACTTCCGCCTGCGCTTACAAGCCGCGGTGGACGTTCTGCGGCAGCGCGACAAGGTGCTGGTGGACGCCGACAACGTCCCCGGGCGGCGGCACCAGTTCCTCCTCGACCCGGGGGCGCTGCCGCTGCCGGCGGCCCCGCCGCCCGGCCCGCGAGCGGGGGAGCCGTGAGGCCGCCGGGGGCGTTTCGTTCAGTCCATGACCTGGACGCGCTCGAGCAGTTTGCCCGTCCCCTTCGCCTTGCCGTTGTCGCTCTGGTAGGTGTACTGGCAGGTGCCGTGGTCCTGGAGGTAGAACACCCACTCGTTGTTGACCCGCTTGCCGACCACCGTGCTCGACCCCGAGTACCCGTCGTCGTCCCGGCCGTGGACGAACTTGACGTTGAGCTTGGCCAGGCTGGTGTTCATGGCCTCGTTCAGGTCGTCGGCCCGGTCCCCCGCGTCCTTGATGCCCTGGTTCGGCTGGATGTGGGTCACCAACACCGTCCCGTCGGACTTGCTCCCCACCCCGAACGCGCAGCCGGTGAGCTGGGACGTGACCATCAGGTCGACGGGGGAGACGCTGGCCCCGGGCATGATGACGTGGCTGGGCTGGCTGGTCTGCACCATCGGCACGTAGTGGGCGGCGAACTCGCCGGGGTTGACCGGGTCGGACCCGAGCCGCACCCACGTCACCCGCCACGCCTGCCGGTCCTTCGTCTTCCCGAGCTTGCCGCTGAGGCCGGTCGTGAACCCCTTGTCGTGGTGGGTGTTGTCGCTCATCAGGAAGACGTTCACCCCGGCCTTCGCCTTCGACCCGCCGCTGGCGATGGTGACGATGTTCTTGCGGAGGAACGTCCCGGGGTCGGCCGTGAACGCCTGACCGGCCTGGTCGAGGGTCAGCTTCGCCATGAGTCGCTCCGGGGTGGGGGCGGGCCGGTGGCCCGGTCGGGTGCGGGACGGCGGTCCCGAGGAAAATACGGCACGACCGGCCCCAATTTATCACCCGCCGGCGGCCCCGGGAGACCTCAAAGCCGTCGCGTTCCTCGGTGGTCATGCCGACGGTTCCCCGTCGGCGGACGGGGTCGCCACACCAGGAGGCGACTGAACTCCGCTACTCGTGCGGCGTCCGAGGCGGGCGTGACGCCGCACGCAAGCCCGGAGCGGCGGGATGGGGCAAATTGACCCAACGCTCCCGCGTTACCGGTTAATGTGGGAGCGGGATTCACATCCCGTTTGCGGGCCGGCGGATCGGGCGAACCCAATCGCGTTGTTGCGGTAAAATCCGGTAACGATCGCCCTTCGTTCGGCCCGCCGGCGGACTTGAGCGAATCGCCTTGACCCCACTTTTGGCCACCGATATACCCCCGGCCGCTTTCGCACAAACTATCGCGCCCGGGGCTCACGCCCTGGGGCCACGACCCGACGCTGCTGGGGCGGCGACCGGGGGCGTCGGTTCGGTCGGCCGCCGGCCCGGGGTTCAACCCCCGGGGCCGGGAACGTCGGGGGACGTGCGGGCCGCAACCGCGGGTCTTCGTGTGGAGGGGAAGGAGGCCATGGTGTTCCAGGCAAGGACGTGGGACTGGAAGCGCGTCGCGGCCCGCCTGCTGCTCGTCCCGGTGCTCACCGGCGGCACGGCGGCGGCGGCGTCGGCCCAGCAGTTCGGCCAACCGGGGGCGTCGCGGGCCGTGCCCCCGCCGCCGCCGGGGGCACTCGGGATGCCGGCCGGGGGGCCCTCGTCCGCCGCCGGGCTGCCGACCGGGCCGTCCGCGGCCGGGCCGACGGCCGAGATCAAGGCGCTGCTCAAGGAGGGCCGGCGGGCGCTGGCGGCCGGCAACCTCGACGCGGCCCAGGACACGGCCCGGCGGGTGAAGGCGAGCGACCCCGGGGTCAAGTGGGGCGTGTTCGACGACACCCCGGCGGCCCTCGAGCGGGACGTGGCCGCCGCCCGGACCAAGGCCGACAAGGCCGAGGCCGCCCGCCTGGTGGTGATCGGCCGGGGCAAGCTCGACCAGAAGGCCGGGACCGACGCCGAACGCACGTATAACCTGGATCAAGCCCTCCAGGCCGCCCGCCGGGCCGAGCAACTCCACGGGCCGTACACGGTCTGGGACCGCGGCGACCGGGCCGACAAGCTGGTGAAGGACGTGGAAGCCGCCCTCATGGTGGCCCGCGCCCGCGTCCCGGTGCCGCCGACGACGCAGGCCGGCCGCCCGGGTGTGGCCGCCGTGGGAACGCCCGCCGCGGCGACCCCGCCGGCCGTCCGCCAGGCTTCCGCGTCGGTCGCGGCCGGGGCCACCCCCGCGACCCCCGGAACGACCCCGGTCGCCGCCCGGCCCACGACCGTGGTGCCGGCCGCCGGCGTCGCCAGGACCGACACCCGGTCCGGCACCGCCCGCGTCGGCGCGGGTGCCCCGCCGGCGACCGCGCCCGCCCCCGTGGTGCCGACGGTCGCGGCGACGCCCCGCCCGGCCCCGGCCGTCGACCCCCGCAAGGTGTCCGCCCTCAAGCTCATGGCCGAGGGCCGGCAACTCGCCGACAAGGGGGCCTTCGGGGCCGCCATGGCGAAGTACGACGAGGCCGGCCGGCAGAACGCCGCGTTCGCCCCCGGCGAGCCGTACCCCGGCATCCTGATCCAGGAGTTGAAGGCCCGCGGGGCCGAGGAGATGGACCGCCTCGTCCGCGAGGGCCAGGCCCTGACGGCCCAGAAGGACTTCGCCCGGGCCGACGCCGCCCTCGCGGCCGCCGCCGACATCGCCCAGGGGGTCGGGCTGTACGGCCGCCCGGTGGTCGAGGCGCAGATGGCCCTCAAGCAGGCGGCCGCCCCCGCCCCGATGAACCCCGTGGTCGCGGCCGGCGTTCCCCCGGTTGCGACGACGCCGGCCGCTTCGCCGGTGACGACGCCACCGGTCCCCACGCCGGAAGTGTTGCCGCCCGTGACGCCGACCACCCCGCTGGCGGTGACGCCGCCGGCCGTCGAAACGCCGGCCGCCCCGATGGCGATGGTCCCGCCGATGCCGACGACCGTCGCCGGTCGCCCGGACGTGACCGGGATGCCCGGGATGGTGGCCGCCCCGGCCTCGCTGCCGCCCTCCACGTCGGCCAAGACGAGCCTCGGGGGAGGGGCCGTCACCGGCCGGCAGATGCTCGACGCGGCCGCCCTGGAGTTCCGCAAGGGGGACTTCGCGAACGCCCGCCAGATCGCCCTGCGGGCGTACAACGCGGGCGGCGTGCAGGACGAGGCCAAGGGGCTGCTCAACCAGATCGACGCGGAGAAGTACCTGGCGGACAAGGCGTCGGCCCTCAAGGCGTTCGACGCGGCGGCCGCCTCCTACGCGGCCCGCGACTACCGCCACGCCGGCGGGGTGCTGGCCCTCACCGACCCGACCCTCCTGCCGGCCGACAAGCGGGCCAAGCGGGACGAGCTGATGGCCGCCTGCCAGGCCCAGCTCGACAAGAAGGGCGGCGAGTCGGCCGTCCGCCCGGCCGGCAGCCAGGCCGCGGCCGACGGCCTCCCGCCGGTCCCGGCGGCCGAGGCGCTGGCCCCCAAGGCGGGCGGGTCCGACGCCCCCCTGCGGCAGGCCGACGCCATGCGGCGGGTGAAGGTCGATAAGCTCCGGAGCGAGGGGCTGAAGGTGATGCAGGACGCCCAGTCGGCGATGGGCCGGCTGGAGGCCGACGTGGCGATGGGCCTGCTGGCCGACTACGCCAACCGGGTGCGGGCGGCCGGCGTCGAGCCGGCCGACGTGAAGCGGCTCCTGGAGCCGATCGAGACCCGGGCCGAGCAGTTCCGGACCATGAAGGGGCAGGCCGACTACCTGGCCGGCGAGCGGCGGGACAAGAAGGCCGCCCGCGAGCTGGTGTACGAGAAGGGGGCGGCCGAGGAGCAGCGGAAGGCCGAGATCGGCAAGCTGGTCCGCCGGTTCAACCACCTCGTGAAGGTCGAGAAGAACTACGCCGAGGCCGAAAAGGTGGCCCTCCAGGCCAAGCAGCTCGACCCCGACGACGCCACCGTCGCCGCCCTGGCCGAGATGGCCAAGGTGCAGCGGCGGGTGAAGGAAGCCCAGGCCATCAAGGACGACAAGGAGAAGCTGGTCCTCGGCGGGCTCAACGACGCCGACCGCGTCGGCCCGGTGGTCACGACCGCCCACCCGCTCGAAATCCAGCTCGACGCCTTCGCCCGGTCGGGCAAGCGGGGCCCCGGGGAGGCGTACGTCAAGGCGCGAACGCCGGCCGAGTTCGAGATCGAGATGAAGCTCGAGCGGCCGATCTCGGTGCCGTTCACCCAGACCCCGCTGCGGCAGGCGATCGAGGAGATCGGGGCCAAGGCCGACGTCCCGGTGTACATCGACGAGGCGTCGATCGCCGCCGAGGGGTCGGACGTGCTGGTCAAGCCGTTCACCGCCAACTTCACCGGCAAGGGCGGGCTGTCGGCTAAGAACGCCCTGGCCCTGGCCCTGGAGAGCGGCGGGCTGAGCTTCGTGATCGAGAACGACGTGGTCAAGGTCACGACCCTGCGGAAGAGCAAGGGGCGGCTGGTGACGAAGGTGTTCTCGGTCGCCGACCTCGTCACCCCGATCCCGAACTTCGCCATCCCCGACTACGCCAACCTGAGCAAGATTCTGAGCAAGAGCGCGATCGACAGCCCGCAGGCCATGATCAACGGGCAGACCACCCGCGGGGCGATGGGCCTCGGCGGCGGGCAGCAGCTGAACTCGGCGATGGCCGGGACGACGGGCGGCGTGCCGGGCTCGGCGATGGGCGGCGGCACCCTGCAGAACAGCCAGGTCCCGCAGGGGACCACGACCGGCGGCATGGGCACCCAGTACACCCAGCAGATGACCAAGCACGAGCAGCTCATCAAGCTCGTGACCGGCATGGTCCGGCCGTTCTCGTGGGACACCCAGGGGGGGCCGGGCAAGGTCGAGTTCTTCGACATCGGGTCGGCCCTGGTGGTCAACCAGACGGGCGACGTGATCAGCGAGGTGCAGGCCCTCCTCGACTCGCTCCGGCGGCTCCAGGACCTGGCGGTGGCGGTCGAGATCCGCATCGTGTCGCTGTCCGAGACGTTCTTCGAGCGGATGGGGGTGGACTTCTCGGTGAACGTGAAAACGAGCACCACCAAGTTCGAGCCGAACCTGACGACCCAGGTGTTCCGCCCCGAGCCGTTCATCAACGACATCAACCAGAAGGGGGTGACCACCGGCCTGACCCCGGCCGGGACGTTCACCCCGGACCTGGACGTGCCGATCCGCGCGAACAGCTTCCAGTACGCCGTCCCCGGGTTCGGCGGGTACCCGAACAACCCCGGGAACAACGGCGGGGTGTCCCTCGGGCTGGCCTTCCTCAACGACATCCAGGTGTTCATGTTCATGGAGGCCGCCCAGGGCGACCGCCGGCAGAACATCATGCAGGCCCCGAAGCTGACCCTGTTCAACGGCCAGACGGCCACCATCAGCGTCAGCGACTTCGCCTACTTCGTGAGCAACGTGCAGGTCTTCTCGGTGAACGGGCAGGTGGTGTTCGTGCCCCAGAACACGCCGCTGCCGATCGGCACGCAGGGCGGGCTCGGCGGCCAGATCGGCGTCCAGGCGGTGGTGTCGGCCGACCGCCGGTTCGTCCGCATCACCCCGACGGTGGCCCTGTCCACCATCACCGGTTCGACGGTCCCGCTGTTCCCGGTCACGACGTTCATCACCCCGGTGTTCGAGGGCGGGTCGCAGGGCCAGCCGATCCCGTTCACCCAGTTCCTCCAGCAGCCGGCCATCAGCACCATCGACGTCCAGACGACGGTCGTCTGCCCGGACGGCGGCACGGTGCTCCTGGGCGGGTTCAAGTACCTGGCCGAGGGCCGCAACGAGTTCGGCCCGCCGTTCCTGAGCAAGGTGCCGTACCTGAACCGGCTGTTCAAGAACGTCGGCATCGGCCGCGAGACCCGGCACCTGATGCTCATGATCACGCCGCGGATCATCATCACGGCCGAGGAGGAGATCATCCAGACCGAGGGCGGCCGCCCGCCGGCCTCGCAGTGAGTGCCGGGTGGTGAGTCGTGAGTGAAAACCCCGAGGGCCCACCCGGTGCAACGGGTGGGCCCTCGCCATTTCCCCTTGCACCGGCGGCGGGGGCCGGTATACGGGCGGCTCTCGTTCCCGTTCCTCCCCGACGCCGGTCAAGGGTGTGTCATGCGCGGCAGAGCGTACCTGTGGGCGTGGGTGGCGGCGTGGGCCGGGGCGGTCGTCGCGGCCGCGGGCTGCCACCACGACAAGAACAACGTGAAGGTGAAGTACCCGGAGGCGTTCGTCGCCCCGCCGGAGGAGGACCGGTACAACAACCCCCGGGAAGAGGGCTACCGCAAGCCGACCGGCCCCAAGAAGGACGCCGCCGGGCTCGGCGGTGGCGGGAAGGTGGGGGCCCCCGGGTCGATGAGCGCCACCCAGTTCGGGCGGTAGCGGACGCGGAGAGTACCGAACCAAGCCCACCCGTTGCACCGGGTGGGCTTTTGGCGTTTCCGGTCCCGCCGGTCGCGCCGCCGGGGTGTGCCGCCCCCGCCGCTTTCCCCGCTTGCCCGTCCGCGATTTCCCGCACGTCCGCCGGCCCGCCTGCCGATGACTTCTCGGAGACCCCCCCGCGGCGCGAGCCCGGCCTGCCGGGGGTGTCCGGCCGGGGGCGTCCGTGAGCGGCAGCCGATTGATCCTGACGGCACTGGTCCTGGTGGTCGCGGCCGCGACGGCCGAGGCCGGGCTGTTCTCCCGGGGGAAGGCCAAGGCCGACCCGGAGAAGGGCAAGCAACTCGCGGCCGTGCTCCGCTCCGACCCGGACGACGGGAAGCGGCGGGAGGCGGCCGCCGCCCTGGCCGACCAGGACCCGCAGTCCACCACCGACCTCCTGGCGGCCCTCATCGGGGCGCTCCAGCGGGACCGCTCGGCCGGCGTGCGGGCGGAGGCGGCGGCGACGCTCGGGACGGTCAAGCCGTTCTCCCCCCAGGGCGGGCTGGCCCTGGAGCGGGCGGCCCAGGGGGACGCCGACGCGGGCGTGCGGGACGCGGCCAAGGCCGCCCTCTGGGAGTACCACCTCAACGGCTACCGGAGTCAGAAGGCGGCGAACATCGTCGCCTTCCAGACGGCCGAGCCGCCGCTGGCCCGCCCCCGCCCGGCCGTGTTCCTCGCCGCCGCCCGCCCGGCCGTGCTGAAGGAGCCGATGCCCGCCGCCCGCGTCCCGGTACAGAAACTGCCCACCGGCCCCGTCCCCACGCTCCTCCCGCCGGTCGCCCCGCCGCCGGCCGGGGAGCCGCCGTTCGCCGGCGTCCGGCCGCCCGCACCGGCCCTCCTCCCCGCCCGCCGGCCGCCCGCGCCCACCGACGAGCCGCCGCTGTTCCGCCCGGTGAGCCGGCCGAGCGCACGGGATGCCGTTGTCCCGCCGCCGCCCCGCGTCGAGCTGCCGCTCATCCCCGTCGCCCCGCTGGGCGTCCCGACCCTGGCCCCGCCGCCAGGCCGCTGACGTCGGGCGTTACCTGATTCTCCCGCTTTTTTGACGTGGGGTCGCCCCATCTCCCAGCCCGGGAGCGGGTTGCGATTCCCTTACCAAATTATGCGGTAACGCGGGAGCGTCGCCGCATTCGGCCCGCCACCGGTTGACTTACCGCCTCTCGTTCGGCCGTGACGGCACGGGCGGCTCGCCCTCCCGCGTTTTCGTCGGCACTTCGCGGGAACGCTGGATCTGCCGCAGCGACACGACCTTCGAC